>JAQXWB010000012.1 GCA_029225225.1 Bacillota bacterium | reverse complement strand
ACCGTTTCATAAAAACCTCCCGTGGTCTTTGCTTACTTTGCGTTCAATGCACGCTCGAGCCATACACAGCCAACATCCAAAGCCGTATAGAACCCGTCTTTTTCGCTTTTCTTCACAACGCGGTCACGCGCCTTGACATCCTGCGCCGTGCGCTGGAGCTGGACGGAAACCTTCGTTGCCAAATCAAGATCCTCCAATTTTTTGGATTCGAGAATCTGCAGCATGACAATATACTCGTCAGCCATCGAACCATAATAGATCAAATTGTCCTTGCGCATGAGGGGGCGACCCTTATACATCAGGACTTCATTTTTTTCGGACATAGATACCTCCAAAACAAAATGTAACCAGATTGTAACACATAGAGATGATTTTGTCAACAATAATTTTTGTTGGAAACAATCGTGACAAATGCGCTACGGTGCTGCAATCGGTTCGGGGTGTGCGATGCGTAGAAAAATGGATGTTGTGGGAGTTATGAAACGGAAAAAGACGGGGCTTTCGCAGACGCGAAAGCCCCGTTGCAGTGGATACTAATCGAATAGATAGTGACGAACGAGCTCTTGAAGAAGCTCATCGCGGTCAAGCTTACAGATGAGGCTGCGAGCGTTATTGTGATTGGTGATATAGGTCGGATCCTCAGAGAGGATATAACCGACAATCTGATTGATGGGGTTGTAGCCCTTTTCGGTGAGGGAACGGTAGACCTCGGTAAGAATCTGCTTCATTTCCTCGTTGGTATCTACGGGTACGGTGAATTTGATGGTGTTGTGATCCAAAACGCCCGCCTCCTTTGCCTGTTTTCTCTATCATATACCAATTTGCCAATAAAGTAAAGAAAAAACCATGAACATTTTGGAAACAATGCGGTTACCGTAGTATATCTCGGCAGTTCTTGCCCAGTCGGTAGTTCCTGCATGAGATTGCCGCGTCGCTGCGCTCCTCGTAATGACATGGATGGGCAGCGTGTACGCACTTGGTAGTTCCTGCACCGGCGCGGTCTACGGCGGAGGTGCGTCTGCTTTAGCGGAGCTTTGCGCCGAGCTCGGTTTCGAGGGCTTTGAGGACGGCGGTGATCACGCTGTCGGAGTCTGCGTCGGTCAGGGTGCGGTCGTCGGCGCGGAGGGTGAGGCTGAATGCCGTGCTCTTCTTGCCGTCTTCGATGCCCTTGCCGCGGTAGATATCGAACAGCCGCACCTCACGCAGCAGCTTGCCGCCCGCTTTTTGGATGCATGCGGTCAATTCCGCAACGGTCAGCGCTTCGTCGCAAACGACGGCGATATCACGGCTGACGGCGGGATATTTGGGCAGGGGAACGTAGGTGCTTGCGGGTGCGAGCAGGGCGGATAGCGCGGTGAAGTCCAACTCTGCGGCGTAGATGTCCGCGTCAATGCCGTAATTCTTCGCAACGAGCGGATGCACCTGACCAAAGACGCCGACCTCGACGCCGTCCACTGTGATTTTCGCGCAGCGTCCGGGATGGTAAGAGGGGTTGTCCTTTACCGCAGTATATGCGGCGGGGCGCACGTTCATTCCTTTTAGGATTGCCTCGATCTCGCCCTTGAGGGAGAAGAAGTCCTCGCCCTCGCCATAGGTGCCGAGCAGCAGGTGCTTCGGCTCGTCCGGGAGTGTCTGCCCTTCCTTCGGGAGGTAGACCTTTGCCAGCTCATAGAGCTTGACCGCGCTGTTGTGGTAAGCGTTATTGCGGGCAAGGATGGAGAGCATGGAGGGAAGCGCGATTGTGCGCATGATGGAAGCGTCCTCGCCCAAGGGATTCTGAATGCGCATTGCCTTGCGCAGCGGGGAATCGACGGGCAGACGAATCATGTCAAAGTAAGACGGTGAGACGAAGGAATAGGTCAGAATTTCGCTGTAGCCGAGGCTGCGGCAGAGCGCACCGGTACGGTTTTCGAGCACCATCGTGCCGGTGTAGCCGCCCTCTGCGGTGGCGCTGCGGAACGCGGTGGTCGGGATCTCGTTGTAGCCGTAGAGACGGGCGACCTCCTCCGCGATATCCGCCGTCTGCACAAGGTCGGGACGGAAGGAGGGAACGAGGATCATGCCGTTTTCTACGGGAATTTCCAAACGGCGCAGATATTCTACCATATCCGCTTCGGAAATATCCGTGCCCAGCAGGGCGTTGATGCGCGCAGGCTCCAAGGGCAGGGAGCGCGGCTGCGGAATCTCATTGAGAATGTCAATCATGCCGTCCATGACCTCACCCGCGCCGAGCAGCTCGACCAGCTCACAGGCACGGTTGACGGCGGGAACGGTCAGCAGGGGATCGATGTTCTTTTCAAATTTACCGGACGCCTCCGTGCGCATACCGAGGGCAAGCGCGGTCTGACGAATGGAAGTGCCGTTGAAGTTTGCGGACTCAAAAACGACATCCACGGTGTCGGCGACGATCTCGCTGTTTTCGCCGCCCATGATGCCGGCTAAGCCGATGGGCTTTTCGCCGTCGGCAATGACGAGCATACCGGGCGTGAGCGGACGGACGGCACCGTCAAGGGTGGTCAGCGTCTCACCCTTCTCGCTTCTGCGAACGACGATTTTGCCGGAGCCGACATAGCGGTAATCGAAGGCATGCATCGGCTGACCGTATTCAAGCATGACATAGTTTGTGATATCGACGATGTTGTTGATCGGGCGCACACCGTTGGCACGCAGACGCTGGCGCAGCCACTTCGGAGACGGTGCGATTTTGACATTGCGCACCATGCGCGCGGTGTAGCGGCGGCAGAGATCGTCGGCGGGAACCTCTACATCGAGCAGATCGGTCAGATTCCCTGCGGCTCCGCCCTTGACAACCGGCTCGTGATGGCGCATCGGGCGGTCAAACGCGGCAGCTGCTTCACGGGCAAGACCGATGATGGAGTAGCAGTCGGGGCGGTTGTTGGTGATCTCAAAATCCACGATTGTGTCGTTGTTGCCGATGACGGCGTTGATATCGTCGCCGGGCTTGCAGTCCTCCTGCAAAATCCAGATGCCGTCCTCGATAGCATAGGGGACGTCGTTGAGGGTCAGTCCAAGCTCCTTGATGGAGCAGAGCATGCCGTTCGACACCTCGCCGCGCAGCTTGCCCTTTGTGATGTGAATGCCGCCGGGCAGGTAGGAATTGTGCAGTGCGGCGGGGACAAGGTCGCCCTCGTGCACATTCTGCGCACCTGTGACGATCTGCACCGGTTCTTCCTTGCCGACATCAACCTGACAGACCCACATGTGATCGGAATTGGTATGGCGCACGATGGAGAGCACCTTGCCGACGACGACATTCTTGATCTCCGCGTCCATGCGCTCATAGGTCTCGACCTTCTGACCGGCGACGGTCAGCGTTTCCACAAACGCCTTATCGGAAATATCCGAGAGGTCAACAAAGTCCTCATTGAGCCATTTTCTGTTCAGTTTCATTGCTGTACCTCCTTAAAATTGCGACAGGAAACGGATATCGTTGTCGAAGATCAGGCGCAGGTCGTTAAAGCGCAGACGTCCCATTGCCATGCGCTCCAGACCGATGCCGAAGGCAAAGCCGGAATACTTTTTCGAGTCGATGCCGCAGCCCTCCAAAACCTTCGGATGCACCATGCCCGCGCCCAACAGCTCGATCCAGCCCTCGCCGTGGCAGGTGGAGCAGACCTGACCTGCAACCTCGCCTGTGCCGTGGCACTTGAAGCACTGCATATCGACCTCGCAGCTCGGCTCGGTGAAGGGGAAGTGGTGCGGACGGAAACGAACGACCGCGTCTTCACCGTAGAGCCGCTTGATGAGGGTTTCCAGCGCGCCCTTGAGGTCGCCCATCGTAATGCCCTCATCGACGACCAAGCCTTCGATTTGATGGAACATGGGGGAATGCGTGGCGTCTGCCTCATCCTTACGGAAGACGCGTCCGGGTGCCAAAATGCGGATCGGCGGCTGCTGGTTCTCCATCACGCGGATCTGTATGGGACTGGTCTGCGTGCGCAGAAGAACGCTGTCATCATCGTCAAAATAGAAGGTGTCGGAGCGGTCGCGGGAGGGATGCCCCTCTTCAATGTTGAGGCGGGTGAAATTATAGGCTGCCTCTTCGACCTCGGGACCGTCTACAATGGTATAGCCCATGCCGATAAAGATCTCCTTGACCTCCTGCAGCACCTTGTTCATCGGGTGCTGGTGTCCCATGGAGATCTCCTTGCCGGGGATGGTGACATCGACCGCCTCGGCTGCGAGACGGGCTTCCAAGGCGTTTGCCTCCAGCTCCGTCTTGCGCGTTTCCAGCTCCGCTTCCAGCTCGGCGCGGACGGTGTTTGCAAGTTGGCCCATGACGGGACGCTCCTCGGCGGAGAGCTTGCCCATCTGCTTCAGCACGGCGGTCAGCTCGCCCTTCTTGCCGAGAACGCGCACGCGCACGGCATCCAGCGCGGCAATATCCTGCGCCGCCTGCATCGCCTCCAGCGCTTGCTGTTTGATTCTTTCGAGTTCTTCTCTCATATTGTTTCTCCTTCTTTGGTGAAATCACAAAAAATAAAAGCCCTTCGTCCAAAAGGGGACGAAAGACCATGCTTCCGCGGTACCACCCGCAATTCGCCGCGCAAAACGGCGCACTCTAACCGATAACGGGGTAAACCGTTCCGACCTACAGGCAGACGCGTTCAGCCGAAAGCTCACGGGGGAAAGCCGAATCTGCCTGCGGTAGGCGCTTTCCAGCGACGCGCCCTCTCTGCAACCGCGTTACGACAGCTGACAGCCCGATCAAAGCTGTTTCATATTCCTCCCGATTTTAGCACAGATTCGAGAAAGATGCAAGCAAAGATTTGACTATTTTTCGGTTTCCATTATAATATAGATAGAATAAGCGAAAAGCGAGGAGGAGAGACGATGGCAAAGGTCAACGCCTATCGCGCATGGGAGACAATTGGCGGCGCGGAGATCAGCGCATGGCTGCCGCGCAGACCGAGGAATGCCCATAAGGGGGACTTTGGGCGCATTCTGCTTTTATGCGGCGCGGTCGGTTATACCGGCGCTCCCGTGCTTGCAGCAAAGGCGGCGGTGCGGACGGGCGCGGGACTGGTGTTTACTGGTGTGCCGCAGGCTGTCTACCCAATCATTGCCGGGGGTCTGCTTGAGCCGATGGTTTTCCCGCTTCCGGATACGGACGGTATGCTCTCGGCAGAGGCAATCCCGGACATTCTGAACCGCTTAAAGACCTGCGACGCGTGCCTGATCGGCTGCGGACTGGGCAGAAGCGAGGGCGTCAGGCGCGTTGTGGAGGCGGTGCTGTCCGAGGCGGTCTGCCCAGTCGTGGTGGATGCCGATGGCATAAACGCGCTGGAGGGGCATATAGATGTAGTGCGCGGCGCGGCTTGTCCCGTCCTTTTGACCCCGCACGACGGCGAGTATGCCCGCCTGATGGGTCAGAAGCCGACGGAGGATCGCCGCATAGCAGCGTGGAAGCTGCATGAGGCGACGGGCGCGACCGTTTTGCTCAAGGGACACCGAACGCTGATCTGCGGAGACGGCGGCTGCTATGTCAACCGCTGCGGCAACCCCGGCTTAGCGACCGGCGGGAGCGGTGATGTGCTGGCGGGAATCCTTGTCTCCCTGCTGGGGCAGGGCTTACCGCCAACGCAGGCGGCTGCCGCTGCCGCATGGCTGCACGGGATGTCCGCAGACATCTGTGCTGAGCACTTGGGCGAATACGGCCTGCTGCCCTCCGATCTATTGCACATGCTGCCGCGACTACTCAAATAGGGAAGTGATAGCCTTGCGGCGAACTTTTTCCGGCATTTTACTCTGCCTGCTTCTGTGCCTGAGCGCCTGCGGAGGGGAAGAAAACGCGGTGTCTCCGGCAATTGAATTCCGCGCCGCTTTGGTGCAGGCGAACGGATGCAGCTTTCAGGCGGAGATTGAGGCGGACTTCGGGGAGTATACGCAGCGCTTTACGGTTGCCTGCGAGACTGTAACGGACGGCACGGCGAAGCTGACACTCCTTGCCCCGAAGACGATTGCCGGCATTACCGCGACCGTCTCCGACAGCGGCGGAAAGATCACCTACGACGGGATGGCGGCGGAATTCGGACTGCTGGCGAACGGAGAGGTTGTTCCGGCTGCAGCGCCCGCGCTGACGGCGCAGTGCTGGGCTTCGGAGTATATTGCCTCAGCCGGCTACGAGGAGGGGCTGTGCCGCGTGACCTACGAAAAAGGGTTTGACGAAAAAACGCTTTTGGTGGACACTTGGTTTGAAAATGAGGTTCCAATTTATGCCGAGATGTGCTATAATAATCAGCGGATTCTCAGACTGACGATTTCTGATTTTCATTTTCATTGACAGAAGGAACAATATGGATTACTTAAAGCGAACTTGGGCGGATATTTCGCTCGATAATTTAAACCACAACTACCATGCTTTGCGGGAAAAGCTGCCTGCCTCCTGCCGCTTCCTCGGCGTGGTGAAGGCGGACGCTTACGGACATGGCGCAGTGCCGATCAGCCGCTATCTGACGGGGCTGGGCGCGGAATATCTCGCGGTTTCTAATATTGAAGAGGCGGTACAGCTTCGCAGAGGCGGTATTCGCGGCCCGATCCTCATTTTGGGCTATACGCCGCCCAAGCACGCGGAGGATCTGGCAAAAATGGGGCTGCGGCAGGAGATCCACAGCCTCGAATATGCCCGTATGCTCAATGAAAAGCTGGAGGGCACCTCTCTGCGCATCCGCGTGCATATCAAGCTGGACACGGGCATGTCGCGCCTCGGCTTTTTTGCCTACAATTGCGAACGCACGGTGACGGAGCTGCAAGAGGTTGCAGCGATGAAGCATCTGCTGATCGAGGGCATCTTTACGCATTTTCCCGTTGCGGACTCCATCGACGGCGCGGACGAGAACTTTACGCGCACGCAGTTTGAACGCTTCCGGCAGATGCTTTCGGCACTGAAGGGTGTCGGTATCGAACCGCAGATTCGCCACTGCTGCAACAGCGGCGCAAGCGTGCTCTATCCCGAATTTGCGCTCGACATGATCCGTCCGGGGATTGCAACCTACGGCGTGCTGCCGTCTTCCGATTTGCGCGGCAGGATCGACCTAAAGCCTGTGATGCAGCTCCGCTCGACGATCTTCCAGATCCGCGATTTTGAGCCGAACATCACCGTCAGCTACGGCAGGACTTACACGACTGCCGATCCGGAGCGAATTGCCGTCGTGGGCATCGGCTATGCGGACGGACTTTCCAGAAGCTTTTCCAATAATATCTCCTTCCTGCTGCATGGCAAGCGTGTGCCGCAGATCGGGCGTATCTGCATGGATATGTGCATGGTTGATATCTCGCGCGTGCCCGAAGCGCAGGTTGGGGATACGGTGACAATCTTCGGCACGGACGGGGACGACAGCATTGAGGTGGATAGCCTCTCCTGCCGCCTGAACACGATCCCGTATGAAATCCTGTGCGGCATCAACAAGCGTATCCCGCGCATTTATCTTGACGGAGAAAATGAGACGGAGATCCTGCAATATATTGTTTGAGCCGACATAGAATGAAGCGGAGTTCCGCTGAATAAATTTTGCTTTTGCGTGGGAGAATAAGGATACCGCGGTTACATAGAGGTCTATGCGGCCGCGGAGACGAATTACGGAGCGTGAAGCAAATGGATACAACCGTAAAGAGGGGCGACATTTTCTACGCAGACCTCAGTCCCGTGGTAGGCAGCGAGCAGGGCGGCACAAGACCCGTCCTCATCGTGCAGAACGACACGGGCAATAAGCATTCTCCCACTGTCATAGCTGCGGCGATTACCAGTCAGACCAACAAAGCGAAGCTCCCGACGCATATCGAGCTGACGGGCGGAAGCGTCGGTCTGAGCAAGGACTCCGTAGTGCTGCTCGAGCAGATCCGCACGATTGACAAGCGGCGTCTGCGTGAGCACATGGGGCGGTTGGATGAAAGCATGATGAATCGCGTGGATAATGCAATCGCAGTCAGTTTCGGACTGCCGAAGGTATAACGAACGATCCCTCTCGCATAGACTGTGTGGGAGGGATTCTGCTATGGAACTGGCAATTACGGAACACGGCGAGCGGATCGGCTCGCTGACGATGGAGCAAGACGGGTTGTTCTGGAAATTTCTCTGTCATATAGATTTGGATAGGGAACAAATCCGACGCATTTTCGTCATACATCAATGGAGCGTGGAATATCTTGGGATTCCCGATGAAAAAGGAATGCTGGAGGCAAAAATTCCACGCTGTCATCTGCCTGACGGGGCGGAAGCCGCCCTCGCGGTCAGACACCCGCGCGGACCGTGGCTGCCATGGTGCGGAACGCTGGAGGGAGTCTCCGTGAACGAGGCGTTTTTCCGTAACGACAGCGGCACGATCAAACTGGCGCTTCCGCAGCAGGAGGCACTGAAATTCCCCGCGTGGGTGGAGGATATGACAACGCAAGAGGTGTACGGTATGCAGACGGCTGCATTGAAGCTCACGCAGGACGGACGCCTCCCTCTGAAAGAGAAAGAGAATGGAGGAATCACAGATGAAGAAGCTAAAGAAATGGATTGCATTGTGTCTGACGATTTGCTGCCTGATGACGCTCCTGCCGATGACGGCCGCGGCAGCGAATGGGCAGAAGAAGCTGATCGCTCTGACCTTTGACGACGGGCCGGGGCCTTATACCAACCGCCTGCTCGACGGACTTGCGGAACGAAATGTACACGCGACCTTTTTTGAGTTGGGAATGCGCGCGGAGGAATACGACCAAACCACGCGGCGCATCTATGCAGAGGGGCATCAGGTCGCCCAGCACGGCTACGACCATCCGACCCTGACGACGCAATCCGATGAGAAGGTGCGTTGGCAGATTGATCACACGAGGGATATCCTGAACGAAATCCTTGGACAGGACTTTACATATTATGTCCGGCCGCCCTACGGCGATTGTAATTCCCGCGTCCTGTCACTGCTGAACGCGCCCGCGATTTTCTGGTCGGTCGATCCGGTGGACTGGCGTGACCGCAACGCGGATACCGTCAGAGACAGAATCGTTTCCAATGCGTATGACGGCGCGATCATCCTCTGCCACGACATTTATTCTACCACAGTTGACGGCGCGCTGATGGCAATTGATACGCTGAAGGCTGAGGGCTATGAGTTTGTAACGGTCAATGAGCTGTTCCGACGCAGAGGAGTGACGCCGCAAGACGGTGATCGTTATTCTTCCTGCAAGCCGACGGGAACGCAGACGGAAGCCGTCTCCGCACCGACGGTCAGCGCGGAGCTGATTGACGGCAGGATGAAGGTGAAGCTGACGGCAGATCCCGGCGCTGCAATCTATTATACTTTGGACGGCTCGGAGCCTGCATTCTACGGCACAAGGTACACGGAACCGTTCTCCTATCCGGCAGAGGCAACGCTTAAGGCATGCGCCGCGTATGATTTAAACGGCAGCCGCAGCGAAACGATCACAAAAAAGCTGGATACATTGGGAATTGACCCGACTGTGTGTGTGCAGGACGGCAAGCTCGTTTTTACCAACCAAAACGAGAATGCGGGTGTGTATTATACAACGGACGGAACAGAACCGACGACAAACAGCCGGTGCTATACGGTGCCGTTTGCCTGCTATGATGGCGTGCTTCGCTTCTGCGCCCTGGGTGAGAATGTCAGCACTGCGACGCAGACGATCTATGTAACGGCAAAGGGAAATCTCTTCTGGGATGTTCCGAATACGAGCTGGTATTTTCATAATGTTGACACTGCCGTAGCGCTCGGTATTTTCAACGGGACGGGAACCTACCGCTTTGAGCCGGATACCGGATTGACCCGCGCGATGTTTGTTACGACGCTGTACCGACTGGTAAAGGAAAAGGGAATGGATGTGTCCATCAAGGGAGCTGCGTCCTTTTCTGATGTTCCTGCCGGACAATGGTACACGGACGCGGCGATGTGGGCGTCTGAAAACGGCGTTGTTCTCGGCTATGAGGATGGGACCTTCCGACCGGAGCGCAGCATTTCGAGAGAGGAAATGTGCGCGATCCTCGACCGGCTGCTGATGCTGCTGGAAGTAAAAACGGAGGGTGCGCCGATGAGCTTTGCGGATGCGGGCAGTATTTCCGACTGGGCAAAAGACAGCGTGGCGCGTATGTCCGCCTGCGGCCTGATCAAAGGGCAGGGAAATAACTGCTTTGCCCCGAAAGCGACCTCAACACGAGCCGAAGCTGCAACCGTACTGCTCCGCATCTATGATCTGATCGGATAAAAACTGAGCAAGTTCCTGCACGAGATTGCCACGCCTCGTTCCTCGGCTCGCAATGACAAATGAGGGCAGCCAGACCGTGTCATTGCGGCAGCGCAGCGATGTTGCAACCTCTTCCTGTATCCCAATGTAGTTCGGGGATATCTCCCCGGTCTACAGAAAGGCGCTCCCTTTATGAGACAGGCTCATAAAGGGAGCGCCTCAGACTGTCAAATAACTACAGCTTTGTCATTGCGAGACCCCGAAGGGGTCGTGGCAATCTCGCAGAATAATTTAGCATCTTGTATGTATTCCGGCAAATACGAAACTTTTTTATTAGATTGCCACGTCGCTTCGCTCCTCGCAATGACATGTCGGGGACTTTTTCGACACGCTGAGGCGCTCCCTTTATGAGACAGGCTCATAAAGGGAGCGCAATTTTTATTCTATTGCTGCGCGGAGGAACTCAACAAAGGTTTGGGTCATGCGGCACATGTATTCGGGTTTGCCGGAAAAGCTTCCGGTCTCGGCGTGATTTACTGCCGCGCAGGTGGCGCAGAACTTACGGTGCGCGCAGGAGACGCAATCGGGGCAGAGGCGAATTTTTGCAGTTTCTGCCTTAATCTCCTCCCACGCCTCGCGGAAGCTCGTTTCAAACGGGTCGCTTTGCGGACAGTTCAGCATTCCGCAGGGGGTCATTTTTCCGTTCCATGCAACCCAAAACTGCGATTTTCCCGCAAAACAGTGCAGCGGTTCGCCTTCGGCAGCAGGTTTCTGCGGGGCAGCGACGTATTCCGACTCTTGCAAAAACTGCTTGATGTGCTCCGGAGACTTGCCCGCAACCTCCTTTGCGGCAAGCATTCTACCGATCTTCTCTGCGCTCAGGCGTGCGTAATTATCGGCGCTGCTGCGGCGGGCAGGGGGGAAGGTATAAATCGTCGGACGGTAATTGAGCTGCTCCGCGGCGGCAAACGCCTCCATGGCTGCCCACTCGTTTACATTCCACGGCGTCAGCGTGGCGTTCAGATTCACAAGAATACTCTGCGCTTTCAGCCAGTGCAGCGCGTCGGTAACACGGTCAAAGCCATCGGCGTTGCCGCAGAGCGCTGCATAAGTCTCGCGCGTGGTGCCGTAAAGCGTGATATTGACTTGCGCGGGCGGATAGCGTAGAAACAGCGCTCGTATCTCTTCCGAAATCAGCGTGCCGTTTGTGTTGAGAGAGACGGACAAGCCGAGTTTTGCAAGCCCTTCATAGATCTGCGGAAAATCGGGACGGAGAAGCGGCTCTCCGCCGGTCAAAAGGAGAAAGGTCATTCCCGCGTCAAAGGCGGTTCGTCCGAGGCTGAGCCATTCTTCCGCAGTCCGCTCTCTGCCCAAAGGCTGCATTTCTTCAGGGGTCAATCGGACGTAGCACATTTTACACTGAAAATTGCAGCGCGGCGTCAACTCAAAGGTGCCTAAGATCGGAATTCCCGCAAGCGCCGCCTTTGCCTGCAGGCGCTGCTTGATCGGTACATCATAATTCATGCTTTGTGATTTCCTCCTTTGCCAGCATAACCGCCGTTTCGTCCGGACGGCATTGCAGCTCGTATACCGGAACCGCTTGCACAAGATTGGTCAGAAGGGAAAGGCAGCGCTCCATGAACGCCGAATCCCATGCATTGACGGTCAGCTCTCGAAGAATTCTACGAAACGCTTCTGACATCGAAAGTCTGCGCAGACGATTTTCCAAAGACTGACCCAGCAAAAGGATTGCACCGATAGGCGCTTCCTTGTTGCTCAAAATGCCGGAGGAACCGCAGTAAGGGGAGCCGCAGCCATAGAAAGCATCCGCTCTGCGTGCAATGACGCAGCGGTCACCGTTGATGATCTCCGCGCCTAAGGTCTTTGCCCAAAGCGCTGCCTGCGTTGATTTTCCGATTCCGGGCGCGCCACAAAACAGGACGGCTTTTCCCTGATAGATGACCACGGAGCTGTGCAGCAGCAGCGCGTCATGCCGCAAAAAGATCGCCTCCGCGCCCAGCAGAACGGAAAGAGTGCAGTTTTTCTGAAAACGGTCGAGAATGCCCTGCGGAAGCAGCAGACGATTCTGCCTGTCTTCCCGAAGAACACAGACGGCTTTGCAGCCGTCTGTGGAGTGAATTGCGTGGAATTCTCTTGCGATACCTTCCGCTGTTCGATAGATATTTAATCGTGTTGACACAAAGAGCGGCGGCGTATCAAAGATTAGCGGCTCCGTGATTGCAGAGAGCGTGAATACTTCCTCCGCTGCACCGCTTTGCAGCGGAAAGGGGAGAAGCTCCGCAGGCGTTTCCATTGGGAATTCGGAGACAAAACGAAAGCCGATGCCTGCGATTGTGGCGCAAAAGCTTGTATTCATGGCGTCCCACCAATCAAGAGACCCAACGAGTCCATGGTCGAAAGAAACTCCGCAATATCCTGCTTTGCTGTTGCTTCATCTATCTCAAATTCCTCAAGCATTGCGGAGAGCAAGCTTTCGGGCGTCTGCTCCGTATGCAGAAGCTGTAGGAGCAAGGCGGCGGAGTCGTTCAGCGATATCAAGCCGGAGAATTTTCGAACCGCGTCGCCGATGGGAACGGCGACGCGCTCATCCGCAACCTCGCGGATCAAAAAGCCGTTGATGATGTGCATTGCGCACCTCGATTCTTTTAGTTGCAGTAAATGCTGATCTCAGCGGTCACGGTTTGCGCGCCGACAGCGGTTACGGTATAGGTATATGCCTCTTCGCGCGCAGTAGTCATGATGAAGGACAGATACCAAATCTTCACTTGCTCGCCGCTGTCGGTCACGGTGGGCTTGCTCTCGTAATCGTTGAAGGTCACACCTTCAATGGAAAGGCTCTTGACATCGGGAGAGGTGGTCACAAGGAGCACTGCGGATTTCCCCTGCGCGACAACATCCGTCGTGCTCTTGAGGGTGATGATCTTCGTCACATCGGCAGGTATGACCGCATTGGTTTTTGCCGCAATGAGTTTATCCGCTACGGCGTCGATCTCGTCCTGTGTTGCCAATGTTTTGGGGGAAGACTTTATGCTGTTATAGAGAGCCTGCGCATCGCGCTTCGCTTCCTGATAAACGGGGTTAGCCTCGGTATCGATCGCCGTGTCGTCGGCAGAGAGAAGTGCTTCCAAGGTTGCAAGCTGCGGGTTGTTCTCATACCAGATGACGATTGGCTCTTGCTCGGTCACGGTGCCTGTGACGATGCCGCCCTCCGCGCCGGAATAGTACGGCTGCAAGCTGGCGTCGCCCTCTACGCGCAGGAAGCGGTAGCCTCTGCGTCCGGTGACCTCCAGCGTGATCTTGCCGCCATCAAAACGAATGTCTTCAATGACCCTCGGCTCTCCGTTGACAATCGTCTTATAAAGGATGTGAGCAGTAGCGCGTTCGAGCCCGTTATAAGCGCTTTGCAAAGCGATGACTGCCGCGTCAACCTCGGCTTGCGTCGAAGCGGTATTACTTAGAACGGCATTCGCCTTGTTCAGTGCTTCTAAGTAAGCGGAATAACTGCTTGCCGTATACTTGCTGCTTTCATAAGCCGGTTCTACGGCGATCTGGTCTTCCAATTCGGTGAAATTAGCGACCTGATGTATGGCGCTTGCTGTCGGAATAGAAGGTGCGGCAGAGGGTGCCGTAAAGCCGGGATAGAGGCGGTAGCGATTCCGCAGCGGCCAGTAATCGGAATAGGACAAGCCGTTACTGCTGCTGGCGCTGTCAACATCCCAATTCCACATTTTGATGGAATTGGACCACATACGGTCAATGAGATTGTAGGTGCCGTTGCTGTCGATGCCATTCCAGACCTGTACTTCCGTACTCCAGCCTGCCCAGTCGCCCCAGATGAGGAAGTAGCCGCCGCCGAGCTGTTCGCCGCTATAAGTGTATTGCGACGCGTCCTGAACGGAGCAAAGCTTGCTCGGGTTCCAGCCGGTGGACGAATAGCAGGGATTGTAATTGTTTTTTTTGCAATTACCGCCGCAGCCGCTGAAGATACGCTCCTCGGTGCTGTGATGGAACGCCCATTGCAGGCATGTTTCACTGCGCGCATCGCCCTGGGTCTTATTATAGCGAAGGACATAATAGGTAAAGACGTTGATGCAGTTATAGACCGTTCTGTTGTCGGCGATATAATTCGCAACGGAAGCATTATCGGAGGTTTGCCAATAGCAAATCTCAAGATCCCTGTCTAATGGAACATTTGAACTATCATAGAGATAGTCATTGAAGGCGCGGACTCTGTAGTTGTGGGACTTGAGCATGGCGCAAACCTCGTTGACATAGCTGACAAAAGAATCGTAGCTGAGCGAGCCGCGAATCTCGTCGCAGCCGATGTTCATTTTTGTGCTGTTGCCGTATTCTTGGAAAAAGGCTGCGTAAGCTTCGATCAGTGCGAGAGACATTTTTTTGGTATAATCATTTGTTACATCCAGAGTACCGTAGCTCTTATAGGTGTCATTCGGATAGAGCCAGGAATCTGAAATGTAGATTGCGGAGGGGCGGTTGGAGTAATTCGTACCCTTATAGTTAAAGGTAAAGCTGCCGGAAGCGCCTGAATTAGCCCATTGATAAATGAGATAATCGCAATGCCCCGGAACATCGACGCCGGGAATGACCTCGATGTGATACTCTTTTGCGCAGTTGAGGATCTCAATCAGTTCATCTCTGTTATAATTATTGGTGCCGTTGGGATCCTGAACGCCGGAAGTAATGTTCTGTCCGTTGCCCGAATCACTTGCCCATTTGGCTTCTTTGTAGCCGGGCAGCCAACCGAAATCATTGCCGTTGCAGTCCGTTACGACATTGCCGTTCGCATCACGCCAAATGTTTGCGTGGATGCCCTGATCCTCGGTCATGTGCAGCTCCAGCGTATTATAACCCATCCAAGCCATTTGCCGGATCAGGTTTTTGATCCACTCCACGGACCAGTATTTTCTCGCGCAGTCGAGCATAACGGTGCGTTCCTTCTTCGTGTCCGGCTCGTCCTGCACGGTGCAGGCAGGGATCTGCATGCCGTATTCCGCATACACTCGGAAATGCTTGATCGCCATAAATGCGCCGTAAAGAAGACCGTCCGTATCACTCGCGGAGATTTTGAGGTTGTCTGCGGTGATGGTCAAGCGATAGCCGTCAGCGGCAAGACCTTCAACCAATTCCAAAATAATATCGCCCTTTAAAACATCTTCTGCTGCGCCCCAAACCTGTGGCAGCGCTGCGGAGGAGGGAAGCCCTGCCGCGCCGAATTCCGCGCTGATCAGCGACGCCGTCTGTTGAAGCGCCTCGGACGGTTCCGCATCAGCGAGCACAAACAGGCGCGCGCCGACTTTCAAGGTAAAGCTCCCGTCTCCGCTCGTGTAGCTATCGGTGAGCTTTTTAAGACTTGCGTTCTCCGTGATCGCCGCGTCGGCATGCAGCGGTACGAGACTGAAGAGCATCACCAACAAAACCGCCAGAGCGCCGATTCGCTTTAAGCTTTTTTTCATATCACGCTTCCTTTTCTTTCATTATTATTATTCTTTATTTCTATTATGAAGGGATTCTTCGGGAAATGGTGCTCAAAGGGATTTCTTTTTCTCCTCGGAGGTCTTAAACAATCGTTTGGTCAGCAGCTTGCCACGTCGCTGCGCTCCTCGCAATGACAGAACAGGCTGCCCTCTTTTGTCATTGCGAGGCGCTTGCGCCGTGGCAATCTCGTGCAGGAAGTACGGACTGCGTACAAACCTAAAACCGGAGATTGCCACGACCAGTGTGCGCACTGGACTCGCAATGACAAATTGGGGATTGCACCCGCAAGGGGTATGCCGCCTCCGTAACGCTCGTTCCTCGCGAACGGCTGCGCTACCACGTCGCTACGCTTCTCGCAATGACAAGTGTGGGCGCCTTTCCAAGTCATTGCGAGGCTCTTTTGACAGCCTCAAGGGGAAATAAGTTAAGAGGTGAAAGCCATGTTGATGCTTGTGTGATAGCAAATGCCGTCATTGCCTTCAGGGGCAAATATCGGCGGGGTTGCGCAGCCATCGGAGAAAATACCCGCTAATGCTAAGCGCTTCATATACTCTGTGGAATCCGCATCCTTATTGACGCAGGCTTCGTTACTGAAACCGACCTTCAAAAAGCTGCAAGAGGTGATCTGCTGCGTCAGAACAAAGCTCTCGATTTCAAGATGCGGCTTTTGATATACTCTTTTCATGATCAGGCCTCCTCTTGTTTTTCAATGCTTGCCAGCAGACGGTAGAGCACGGTGGCGCATTCGGCTCTTGTTGTCTTCCCCTGCGGGCGCAGGCTGTTTGTTTCGTCGCCGCAGATCAGACCGGTCGAGACCAGCGCATTCACCGAGGCTCTCGCCCAATCGGAGACATCGGCTTGGTCCTTAAAGGTCGGCACTTGGTCGAGCTTCGGGAGCGTCAGCTTGCAATAGCGCTGCACACGGTAAATGATGGTCATCATCTGTTCGCGTGTGATTGGTTCGTCCGGCGCGAAGGTCGTAGCCGTCATGCCGTTGACAATGCCGCAGGAGGCTGCCGCATCGATATATTCCTTTGCCCAGCCGCTGACATCGGTGAAGGGATTGGAATAGTCCTGCTCGGCTTCCAGCGCAAAGGCACGCACGATCAGCGTGACGAATTCTGCTCTGGTAATCGTCGAATCGCCGCGGAACGTTCCGTCATCGTAGCCTTGAATGACGCCCTTTGCCGCCAAGGAGACCACGATCTCCTCATACCATGTGCCCTTAACGTCGGTAAACTCGGGGGCTATGACAGGTTCTTCCGGTTTGCTCGGATCAACGGGTTCACTCGGATCAGCGGGTTTACTCGGACCAGTGGGTTTACTCGGATCAACGGGTTCACTCGGATCAGTGGGTTTACTCGGATCCGTGGGTTCACTCGGATCAGCGGGCTCACTCGGATCAACGGGTTCACTCGGATCAATGGGTTCACTCGGATCAATGGGTTCGCTCGGATCAGCGGGCTCACTCGGATCAGTGGGCTCACTCGGATCAACAGGCTCACTCGGATCAGCGGGTTCGCTCGGATCGGTTGGCTCACTCGGCTTCTCCGATTCGGCGGGGACAAGAATGGTGACGGAATCAGCTTCAGGGAGGAAGACGGTTTCGGCAGCCATTTGCTTGCTGACAGAGGCAAAGTTGGGATAAGCGGAAGCTTTCTCTGCGGATACCTCTGTGGTTGTTCCGGAAGAGGTGTCAAGCTCTACCAACGTACCGTGCTCGTCATAGGCGAAGGTACATGCCGTACCGTCGGTCGGTTTGAGTGTAATGCCGTAATACTTCACACTCGTCAGAGAGAGCATACCGTCAGCAGCGAACAGAATCAACTCATAACGGCCCTCGGAGACTTCCTTGCAGGCGCTGAGGTTGATCCGGTAATACTGCTCGGTCGCGCTGGTGATGCTGTTGTTGACCGCCAGCCAGCCATAGCTATCATTCTGATAGGCGCTCTGCCAAAGGGCGCAGCTGCTGTCATCTTCTTCAAAACCGTACAGCGATTTCGCGTCGAGCTTGTGCAGACCGATCTGCAGCTCTGCGTTGTCGATGGTGACACCGTCATTCAAGGTGAAATAGAGGACGACGCCCTGCTTTGCGGAGATACCGTCAAGATAGACCTCGTTGTTCGGTCCGACCATCAGATAATCATAGGCGCTCTCGACCGTATGCCCTTCAAACTTAGAAGCCGCTTCTCCATTGGGATAAAGGTGGCCATTGCGGTTTTCGGTGTAGGTGCTCAAGCCGGTGCTGATGGTGACGCCGTCTTGATCCACTGTCGCGACGCCTGCGTTGGACTTCATGATCAGAGAGCGCAGCTCTTTGACCGTTCCGTTCTTCTCGGCAGGAAGGTAAGCGTTCTCCAACGAGCTGCCGGAGGCGTCCGTCAGACCGAAGATCGGGCGGTAGATGCGCAGACCGTCAAAGTAGAAGAGCGTCTTCTTTCCCTGCCAGCCGGGCACGCCCTTGATCTCCACAAGGTACTCGTCAACATCAAGACCGTCTACACGGACAATGGGCACCTGATAAATAGCGTCGTTATTTGTGTCATTTTCGCCGTCTGCGTTGTTGTCGTATTCGAGAATGACAGGCATACGGCGCACGACATTGTACTTGATGTTTCCTTTATCGTCCCTCAATATCGTGCCGTTTTCGTCGCGCTGGGGCTGCTTGACTTCGATCAGGAGGATCGTGTCATCCGTTGCGTTGGTTCTGCCGATCAACTCAAAGCCCGTGCCACGGAAGTTGAAGTCCACAATCACGGAAGTGTCCACAATCTCAATCACATGCGCCGAGTTGCCGCTCATGATGATGTCGCCGTTTTCATAGGTTGCGTCATGACCGTATTGCTCGCTGTTGTCAACGCTTTGATAGAGATCCTTACTACCGCTGCCGTCTGTCGTGATGGTGTTGCGTTGGGTGGTCGTGTTGTCCGCGTTGGTCGTGGAGATGACCTGATTATGGTAATTGATCGCGGGGAAGTCATCTTCGTAGTAGACGACACTTGCGGGAAGAACGGTAGTTTTGAACCACATCTCAACTTCGTTGTGAATATCCAGCGTACCGATTTTCTTGTTGTTTGCTTCGCCCTCTGTGACGCGGACGGCAGTGTAGAATTCATCCGCACCATTCATAAATTTGTTCGGTGTATAGGTGAAGCTCGCACCGTTGTCGGTGGTCGTAAGCTCACCGTATTGCGCCTGCACCGTCGCGGAGGTGCCTGCGTTGAAGATAATGCTGTTTTTGTCAGTATTCACATCAAAGCCGGGCTTGCCGCCAGCTTGATAGCCTTCGTAGCGGAAGGTCGTGGCTCTGCCGGGAACATTGAAATAGTTGTTTTCCGCGTATGCCTTGCCGAGTGCTGCCTTCAGGCCATAGTCAAGGACGACCGTATTGGAGGGTGCATCCAGCACATAGGTTTGCAGAGGAACGACGATCTGCGAGTTTTCATAAGCAATCTTGATAAATCCGGTGTAGGTGCCGATCTCGTTATAATTGATGTTGACGATCGCAGTTTGCCCACTGCCGGTCACACTGATCGGACTTCTGGAGAGCGGAGAGCCGCCGGCGGTGCAGACGGTAAGCGTAGTGAAATTATCCACAGTCAGGCCGGAGGCTTTGCCGTAAAGCGGGTTGTCCGGTTCCGCAGCAGCCGCGAGAACATCTTCTACAAATGCTTTGCCGGAGATATTCAGCTCCTGTGTCTTCCACTGATAATACATCGGGTTTGAAGGCGCATAGAGCTTGAGGGTGTCGCTGCCTGTGATCTTGGTTTTCTCGCTGGTATCCGTGAAGCAGGTCGTGTCAAGTTTGTTTTCAAAGCAATGGTTCTTGTCCATCCGCCCCTCAATATTCTTCAGATAGATGCCGCGGATCAAAATGGTCTGACCGAAGGAAAGACGGATACCGCTCTCTCCGAGGATGGTTTGCAGTGGCTTATTTTGCAGTCCCTCATCGATGGGAAGGGGATCACCGTTTTCGTCCAGGATACTGATACTCAGATCGGAGGGGGTGAGGGGGTCGCCGTCCTTATTGACAATCTCACCTTTGCCGGCGGGAAGGAGGGTCAGACCGTCTGTGTAGTCAATGCGAACGCCGAGACGCGAATCCTCAAACTCGAAGCACTTCAGATCCTCCACGGCCGTGTTGGTGATGGAGAATCCGTACTCAACGAGGCTCGTCGTGTCGACGGCAGAGCCGGATTGCAGCTCGCCGCTCTGATAGGCGTGCTTATTCGTCTCTGCGCCGTGAGCGGAAACCTCGAAATTCGTAAAGATGCGCATATTTGCGCCATAACCGTGGCGCTCCATGTAGAAGAAGTCGAAGCTGTAGCTCTTCCCGTCCTCCAGTGCCAGCTTGCGGTCACGCTCGGTGGCAGTATTGTTGGCGATCTTCTGATAAGCCGCATTGACATAGTCGTTGAGGCTCATTTCGACCTTTGTGATGCCGTGTGCGCCGCCGATGTCCAGAACCAGCTCACCGTTGATAAAGAGGTAAACATCGTCGTCGCCCTCGAAGTCGAAGAACAGATCCTTGTCCGCGTCATAGACGAAACGGCCGCTGGATTTGAGAACATAGTTATAGTCTCTGTTGTTGTATTCGGTGCCGTTGTTGACGATGCCCGGATCAAAGTCATAGCCCTTGGTCTGTCCGTCGCCATTGTTCTGCGTGGTGATCGGCAGGAAGGGATAATAGGTAGTGCCGATGCCATCGACATAATAGTACATTGCCTTGCCTGCTGCGGAGGTGTTGCGGATTGTCTTGGTGTCGCTGTTATATTCCACTGCCTGGTCTGCAAGGGAATTGGAGGAGGAGGTGGCAAAGCCCGCGTCAAAAACATAGCCGTCCTTGCCTGCCTTGGTGGTGGCCTTTGTCAGGACAAGAGAATCGTAAGGAGCTACATCGTAGTTGAAATCCGACGAATCCACATGGTAGCCTTCCGCGTCAAAGAGGCTGTTGAGCAGGTAGTAGGCAGCGTCGTAGCAAGTCTCGATATGCGTCCAGACATTCACCCAGCTGCCGCGCAGCAAAGATGCTTTCTTCAGCGTGGAGTCATAGTCGCCGATTGTATAATTCTTTCTGTCGTATTGGCTGAGGTTATCGTTGCTGTTGACGTAATTTACGAGGACCCAGCGCAGCGCCTGAGGCAGATCAACTTTTGCGTTGGGATCGTTTGTGTAGGTTCTTCTCGCCTCGCCGTGGGCGAAGTTGTAGTTTTTCGAGCCGTCGCTGTTTTTCTCGGGGATGGGCAGGACGGAGTAGAGAAGCTGCGCCACATAGGTGACCGTGTTTTCGGTGTAGACAGGGTTCTTGTCCGCACCCAGCGTCGGCTCTAAAAGACCGACGGTGGCTATGCCCTCAGTCATTTTGCTATACAGCGTATAACCTAATGCAGCGCTGATGTCGCCGGAATAATCAATATCAGCGGAGCTATGATAGCGGTCCGCCTGCACGATATTGGAAAAAGCGCCGTCTGTTATCTTGCCTGCGTTGGTATAGGGGGAGCCGATGTCCTTTGTTACCAAAGGAGCGTTGCTGCTGTACTGACCGTAATTGCTGTCGTAATAGAGGTTGCCGGTATAGGTGACCGATTTGTTTACCACATCGCCGCCGCCGTCGGAATGGCGGAGCAGACCGAAGCCCTTGTTATTGCCCATGTGGACAGAAACGGAACCTCCACGCGTGATGGTTACTGTATTGTCGGTATAGGTAACGGTGTCACCGATCTGTGCTTTTGCCAAAAGGGGAGCTTGTGTGCCGTGTGCCTGTACAAAGAAGCCTCCGCTCGGCGTTGGCTCCCGTCCGGAGTGTGGGGCAGGATAAACTGCTGTAACCTTGCCGTTTGCGTCACAAAGGACAACTGCATGATAGAGTGCTACCTCTGTTTGCGAAGCCGTGCTAACGATACAACCATTAGTGGTATTAATGTCACCGAATCTATTCAGCGTTGCAACCGTTTCAGTAGAACCGGAAGAATCGGCAACCGTCATTTTTGATGTTTCCTGTGATTCAGCATACTCAAAGAGCAGACCGTCTGCCTTGTAGTCGTAGATCTCAATCGGAAGCTTGATGGTGTCGCTCGTGTCGAAGGTGTCGGCGTAGATGTTTGTTTCGCCGTTATATCGGACACCCTGGGTCTTAGAGGTGTTCACGCTGACAAGATTGAACTTTTGGTTGTTTCCGTAGTGCGAAGTCCAATGGTGGATTTCAGCCCCGGCGCTGACACTGCCTGCGGCGTCCATATACAGACCGTTATAGCAGGAGACAAAGGCGAAGGTGCCGTCGACATGGGGGACAACATTCCATTTTTCCCGTAAAAGGGTGGCTGCGCCGGTGCTTTGCAGAGTGATCGATGTCCCGGCGATAACATTTGCTTCCGAGGTCATCAGGCGGTCGTTCAGCGACGCGCGGATGGTATAGTGGCCATCCTGCGTGGGGATGAACGAGAATTGCTGGTAGTTTTGTCCTTCTTGGTAGTTATATAGCTGTACCTTTGCGCCTGCATTTGTGTTGACATCCTTTACATCGAAGGCAAGGTCGGGGTTTGTGGAGGCTTTGACGTAGAAAATGCCGCCGTTATTGAAAGCATCCTTATCCGAAGGAGTGTAGGAATAGGTCACAGGCTTCAGATAGAATCGGCCCGCTGCGGTATTGCGCACATCGGTTTTGCACGAGACCGTGACGTTTGCGCCGACGCTGCCATCCACCGCCGCGTATTTTCCTGCATAGAGATTGGAACGGATGGAGAAGGTTCCGTCATTGTTCATGTCCAGACAGAAGTACCTGTTGGCGTTGAGATCATCTCCGTAGGTATGCAGCTTTGTCTGGGTGTTGCTGTCCACATCCAGATAGCGGTTGGCGTCCAGATTGCGAATGCTGTAGTAGAGCTGCAGGCCGCTTTCCGAATCATAGACGCGCTGAACGACCCACTTCTGTGCGTTGTCGCTGCTGTCACGACGGTTCAGGCAGAGCTGACCGTCATTTCCTTCACTATTGGCGGAGTTATCCTGAATGTCTAAAACATAATCCGTATCCAGAGCGGAGGCAATCTCATACACACCGTCGATCACAACTGCGTTGATGAAATACCGCGACTGTCCCGCACTGCCGCCCCATAAATGAATGTGCGTTGTGATTTCAGAGTTTCCTCCGTCGCTCAGGTGGGGATAAAGGGAGGGATAGCGTTTCGAGGTGATCTCGTATGTACCGTAGGTTTGGTTGTAGGCGATTTTGAAGTAGAAAGCGTCTGAGCTTACGGTTGCGGAGCGCAGCGCCAGCGCAGTACCGTTGAGGTCACTCATGTTGGACTTGTCCACCACTTCCAAATAGAGACCGGAATTACAGTTCTGGATGGTGTAATACTCGCCGGAGCGCTCGAAACGCCATTTCTGTGCCTGAGAGGAGGCGGATCTCGGCTTTGAGTAGAGGGAGGTAATGCTGCTGCCCTCAAAGTCGCGGTCGACATAGTCCCAGCAATAGTTGGAGAAACGCTCGTTGGAAATCTCGTAGATACCGTCGGCCAGAACCGCGGGAGTTGATGCCGCGGTGGCTTCGGGCGCGAAAATAGGCAGCAGCCCAAACAGCATGCTGACCGCCAACAGAAGAGAGACTGTGTTTCTCAATAATTTGTGCTTCATGTTCATTCCCTTTCCTTTCATTATTTCCCGCTATTGAGGAGCGGGAGGCTTGTATGTATATTGATGGCAGATGCAAGCATCCAACCAATTATTTTTATGCGCACGAGGGGAGGAGTGTGCCGCACGATAGGACTTTACTCCGTCGTGACGATACGGACGATCTCGGCAGTCTCATCGCAGTGCGCGGCAGTGATCTCGGTGCGGCTCTGCGCAGGGAGATCTTCAATCAGTGAGCGGTAAGTGACCCCGCCGAGATAGTTGCCGTCTTCATAAACGGTCTTATAATATATGTATCCGGAAAACGCTTCGGTTTCAGAGCGGTTTTCGACTAAAACGGTACCGTCCAGCGGCTGCGCGGTGATGGTAGGAATATCTTCCGGTGTGCAGAAGGTGGTCGTGCCGCCCTTCAGGACAAAGCTTGCGCCGCTGTTGACGATCAACGCATCCCGCGCCAAGACCCAAGCGCCTTTTTGCGGAGGCAAATTTGTTACCGTAAAGGTCGCCGGCGCCCCGTCGATTTCAAACGAAAAGATCGCAAGCTCCAAATAACGCTCAGTGGTATTCACGACCAGCACGACAGCGACATCTTCTACTGCCTTATCGCTTCCGTCTTCAAAATAAGTGCCAGAGTATCTGCCGAAGGAGGTAAAGCGAAGCCCGTCAAGCTCTACCGGTTCGGTTTTTTCGATCGGCACATCAGAGACCCAAGGCTCGCCCGTCGGCGCGGGATAGGTTGGCTGATCGCTTTCAGTGCCCGATGATTCGGATACCTGCCCGTTCGATCCGCCCTCCTGTGTCTCGGTTCCCTGCTGTCCGTGTTCGCTTTCGGAATCGGGATCCGTGCTTTCCGCTGCGGTACCGTCTTGCTGCGACGGTGCTTCCGAAAGTGATGGAGGACCGGAGGAAGCCGTGCTGCCGCCCCGTTCGTTCGGCAATGCCTCCTGCGTCTTACAGCCGACAAGTAGGAGCGTTGAGAGAAGTATGAGAACACTCAAAAGTATCTTCATTTAACATAACTCCGTTTGGAAAATATTTTGCAATTTTGTAAAGTCAATTTAATTATAGCCTATAGCCTGCGTGTTGTCAATTCCAAACTGTTCATCTTTTCATGTTTTTCCGCTTCATGCGTTTTTGGAAAAAGAGCGAGCGAAGCGTGGGTCTTCCGAGGTTTTTTCGTGGCAATGGCGGAAAAAGTGCTTACAGTCGGGACAAACTGACTTGACAAATAAATCAACCTTCGGGATAATAGGCGTAGCGAAACCCTGCACAGAAAAGAGGTGTTGCCTGTGCGTAACAGTAAAAAAACAAAAGTGCTGAACGGCGTTTGCGTCATACTTGTGCTGCTGTCGGGTGTCGTTCGGTATTGTTTACAGAATATGGAAGGCTTTACCTACAATATGCTGATCTGCACGCTCTTTACTGCTGCGGCACTTATCTGGATTTCGCAGCTTCAGCGCCGGATCATACAGCCGGAAATCCGAAGGAATCTGATCGCCGTTGCGGTATTTGTGATCCTATGGATGATGCTGCGGACGATAAAATATATTTTTACCGCACACAATTCCCTTGGGGAGCGGCTCTGCTGGTACTTCTACTATTTCCCGCAGACCTTCATTCTGCTGCCGATGTTCTTTTCCGTGCTGTATATCGGAAGACCGACGGATCAGCCGATCAGCCGTCTTTGGAGGCTGCTGTATATCCCCGCCGCCGTCATCGTGCTTGCCATTGTCACAAACGATCTGCATCATCTCGCTTTTCGCTTTCCCGGCGGCGTGGTTTCCTCTGAGGACAACTACAGCCACGGCATTTTTTATTTTGCATCTATGGCGTGGGTGCTTTTGCTGTTTGTGGCGATGATTGCCGTTTCGGTTCGGCGATGCGCCGTGTATGGCAACCGGAAAAAGATATGGATGCCGCTTATGCCGTTGGCGCTTGGCGCGTTGTGCTTCGCGAGCTATTTTATCTGGGGTGACAATGGAATTCTCGCGCTGTTTATGGTACCGGAGATCATCTGCTTTGTTTACTGTTCGTTTATGGAGGGGCTGATTTTAGCGGGGCTGCTTCCCTCAAATGACAGCTATAACGATCTGTGGAACGCGTCCTCCATCGGCGCGGGGGTTATGGACCAAAACGGCTCGATCCGTTACAGTGCAGCACAGAAAAACACCGTGACGCCGGCGCAGATTCGTGCGGCGGAGGAAGGGGAGGTTTTACTGCAAGACGGCAGCGTTGCCCTGCGAAGTCACGCGATTCACGGCGGCTTTGGCTTTTGGACGAAGGATATCTCCGAAATCAACCGTTTGCATCGGGCGTTGAAGGAATTGGGCGATGTGATAGCGGAGGAGAATGCGATGCTGGACGCGGAGAACACGCTGGCAGAGGAGCGCGTCCGCATTGAACAGCAAAACCGTTTATGTGACAGCATTGCAAGAAGCGTCCAACCGCAGCTTGACCGGATCAGCACCCTCCTTGCTGCACCGCCGCAGGAGGAGGCAGCCTTTGAGCAGATGATGAAATATGCCTGCATCTTGAATACCTATGTCAAACGGTGTTCGAATCTATTACTGCTATTCCATCAGAAAGGTCAGATCGAAAGCAACGAGCTGCATCTTGCGATTACCGAATCCTTAGAATATCTGCGTCTATACGGCGTACAGGCACACGCAGAGGTTTCCGGCGATGCGATGCTCGGCGGCGAAGCGATCTTGCTGGCCTATGCGCTGTTTGAGGAGACCTTAGAGGCTGCACTTCCGGATATGGACGCGCTATTCGTGCGTTTACGCATTGATGACGGCAGACTGACGCTGCAAATGGAACTGAATGCGCCGAGCAGCTTCTTGCCTGAGAAGACGCTGCAAGCTGAGATCCATGCGCAGCACGGCACATTGACGATAGAGACCGAAGAACAGACGGAATACATCTGCCTGATTCTGCCCATGGGAGGTGCAGCAAAATGAGCCGCTATGACACGCTTTCGAATGCAACGCAAGGCTTTTTTGGTGTTTTTGCACTTCTGCTGATGGCGGGCGCGGTGTATCTTCTCGTCTCTGTCTGCTCTATGCGGCGAAGAGATTGGCGTTTGGCTTTTTCGGTGCTTCTAACTGCGATTGCCGTCTTGCTGTTGCAGGGAATCGGCGATGTTTCCAATTGCAAAGTCAACGGCTTTACACCCGTGAATCTCGGTAAAATGACTGGAGCAATGCCTTATGGCGTTTTGGCTGCGCTTCTGACTCTGATGGCCTCGGCGGAAGCGGCGCTCTTGCAGCATTTGAGACAACAGCGGAAAACGATGCTTACGTCGATGTCAGTAAAGGAAAGCCTTGACGCACTGCCTGACGGCATTTGCTTTTTTCATGCGGACGGTCAGCCGCTACTGGTTAATATGCGAATGAATCGCATCAGTGCCGAGCTGTTCGGTACGACGCTGCTCAATGCGGACGCTTTTCTGCAAAGCTTGCGGCACGGAGAGGAAAAGGCGGAGTTTCTTCGTACCGAGCCGACGGTGATCGTGCGTACGGAAGACGGGAAGGTTTGGGACTTTCGCGTCAGAACGCTTACGGTAAGACGCGCCGCAGTGCAGGAGCTGATTGCCTACGATGTGACGGAACAGCACCATCTTGGGGAGGAATTGGATGCCCGGAACGCAGCCTTGAAGCGGGTGAATGAGCGCCTGCGGCGGTACAGCCGCGAGGTAGAGCGCAGCACGATGGAAAAAGAACTGTTGACCGCGAAGATGCGGGTGCATGATGATGTGGGACGTTCTTTGCTTGCGTTTCGCGCCTATTTGGATCAGCCGATGGCGGAGCGAAACCGCGATGCGCTATTGCTCCTATGGCGGCAAACCGTAGCGGTGCTGAGAAACGAGGCTTCACCGGTCAGACGGTGCAGTGATTGGGAGCTGCTTTCCAAGGCAGCGCAATCGGTCGATGTGCAGATTGTACAAGACGGAGAGGTGCCGGAGAATGATCGCGAGAGAGCGGTGATCATTGCGGCGGTGCATGAATGTCTGACAAATACCGTAAAGCACGCAAAGGGCAACAAATTGTACTTGAAGCTCTGCTCAAACGAAACCGTACTTACGGCGACGCTGACCAACAACGGCATTCCGCCTACGGGAGCGATATGCGAAACCGGCGGACTTTTGAATCTGCGCAATACCGTGGAGACGGCAGGAGGAACAATGAAAACGGAGGCAACGCCACGCTTTTTACTGCGGATAGAGCTGCCCAAAGGAGTATGCTAAAATGACAAAGACAAAAGTGATGATTGTCGATGACCAATTTATATCGAGGCAGCTTTTTGAGATGATCGTAAATTCTTCGGAGGCATATGAGATGGTTTATTCCGTCGAATCCGCTGCGTTCGCGGACACGTTTGTTCTGAAGCACGCCATTGATCTTGTCCTTATGGACATTCTTATGTCGGACGGCTCCAACGGCTTGGACGCGGCGGCGAGAATCAAAAAGCACTGCCCGGAGATAAAGATCATTGCCGTGACCTCTATGCCGGAGGCCTCATGGCTGAAAAAGGCGCGGGCGATTGGCATCGACAGTTTTTGGTATAAGGAAGCCTCGAAAGAGTCGATTCTACAGGTGATGGATCGGACGATAGCGGGCGAGTCGGTCTACCCCGACAGTGTGCAGCCCGTTAAGCTCGGCATCGCAACCAGTACGGAATTTACCGAACGCGAACTGGAGGTGCTGCGCATTATGACTACCGGTGTTTCAAATGCCGCCATCGCAAAACAGCTTTGTATTTCAGAGAGTACCGTGAAAAACCATATTCATCATATGCTGGAAAAAACCGGCTGCGAGAGCCGCACGGCGCTGGCCATCCAAGCAAGGGTCAGCGGCATTGCGATTAGCTTGGAGCCTTGCGCCGAGTAGCAGCGAGGCTTGATCCTTGGGGCGCTGGAATTACTGACTGCGTACAAATTTACACTCTGAGATTGCCACGTCGCTTCGCTCCTCGCAATGACAAATGGGGGTTGCTTATCTGTCATTGCGAGGCGCTTGCGCCGTGGCAATCTCTATTTTCTATAGATCTTTCGATTCATGCAGGAATGGAAAAAAGCTGTATAATAATATAATGGTTTAGGATACTCAACTTTTTTTGCGCCGAACGGGAGGCGACCCTGTTCGGCTGTGGTGCGGAGGTAAATGATGAAGCGCTTCTTAGCCTTTTTGCTGTGCGTGCTCTTACTGCTCACCCTTGGCGGCTGTGACAGCGCGCAGGAGGAACAGCCGATTACGCTGACCATTTGGCATGTTTACGGCGGGCAGACGGACTCTCCGCTGAATGACCTGATTGCTCAATTCAATCAGACCGTCGGCAAGGAACACAATATCACGATACAAGTGACCTCCGTAACCAACACGAATACCATTCACGAAGCTGTATTGTCGGCAGCCAACAACGATCCGGGCGCGGCGGAGCTTCCTGATATGTTCATCTCCTATCCGAAGACAGTGCTCGCCATGCCGGATGAAAATATACTTGTGGATTACCGGGATTATTTCTCAGAGCAGGAGCTGTCTGCTTTTATTCCCGCGTTTGTCGAGGAAGGCACGATCCATGGCCGTCTCGCCATCCTGCCGGTCGCAAAATCGACGGAGATCCTGTTTATCAACAAAACGCTGTTTGACCGCTTCGCGGCGGACACCGGCGCTACGGTTGATGATCTTGATACATGGGAAGGGCTCTTTGCAACGGCGGCGCGCTATACCGAGTGGAGTGGAGGAAAGACCTTCTTTGTACACGACTATCATTTTAATTATTTTCAGGTCGGCGTTGAAGCCTTAGGAGAATCCTTCTTCGATGAGGACGGCATTGCTTTCGGTTCTGCGTTCGCAAAGGCTTGGCAGCCCTACGCCGAGGCAGCACTGCAAGGCGGTGTGTGGCTCTATGACGGTTACGCGACGGAGCCGTTGCGCACGGGTGATGCGGTAGTCTCCGTTGCCTCCTCTGCAAGCGTCCTTTACTACTCCGACATTGTGACATATCCGGACAACACCTCCGAGGCGGTCGAGTATCTTGCCCGCCCGTGCCCGATTTTTGAAGGCGGCGAGAAGCTCGTCATGCAGCGCGGCGCAGGGATCTGCACGGTGAGATCCACGCCGGAGCGCGAGAAGGCGGCAATGGTTTTCCTGAAGTGGCTGACCGCACCGGAGCAAAATGTCGAGCTGGTGACCCGCTTGGGCTATATGCCCGTGACGCAGGAGGCGTTTGATACTTATCTTCCGCAGGCAATCGAAAGGTTAGAGAATCCGAAATACAGGGAGCTGTATCGCGCGTTCTTAAAGACACAGGAGGAATATTCCTTCTACACACCGCCACAGCGGGAGGACTATCTTTCACTGGAGACTTCCTTTGAAGCCCAGGTGCGTTTGCTTCTCAGCGCCGCGCTGAAGGAATACGACGGAGGCGAGGATCTGAGCGCTGCGGCTTCAAAAGCTTTGCAAGATCTGCAGCAATATTACGGGAAATAGGCTTAAATTTTTCGGTCGGCTGATGTAGGGCGGGGACATGTCCCCGCCGCTGTAGGAACTACCGAATGGGTAGAAATTTCTTTATGTCTGCCATCTGCCGCTTACGCGGTCATTGGGGACATGTCTCCGCCGTACAGTGGTCGTTTCGTTTATCGGGGTGCGACGCGGCGAACTGCCGTTGATCATAAAATCGCATGATATGTCACAGCTTAGGAGGGGCGATGATGAGCAGAATAAAAGAAATTCTCCGCTTAACCGCCCAAATTAAGAAGCAGAGTGTCAGCATGCAGCGGCGGCTGCTGCTCTATTGGCTTTCGATGCTGTTGGGCCTTGCCGCAGTGCTGGTTCTGATCCTCAGCGTTGCCGGCGTTTTTTCCAATGATGCGCAAAAAGCCGGCGAAACACTGCAATTACAGCTCGATAATGCCCAATTACAGCTCGAACAGCATATGGAGTCGCTGGATGCCAACAGCATCGCCCTGTCTGAACAGATTTCACGAACGCTGGAAAGTGTGCTGACCGGAAACGGGTTGACAATAAATGACCTCAACGATAACCCTGAGCTTCTGCAAAAACTGCAAGAGGATTTGTTGCCGCGTTTGTATATGACCTTACAGCTATCCCAATGCAGCGGCGCTTATCTGGTGCTGAATGCCACAACCAACACCGGCGCTGACAAGGCGTCACATTCAGCCACCGGGATCTATCTGCGCTATGCAAATCTCAGCGCAAAAGGCACGGCGAAGCAGGATGTTGTTTTCTTCCGCGGAATTCCGGACATTGCCCGCGCAGAGCGGCTGGAACTGCACAACCGCTGGAATTTGGAGTTTGACACCGAACGTTTTCCCGGCTATGACGCTTGGATGGAGGCAGAGGTGGAGCGCTTAGCGGATGCCTGCTGCTGGACGGAGCGCTTTCGGCTGACGGATACTTGGGAGGATGTGCAGCTCCTGTGCGTTCCGATACTGACTCCAGACGGCAGGGTCTGCGGTTTGTGCGGCGTGGAGCTGTCTTCTCTCTACTGTTACCTTTCTTATCCGGAACTGAACGGCTCGTTTGGCCCGATGATTACCTTGCTTGCACCTGTGCAGAGCGGAAAGCTTTTGCTGGATAAAGGATTAACCGGCAGCGTTGACGGTACTTTCCTGTCAGATGCGAATGCACTTGCCGTTCAGAAAGGAAAATATTTTAACACATATTTTGACGGCGGCAACCGATATATCGGTCTGCACTGCAAAACAAGTGTACGCGGGGCTGACGGCAACGAACTGGTCACGGCGGTGCTGATTCCTGAAAATACTTACGGCGCATATCGTAATACCAACCGTCTGCTCCTGATCGGATGCTCAGTACTGTTGTTTGCGATTGCGCTATGCCTATCTCTCTTCCTCTCGAAACGTTTTGTGCAGCCGATTTTGCACACAATACAGGTCATCCAATCCGACGAAATTCCGGAGAACAGCGTAACAGGCATTGCAGAGCTGGACGAATTGGTGCAGTTTGTACATTCCAAATCAAACGCAAAGACGCTGCAAGCGGCCAATGCCTTACCTCCGAACATTGAGGAATTGTTTCATACCTTCTCCGAGCGGGCAAAGACGCTCTCCACGGCAGAACGAGGTATTTTGAAGTATTATATTGACGGACATGAGATCACGGAAATTCCCGATTTGGCGTTTGTCAGTATCCACACCGTGAAAAAGCATAACAGCAATATCTATCAAAAATTAGGCATTGCTTCCAGGGATGAACTGATGCTGTATATCGACCTTTTTCGCCGCCTCGACCGCCTGAACGAGCTGACGGATTGTGTTTGAATTTTATACTGCTACCCACCCGGTGCGCACGAGGATTCGCGCGCACCGGGTGGCCTTTTTCATGCAGGGGGGATAGGAATGACAGACGGGTCCCTTCCTCAAGAATGCGCAAAATGCACAAAACACTGCGATGATAATTGTGCAATCTATACTTATCCTTGGGCTACTTTCCCAGTAAAGTACTCTGAGTACCATGGATTTCCTGCGTATTCTCTGTTATGCTGTTGCCAAACCGAAACGCAAAGGGCGGTGAATATCGTTGAGAGAAATCGTAGATGCCATCTTGAAGGATTGCTCGACGCGCGAAGTATTTTCCTTCTCTGTCCGCTGCGCCGAATGCGGGGAAGTCTGGAAAAGCAGACAGATCCGTTTTTCAAAGGCGGGCGTGTCTCCGCTGAGCGAGGGGAAGCGTATCGTATTCGACACCCTCTATCAAAAGGAACACGAGCGGGCGAGAAACGCGGCGGTCAGTGATGCGGCAGAGAGCTTTAATTATTGCCCCATTTGCCGCAGAACGGTCTGCAATCGATGCTTCCTGATCTGCGAGGATCTGGATATGTGCATTCACTGTGCTTCTCAGCTAAATGAGCAAGGCGCTCCGGTCATGCCGCCTCTCATCGAGGCAGTCATATGAAAGGAAAGGATGAAAAAATATGAAAAAGAACGTTAAAAAAGTAATGGCACTTATGCTTGCCCTCGTACTCTGCACGGCGATGCTCGCCGGCTGCGGCGGCGATAAGGAGGAAGCGCCCAAGACGGCGGACGAGGTCAAGGGTGAGACCTACGACGCCGGCAATGTCAGCGCACTTGTCCCGAACGGCTGGAAGGCTTTCCCAGTGTCTGATCTGTTTGATGAGTACGACGGCGAGAACGATCCGACCGCGCTGCAAATCTGCAAGGGCGGCGAGAATGATTTTGATCTCTTTACCAAGCCCTATGTCCAGATCAACTATTACCCGGATAATACAATGTATGTTTCCTCGGATTGGTACGATGATGTCGTAGATCTCGAGCCGACACAGATTGGCGGGTACACATGGAACGGCTTTACCTGCAATAACATGGATTATCCGACCGCCGTGCTTTATACGGATGGTGATGTGCAGATCCAGATCACGATGATCCTTGAAAATGACGGCGGCAAGATCGCTTTGGAAGACGTCGATGTGCAGGCAATCATTGCCAGCATTGAAGTAAAGTAATTCAAATTACATACTGACAGTGCTGTTAAAAAATGATTGTTGTGTCATTGCGAGACCCTGAAGGGGGTGCGGCAATCTTGTGGAATCACGCAATATGTCTAATTTTCTGCGGAAACAACACACTTCCCATTAGATTGCCACGTCGCCGCGCTCCTCGCAATGACAGGGCGGAGTTTTTTTAGCAGCCCCGTGTTATGATTCATATCAGATAGGGAGGAAACGAAAGATGGGTTTCTTCGGCAAACTGTTTGAAAAGAAAAACTGCGATATTTGCGGCGGCGAAATCGGACTTTTGGGCAACCGAAAGTTAGAAGACGGGAATCTCTGCAAGGAGTGTGCCAAAAAGCTTTCGCCGTGGTTTTCCGAGCGCCGACAAAGCACGGTGGAGGAGATCCGCGCCCAATTGGATTACCGAGATGCAAACCGCGCAGAGGTCGAAAAGTTCCATGTTACTCGAACGCTCGGACTCGGAACCAAGGTGCTGCTCGATGAGGACGCAGGAAAATTCCTCGTGACCTCGGCGCAGCGCTGGCAGGAGGCCAACCCGGACATACTGGACTTCACGCAGGTTACGGGCTGCGATGTGGATATCGACGAGAGTAAGACGGAGGAAAAACGTAAGCTGCCCGACGGCAAAGAGGTCAGCTACAATCCGCCGCGCTATCACTACAGCTACGAATTCAACGTGAACATTCATGTCAACAGTCCGTGGTTTGACAAGCTTCGTTTCCGTTTGGGGAATGACGTAGAAGTTGACGCTGTCGGCAGCCGTGTCGGTGCAAGCGTGAATCCCCGTCAAAATGTGGAATATCAGGAGCGCGAGCGGATGGCAAATGAGATCCGCACCGCCTTGACGCAGGTGCGCCGTCAGGTGCGCAAGCAAGCGGAGGAGGCTGCCGCACCGAAGCAGGTGATCACCTGTCCGTGGTGCGGCGCGACAACGACACCGGATGCATCCGGGCGCTGCGAATTCTGCGGAGGCTCCGTAAATAATTAAGGGAGATCGGTTTTGATCCCCTTTCGAAACGAAAAAGCATATTCCTGTGTTGACCCGCTACGGCGGTAGACAATATTAAAAAGGAGGTCAATTGTTATGGAACAGACTACACCGAAGGGCGCGAGCTTTTTGAAGGTAACCGGCATCCTCATGATTATCGGCGGAGGCATCTCTCTGATCGTTGCAATCGCAGCGCTGCTTGGTATCGCGACACTTGCACTACTGGGAGCTTCTTCCGGCATGCTGTACGCTGCCGGCGCTCTGACTCTTATCAGTGCGGTTGCGGAATTGGTGACCGGTATTATCGGCGTTGTTAATGCCAAGCGTGCCGATAAAGCGGGCACATGTATGGCGTGGGGCATCGTTGTTGCGGTGCTGTGTGTTGTCGGCTGCATCCTCACCGTTGCCGGCGGCGGCGAGTTCCCTGTGTTCTCGCTCATTCTCGGTCTTGTACTCCCTGTGCTGTTTATCATCGGTGCAGCGAAGAATAAGCAGGGCTAATTTATTATAAGGGCGGCAGCTTGCTGCCGCCCTTGTATACATCATGGAGGAGTAAAATGAAAAAGTATATTGCATTACTGCTTGCATTCGTCATGCTGTTTGCCTTGACTGCATGCGGCGGAGAAAAGGATAACGATGCCAATTTAGGGAAATATGTCGGCGCGACGGTTGAGGTATTCGGCGAAGATGTGAATATCTCCGAGATCTACTCCGAGGGCGAAAACTATATTGAGCTGCGCTCCGGCGGGAAGTGCGTGTTCGTGCTTGACGGCGACAGCGTAAGCGGCAAGTGGAAGCTCGATGGCAATGATGTCGTCCTCACTGTTGAGGACGTGGATTCTACGGGTACGCTAAAGGACGGCGTATTAGCAATTGACTTTATGGGGCAGGGGATACAGATGACCTTTGTCAAAGAAGGTGCGACCGCTCCTAAGACAGATACGGCAAACAAGCCGACCGACGAACCGACAGAGGAACCGCAGAGCCTCGGCGATGCATGGTGGGGCGGCGACTGGTACGGCTGGTGGATCGTGAAGAATGCAGGCGGCAGCTATTCCGATTCGGTAGGCAGCTACTGGGACGCCTGCGCGCGCATCTCGTTCTATGAAGATGGCAGCGGCTACATCCAAATTTGGGATGAAAACAGCACGCTTGACGATCATATGATCGACGTTGATGTCTCCTTTGGCGCGGGTACGACAGAAAATGGCTGCATGATGTCCGAAGACGGCTACTTTTGGGACGATGAAGTTGGGCATGCCGACTGGATTATTGACCCGGGTGCCTCTACGGTCAGCGCAATCGATCATATGATCTGCATTGACGGTACTTATGAGGATCCTGACGACGATGGAGAAAGCTGGTTCGATTATGCTTTCTATCTCCGTCCGTGGGGCATGGACTGGGAGGATGTGCGTTACGCCGACACAGAGGACTTCCCTTATGAGGACATGATGCCGAAATACTATGACGACTGGTATCTGCCGCTGATTGAAGCGGGAAGTGAAGCAGCACCCGAATACTTTGAACTGTCTGACGTCGGCGAACCTGATGACAGCGGCTTGGAGGGGAACGGAACCGTTGTCGGAGACGCGGTGTACGATTATAATGAAAAAGGCGCGATTTTGTTCTCCTATCCCTCTGATATCTTCACCTTTGATGCCAGCTTCGGCATTGATGCCTTGGAAACGGCAGACGGCGATCTGCGAATGACCTTCTATGCCGACCGGACGCAGGAGGAGTTCCAGACTACGCTGGGGAATTATGACAGCTATTCCGATTATGAGGACTTCGCAATGCAGGAAGTGATGATCGCAGGCTATGAGGCTGTCCAGATCACCTATAACTGCTGGGGAGACTACTATGTAGATACTTGTATTAACTTCGGCGAGGATGCCGGAGAGTATCAGGGCATCTGCATCAGTGTGCGCTCTTACAACAGCTTCGAAGAGTGCCGTTCTGCGGCAGTGGAGTCGGTTCTCTATTCGATCCAAGTGGTAAACTAAGAAAAAACAACGGGGCAGCGGCTTCCAGCCGTTGTCCCCAAAGTACTATAGGAATGAACGGAGGAATTCCGATGAAAAAGCTTACGGCAATTGCGCTTGCCCTTCTTTTCCTGTTTTCCTTGACGGCTTGCGGTGAAAAACAGCCCACACTCAGACCGTTTGAGAGCATCACCTTGCCTACTACGGAAAGCACCAAACCGGCAGAACTCTCCACTGAGGAACAAACTTCCTCGCCCACGGAGCCGGAAGAACCCACAATGGGTGTGGAAAACCTCGTCAGTGAGTATTTTAACGACGCAGGAGAATATGAGTATCATTATGACGAGAATACCAGCGATACCTTCTATTATTCCTTTCATTTGCCTGAGATTACCGCTTTTACCGAAGACGCCATAGCGATCAATCAGTCGATCAGCGAGACCTTCGGCGCGCTGATTGAGGAGGAATACAAGGCGATGGAGGACGGTTGGTTTCTGAACTACAACGTTGTGAATTGGTATCCTACCCTCTATCGTGACCTGTTGGTGCTCGTGATCGCCGCAGAAAGCGTCAGCGATTTTTCGTCTTACGGCGTGTATTGCTATAATCAGACAACCGGTGAATGGCTGCAGGGCAGTGCGCTTTTGGAATACCTGTATATTGAGGAAGAAAGCTTCCTTGAGGCCGCGCGTGCGGCGGCAGAAGAGTGCTTTGTTTCCTACTTCGGTGATATCTCCGAGGAGGAGCGCGAGTTATACGGCTATGACGCATGCCTTGCGTGGACGGTCTCTGATGAAAACATCAATTTGGAGAACCTCATGTTCTACCCGGATGAGCATGGCGAGATCGTCGTCATTGCACGCATCGCCTCCATGGCAGGTGCGGATTGGTATTACCATTATATCTATCCAGAGCTTGCTTACGGCTGATCAAAGCGATAACTTCACAGAAAGGAATGCGAACGGTTTTGAAAAACGAATGATAGTACACATATGTTGTTATTTGGGTGGCTGAGAACAATATTGTAAACGGTTTCGGCTAAGAAAAGTTTGAGCCGGATACGATCATTACCCGTGAGCAGCTTAGAACATACTGCGCTGCCGGGTTACAGCCATCTTCCATCACTTCTGTGTTCGTTTTAAGGAATCCTGATCTCAGCATTATATGACTCAAAATACAAACAATGACAAGGAGGAACAATATGAAAACCAAGAAAATGATCTCTGCGCTGCTGGCGGTTTGCCTTTTGCTATCCCTGCTGCCTGCCCTCGGTATGAGCGCGGCTGCGACAGGCGGAGAGACGCTGTATTCCTGCGGTTTTGAGACCGAGGCGGAGTTGGAGCAGTGGAGCTTTGTTGACGCAGACGGCGACGGACAAGGCTGGGTCAGAAAGGTTGACGACGGTGGGGTCGGCAATGCTTACGGACATACTGAAGGGAACTGCGCTCTGTTCAGTTATTCTTTTGACAACAACACGAACCTGCCGCTGACACCGGATAACAAGGCATATTCTCCCGAAATCGAGATTCCTGCTTCCGGCGATGTTTATCTCACTTATGACGTCTTTGCGCAGAGTCCGTTAAAAACCGCAGAGCATTACAGTGTCTATGTTTTTGCTGCGGGCAAGGGCGAGACGCTCCTGTTCAGTGAAACGCTTGCGAAAGGGGAAGACTGCGATACGCCTGCGCATCGTGAACTCAGCCTGAGCGAATACGTGGGGCAGACCGTTCACATTGTGTTCCGTCATCATGAGGCCAGCGATCAGTTCGCCATTGGCATTGATGCGGTCAAGGTACAGCGCAAGCAAGAGATTACCGGTGTTGCGGTAATGACGGATGAGCCTGTCCTCGACATGAGTATTACAACGGCCGCGAACCTGCCGGACTGCTATGAAGGCTACACGATTGCAAATGTCGCTTGGGATCCGAGCGACGCAAAATTCGAGTTAGATAAGGTGTACACGGTTGTCGTCACGCTGGAGGCGGAAGAAGGCTATGTGTTCCCTGAAAGCGTCAAGCCCTATATCAACGGAAAGGTTGCAAAGGTCATCTACCAAAGTGCTGACGAAATGAAGATCTCCTACACCTTCCCAAAGCTGCAGGAGATATCCGGCGTTGCTGTAATGACGGATGAGCCTGTCCTTGACATGAGCATTACAACGGCCGCGAACCTGCCGGACTGCTATGAAGGCTACACGATTGCAAATGTCTCTTGGGATCCGAGCGACGCAAAATTCGAGCCGGATAAGGTGTATACAGTTGTCGTTACGCTGGAGGCGGAAGAAGGCTATGTGTTCCCCGAAAGTGTCAAGCCCTATATCAACGGAAAGCTTGCAAAGATTGTTTCCCAAAGTGCTAAGGAGATGAAGGTCTCCTACACCTTCCCGAAGGTGCAATCTCCGATGCCCTCCATGTTCTTCGACGATGTGAAGACCTCCGATTGGTTCTACGGCGATGTGGAATATGCCTATTACAACCGCATAATGAACGGTGTCGGCAACAACAAGTTTGACCCGAACGGAAATTGCACGCGTGCGATGATTGTAACGGTACTGTACCGCATTGAGAACAGCCCGACGCACAGCGGGAAGAATCCGTTCAAGGATGTAAAAGCCGGCGAGTGGTATACGGAGGCCATTATTTGGGCAGCGGAGAATGAGATCGTCAAGGGTGTCGGCGAAGGAAAGTTTGCTCCTGAGGCGAACATTACCCGTGAACAGCTTGCAACGATCCTCTGCCGCTATGCGCAGTTCAAAGGTGTTTATGACAGCGAGGATTGCGCCATGCTTGCAGGTTTTGCGGATTATGCAAAGGTTTCGAGCTGGGCGGCTGATTCCGTGAGCTGGGCGGTCGGCACCGGCATGATCACCGGAAGCAATGAAAAGGACGGTCTGTATCTGATGCCGGCAGGCAATGCGAGCCGTTGTCAAGTCGCCGCGATCTTCCACCGCTTCTGCACCACTTTTTGATTAACTGTAGCTTGCTGCATATCATGAAACAATCAGCCAACACAAATTAAAAGTTTACAAGGAGGATGCATATGATCGTAACTATTCAGAAGCTTCCGACGACTGCGGCGGAATTTGCGTCAATGCCGCAAATGGATTTGACAAAGCCGGAAAACACCTGCGCTATGCTGCTCTTGGGATTACAGCTTTATATCAATGAGAAGGACGCCGGTGTTGAGGCAATCAATCTTCTGCGCGGGCCGAGACCTTTAACGCCGTATGACATTCAATTTCTGCGCGACCGCCTGCGTGACAAGCGCTATCTTCCGCTTGCGTATTTTGACGGTGCGACCCCCGAGAACAATTACACACCGTTACAGCCGCTGACGCTTCAGGTCCTTTCCGATCCGCGCCCGCAGGATGTGGAGGACGGCTATTTCCGTGTCTTCCTCAAAACCGCCGGCGCGGACTCGCCGAGACCGATCAAGCTCCGCAGAAAAGGGGAGAACTGGTATCTCTGGGAGTATTCCTCGATTCTCTCCGGCATCCGCATTCCCACAAAGGACGACCCGTGGGCATAAAAACGCCACAGTAGAGCGGGGACATGTACGCGGCGCGTGCAGGAATCGCCGACTGTGTGTGGACAACGCGGGCGGCTAATAGCCGCCCCTACAACCGTCGAACCAATTTGCGCTGTAGGGGCGGATATTATCCGCCCGTTTGCAGAAACATTTATTTTGCACCAATGTAGCAAAAAACGACCGCCGCTCCCTTGTGATTTGAGGGAGCGGCGGAATTCTGTGTATTGGGGTGAATTACTTGAGCGATTCTTCGACTGCAACCGCGACGGTAGCGCCGACCATGGGAGAGCAATGCGCAGCATTGCGGATGGGAATTAAAGAGCGGTCTGCCGGTGGCAGACCGCTACATTACCATGGAATGGGAAGAAAACCGATTAGTCTTTGAGTGCTTCGCTGACTGCAACTGCGACAGCGACGGTAGCGCCGACCATGGGATTGTTGCCCATGCCGAGGAAGCCCATCATTTCGACGTGCGCGGGGACGGAGGACGAGCCTGCGAACTGCGCGTCGGAATGCATTCTGCCCATGGTGTCGGTCATGCCATAGGAAGCGGGGCCGGCTGCCATGTTGTCCGGATGCAGGGTACGACCTGTGCCGCCGCCGGAGGCAACGGAGAAGTACTTCTTGCCCTGCTCGATGCACTCTTTCTTGTAAGTGCCGGCGACGGGATGCTGGAAGCGGGTGGGGTTGGTGGAGTTGCCGGTGATGGAGACATCGACACCCTCGTGGTGCATGATGGCAACGCCCTCGCGGACATCGTCAGCGCCGTAGCAGCGGACATTTGCACGCTCCGTCTCGGAATAGCGGATCTCACGGACGATCTTCAGCTCACCGGTGAAATAGTCAAACTGCGTCTGGACATAGGTGAAACCGTTGATACGGGAGATGATCTGTGCAGCGTCCTTACCAAGGCCGTTGAGGATCACGCGCAGCTCTTCCTTGCGCGCCTTGTTCGCGTTGCGGACGATGCCGATTGCGCCTTCCGCGGCGGCGAAGGACTCGTGACCTGCGAGGAACGCAAAGCACTTAGTATCGTCGCGCAGGAGCATTGCGCCGAGCTTGCCGTGACCGATGCCGACCTTGCGATCGTCGGCGACGGAGCCGTCAATGCAGAAGGCCTGCAAGCCGATGCCGATTGCCTCAGCGGCGTCCGCAGCGGACTTCACGCCGGACTTGATTGCGATGGCAGCGCCGACGCAATATGCCCAGCAGGCGTTTTCAAAGCAGATGGGCTGAATGCCCTTGACGATCTCGTAGGGATCAAAACCCTTTTCCTTGCAGATTTCTCTGCACTCTTCAACGGAGCCGATGCCGTACTGCGCGAGGACACCGTTGATTTTGTCGATTCTTCTTTCGTAACTTTCAAACAAAGCCATTGTGCCGTCCTCCTTCTTATTCCTGACGCGGGTCGATGTACTTCGCGGCGTTGTCGAACTGACCGTAGTGGCCCTTGGCCTTCTCCAGCGCGACATTGGCGTCGTCGCCCTTCTTAATGAAGTCCATCATCTTGCCGAGGTTGATGAACTCGTAACCGATGATCTCGTCATCCTTATTCAGCGCAACGCGGGTGCAGTAGCCCTCTGCCATCTCGAGATAACGTGGGCCCTTTTCCTTGGTGGCGAACATCGTGCCAACCTGGCTGCGCAGGCCCTTACCGAGGTCTTCCAAAGAAGCGCCGACGGCAAGACCGTTCTCGGAGAAAGCGCTCTGGGTACGGCCGTAGACGATCTGAAGGAACAGCTCACGCATTGCGGTGTTGATGGCGTCGCAGACAAGGTCGGTATTGAGTGCCTCAAGGAGGGTCTTGCCGATCAGAATCTCCGATGCCATTGCGGCGGAGTGGGTCATGCCGGAGCAGCCCAGCGTCTCGACAAGCGCTTCTTCGATGATGCCGTTCTTCACGTTGAGGGTCAGCTTGCAGGCACCCTGCTGCGGTGCGCACCAGCCGACACCGTGCGTAAAGCCGGAAATATCGCTGATCTGCTTTGCCTGCACCCACTTGCCCTCTTCGGGGATGGGAGCGGGACCGTGGTATGCGCCCTTTGCAACCGGACACATATGCTGTACTTCTGTTGTGTAAATCATTGCAAAAATCCTTTCCGTGCGCTCCGCGTGGAACGCAAAAAATTAACAAATTTATGCACGAAACCGTAAAAAGCCGCTTTTCACAGTTTCCTTATCTATTATACAGAAACCGACACGGATTGTCAACGAGCTTTCTCTGAAAAATCATGGAGAGTTTCCGCGAACTCCTGCGCGGTTCTAAAAAAATATGAAAAAAAGGCTTGCATTTCTACAGGAAGTGTGCTAAAATACTCGGGCATGGAAAAAAGACGGGGCAGCATGCCCTTTTACGATGAACAGAAAGAGGTGAATGTGATGAAGGAAGGTATCCATCCGAAGTACGAACAGACGACGATCCGTTGTGCTTGTGGTGAGGTCATTGCGACCGGTTCCACCAAGAAGGACATCAAGGTCGAAATTTGCTCCAAGTGCCACCCTTTCTATACCGGCAAGCAAAAGCTGGTTGATACCGGCGGACGCGTTGACCGCTTCAACAAGAAGTTTGGCCTGAAGTAATGAGTAAAGTCTGCATCGTATCGGTGCGGACTTTTTTCATTCTTTGTCACATTTTGGGAGAATTGCATGGAAAAAAACGAGCGCATGGTTTGTGAAAAAGCGGTGCTTGTCGGTCTGAACGCAGACTGCTTCAAGCCGGAGGAAACTGCCACATATGAGACGCTGGATGAGCTGGAGGCGCTTTTGGAAACCGCAGGCGGTTCCTGTGCGGCAAAGGTGCTGCAAAATCGCCATGCGCCCGATCCGCACAGCTTTATCGGAGAGGGAAAGGCGCAGGAGCTTTGCGAGCTTTTGCAGACGACGGAAGCCAATATGGTCATCTTTGACAATGACCTTTCTCCTTCGCAGATTCGCGCACTGGAGGAAATCACGGATGTGACCGTTCTCGACCGCAGCGCGCTGATCCTCGATATTTTTGCCCAGCGAGCCAAGACAGCCGAAGGACGCTTGCAGGTCGAGCTGGCGCAGTATCAATATCTGCTGCCGAAGCTTTCGGGCATGGGTAAGTCCATGTCCCGTTTGGGCGGCGGCATCGGCACGCGCGGCCCCGGTGAGACGAAGCTGGAGACTGACCGCAGGCACATCCGCGAGCGGATCAACCGCTTGCAGCAGGAGCTTGCGGAGGTTCGTAAGGTACGCGCCGTGCAGAGAGAGCGGAGAATTAAGAATTCCGTCCCCGTGGTGGCGCTTGTCGGCTACACGAACGCGGGAAAATCCACCCTTTTGAACCAACTGACCGACGCGGGCATTCCGGCAAACAACCGCCTGTTTGACACGCTGGACACAACGACGCGCCGCCTGAAAATATCCGATCATTTGGAAATCCTGCTTTCCGACACCGTTGGCTTTATTGCAAAGCTGCCGCACCATCTTGTGGAGGCTTTTAAAGCGACCTTGGAGGAATTGGAATATGCCGACCTTTTGATCCATGTCATTGATGCTTCCGACCCGCAGCGAGAGGCACATATCGCGGTGGTAGACAAGCTGATTGCGAAGCTTGCGAAACCTGACGTGCCTGTCCTCCGCTGCTATAATAAAGCGGATCTGCTGGAGGATGTTACCGCCTGCCCGATTGGCGACGACTGCGTGACGACTTGCGCAAGAAACGGTGTCGGTATGGAGGAGCTGCTTGCACGCGTGGAATCGGTTTTGCTCGGGCAGCTATATCATGTCACGCTTTTGCTTCCCTATGCCGAGGCGGGCACATTGGAGCTTTTGCATGAACAGGCGCAGGTGCTGAAAACCGACTATACCGCTGAGGGTGTGGAGGTCGAGACGATCTGCTCCGAGACGCTTTACGGCAAGCTCCGGCGCTTTGTAAAGGAGCAGAGAGCATGACGGAATATTTGGTGCCGACGAAGGATGCCGACGCCGAATTTATCGAGCGCCGCTCGCGATTTATCGGTCACATCTTCCGTACCGAGACAGAGGAGGAGGCGCTTGCGCGGCTGAAGCAGATGCGCGAAAAATACTGGGACGCGACGCATAATGTATACGCCTATATTATCAAAGACGGCGCAACGCGGTTTTCCGATGACGGAGAGCCGGGCGGTACGGCAGGAATGCCTGTTTTGCAGGTGCTTCAGCGCGAAGGAATTTTTAATGTGACTTGCGTCGTAACGAGATATTTCGGAGGAATTTTGCTCGGCGCGGGCGGCTTGGTGCGTGCCTATGCGCACAGCGCAAAAATCGGCTTAGACGCTGCTGGGCGTTCCATGAAGCGCGTATGGACGAATGTCTATTTGCCGTGCCCCTATAGCTGGTATGAAAGGATCAAGCTTGAGATTGCCGTCTTTGGCGGCATCATCAAGGATACCGACTTCGGCGCGGATGTCAGCTTTGACCTTTTACTCCCCGAAGCCCAGACACAGCCGTTCCTTGCCCGCGTATTTGACCTTTCCTCGGGCACAATTGAGGGCCTTGTCGGCGACAGCGAATACCGTGATTTTCCGATAGGAACGGATGGATGATGTTGCAAATTGACGATACGCTGCGTTTGCGCCGATATGACGGTGTTTGTGAATTTGCCCTGCCGTGGTATCTTGATGCGCATACGGTTTGGATGGTAGATCACCGAACCGAGCCTTATAATATGGAGCTTTTGAAAAGGATGTATTCTTTCCTCGACAAAAAGGGAGAGTTGTATTTTATTGAGCTACTATGTGATGATACATATGTCCCTGTCGGAGACGTAACGTTCTGCCGTGATGACCTGCCGATTGTGATCGCGCCGGATTTTCAGAGCAGAGGTATCGGAAAGCGTGTGATCCTTGGTTTGATCCATGAGGCGAAACGCCGCGGCTGGGATCACCTTGCTGTAGAGGAAATCTATCAAGACAACACTGCTTCGCAGCGTTTATTTGAAGGCTGTGGTTTTCAAAAAGCGGCTGCAACCAAAGACGGCAACTGTTATCGACTTTGTTTCCGAACGGAGGAAAAGCTATGACGATCAGAGAGCGGTTAGAGCAGGAGGAACATCTCCGATTTTCGGAAAAAGCGCAGTTTTCCGATGCCACTCGGGGACGCCCTCGCGTGGAGGCGGAGACGGAAAACGATGTGCGCACCTGCTATCAGCGTGATTCCGACCGCATTCTGCACAGCAAATCCTTCCGACGCCTGATGCACAAGACACAGGTCTTCTTGCAGCCGGAGGGCGACCACTACCGCACGCGCATGACCCATACCTTAGAGGTCGCGCGGATTGCCCGCACGATCACGCGGGCGCTGCGGCTTAATGAGGATCTCGCCGAGGCGATTGCTTTTGGACATGACCTCGGACATACGCCGTTTGGGCACGCGGGAGAGGTCGCGCTGTCGGAGGTCATGGGAAAGCCCTTCCGGCATAATGAGCAATCCCTGCGGGTGGTGGATTTTTTGGAAAAGGACGGACAAGGGCTGAACCTGACCTACGAGGTGCGCATGGGCATTCTCGGCCATACGCGTTCGAGCCGTCTGCCGGAGACGCTGGAGGGGCAAATCGTCCGCAAAGCGGATCAGATTGCCTATATCAACCATGACATCGACGACGCCATGCGCGCGGGTATTTTGACCGATTCCGACATTCCCAAGGAAATATCCGATATCTTGGGAAGCAATCACCGTGACCGGATCAATTCGCTGGTAACGGACATGATCTTTCAAACCCTTGACACAGGGGTGCTGGGTATGACGGCGGAGGTCGAGCAAGCGATGGAGGCGCTGCGCAGCTTTATGTTTGAACGCGTCTATAAAAACCCCGTCGCCAAGGGCGAGGAGGTAAAGGCGCGGCGCATTTTGCAGCAGCTTTATGAGTATTACAGCAAGCATCCCGAGGCGATCCCTGCGGATTTCCAGCCGCAGATCGACTTTGAAGGAATGGAACGTGTTATCTGCGATTATATCGCGGGTATGACGGATAAATACGCCATGTACAAATACGATGAGCTGTTCATCCCTACGGCATGGCAGGTGCGGGGATAGAAAGGGGTAAGACGGATGGCATTTCCCTCTGCGTTTCTCGACGAACTGAATAGCCGCAACCCGATCGAGGATGTCGTGGGGCAGTATGTCGCCTTGACCCGCAAGGGCAGCAACCTTTTCGGCCTTTGCCCCTTCCACGGAGAGAAGACCGCGTCTTTTTCCGTTGCGCCTGAGAAGGGCATTTACTACTGCTTCGGCTGCCATAAGGGCGGCGGTGTCATCAACTTCATCATGGAGATCGAAAACCTCAGCTATCCGGATGCGGTGCGTTTTCTGGCAAAGCGCGCCGGGCTTGAGGTGCCGGAGGATGGCACAAATCAGTCGCAGTACAAGAAAAAAGAACGCCTGTGGGCGCTGTGCAAGGAAAGTGCGCGCTTTTTCAACGAACAGCTCCGCTCGCCAAACGCGGGCGAGGTGCGCGCGTATATTGCCAAGCGCGGACTTTCTCGCGCAACCGTGACGCGCTTCGGTCTCGGTTTTGCGCCGAACGCGTGGAGCGCGCTGCTGGACGCAATGACGGCGAAGGGCTTTACCAAAGAGGAGCTTTACGACGCCGGACTTGTCCTGCAAAACCGCGAAAAGGGCACCTTTTACGACCGTTTCCGCAATCGTCTGATGTTTCCGATCATTGATGTGCGCGGAAATGTGATCGGTTTCGGCGGACGCGTCATGGATGATTCGACGCCGAAATATCTCAATTCACCCGAGACGATTATTTTTAATAAACGACGAAACCTTTTTGCGATGAATATCGTCAAAAAGAGCAAGCAGGGCTTTATCATTCTGACCGAGGGCTACATGGATGCCATTGCGTTGCACCAGTATGGGTTTGACTGCGCGGTCGCGTCGCTCGGCACCTCGCTGACGCAGGAGCACGCGGACATGCTGTCCAAATATACAAATGAGATCGTGCTGACCTATGACGGCGACGCGGCAGGGCAGAACGCGACACAGCGTGCGATCCCGATGCTGGAAAAGACGGGTCTGCGTGTGAAGGTTTTGCGGATGCAGGGCGCGAAGGATCCCGACGAGTTTCTGAAAAAATACGGCGCGGATCGCTTCAAGCTCCTTTTGGAAGGCTCGGAGAATCAGGCGGAGTATCGCCTTCGTTCGCTGCGGATGAAGTTTGATCTTACGACGGACGAGCAGAAGGTGGAGTTTGCAAAGCAGGCGGCGGAGCTGATCTCGACCTACTCGACCGCAGTTGAACGGGAAATTTACGGCGTTAGAGCAGCGGAGATGGCAGGCTTATCCCCTGAGACCATGAAGCTGGAGATCGGCAAAGCATTCAAACGGCGCGCGGCGACGGAGAAAAAAACGCAGGAGAAGCGGGATTTGGAGATTGCCGCCGCAAGGCAGCCCAGAGCGCGCGAGCTGCGCTATGACAATGTGCGCTCCGCAATGGCGGAGGAGGGCGTTTTGCGGATGCTCCTGCGGGAACCCGCACTGTTTGACCGCACCGGCGGTCTGACGGAGGAGACGTTTTCCGTGCCGATGTTTGGCAAGGTTTTCTCCGTGTGGAAACAGCGACATCTTGAGGATCTTCCGCTTGACTTGTCGTGCCTTGCAGAAGGACTGAGCTCTGCCGAAATGTCGCATTTGACGGGCGTGCTGCAAAAGCAGGACGCACCTTTGTCGGATGATGCATTTGACGACTGCGTCCGTATCATTCGAGAGGAGTACCGTCATGCGCAGGTAAGTGACGCAAGCAGCCTGCGGGCCATGCAGGAGAGCCTGCGCAAAAAGAAAGGATATGGAGGTACATAGCATGGACGAGATGCAACAGGAAACTCGGCTGCATGAAAAGCTGCAGCTGCTTTTGCAGAATGCGAAGAAGGAGAAACGGATCGCATCGAAGGACCTGATCGACGCGTTGGATTCCATCGACGCGGATGAACAGCAGACCGACATGATCTATGAAGCTTTGGAAGCCGCCGGCGTTGAGATTGACGTCTCAGATGTCGTGGAAATGCTGACAAAGCCGGACGATATGGCACCAAGTGAAGAGGAATTGGAACTGATCGAAGAGGAGAAGCTGATTGATACCGAGGAGATGTCCGACGCGATGAGCGTCAACGATCCTGTCCGTATGTACCTCAAGGAGATCGGCAAGATCCCGCTTTTGACAAGTGAGGAGGAGACGGAGGTCGCCAAGCGACTTGCCGAGGGCGATGAAGCTGCGCATAACCAGATGGTAGAAGCAAACCTTCGACTTGTTGTCTCCATCGCAAGGCGCTATGTCGGCAGGGGACTTCCTTTCCTTGACCTGATCCAAGAGGGAAACCTCGGACTGATCAAGGCGGTCGGAAAGTTTGACTATACGAAGGGCTACAAGTTCTCCACCTATGCGACATGGTGGATCCGGCAGTCCATTTCCCGCGCAATTGCCGATCATGCCCGTACCATTCGCATTCCCGTGCATATGGTAGAGACAATCAACCGTGTATCTCGCGCGCAGCATGAGCTACTGCAAGAGCTTGGAAGAGATCCGTCTTCGGAGGAGATTGCCCAAAGGCTGCATATTTCCCACGAGAAGGTTGAGGAGATCCTCCGCGTTGCGCAGGAGCCGATCTCTTTGGAGACGCCTGTCGGGGAAGAGGATAACAGTCATCTCGGTGACTTCATTCAAGATGAGGATGCATCGGAGCCTGCCGATGTTGCCTCCTACGCGATGCTGCGTGAGCAGCTTGCGGGCGTTTTAAAGACGCTGACGCCGCGTGAGGAAAAGGTTCTCTGTTTGCGCTACGGTCTGATCGACGGCAAGATGCATACACTTGAGGAGGTTGGCGACGAATTTGAAGTTACGCGTGAACGCATTCGCCAAATTGAGGCAAAAGCGCTCCGTAAGCTGCGTCATCCCTCGCGTTCAAAGATTCTGAAAGACTTCCTCAATTGAGCATAGGGAACCTCTGAAAAAATCAGCGGCGGCGCTCAGCGGATCTTTCGCCGCAACTTTTCGGCTTGAAAACCTTGAAATACACAAAGTATTCCGCGGTTTTCCAACCACAATTTGCGGCAAAATCCCTCGCTGACCGCTCTTGCAGATGGATTCAGAGCTTCCTTAGAAAAAATTTTTCTTGACATTATCAAAAAAAATCGTATCATATAGGAAGAAAGACACAGACTACTGTGGAGGGAAAGAAAATGTACGACAGAATCAGAACCTACCTTTCTGAGCAGCTTGACATTCCCGTTGAGGAAATGAGCCGCGATACGACCTTTGAGAGTCTGCACCTCGATTCCTTGGATATGGTCGAAATGGTCATGGACATGGAGGAAGAGCTCGGCGTCGATTTTGAAATGGAAGGCGATATGAAGCTGGAGACGCTGGGCGACCTTGCGGACTATATTGAGGACAAGCTGTCAGAAATCGAATAGTCAATATCTACATAGCTTCGACCTATGACAAGGTCGCACTAGTCGGGGAGATAGCGGTGCCCTGTTACCTGCAATCCGCTATAGCAGGGATGAATTCCCGCACCCGGGTCTGCGCTGTGCCGCCTGTCCGCGTAAGTGGTGTTGAGGGATCGGTCTCGCGCAACGAGCTCCCGTGAACCATGTCAGGCGGGGAACCGAGCAGCATTAAGCGGATCTGTTCGTGTGCCGCGAGCCAGCCGTTTCTGAGCCGGCTGCGCGGGAAACGGGTATGGTTGCAGATTCAAATGCGGGTGTGCGATCTTGTCATGGGTCGAAGCTTACCACGCGGAGGTTTGTCTGACCTCCGCGTGTTTTTTGGTTGCAATTTTGTCCGTTTTCGTTTATACTGATATGGATCGGAGGGGAACGGTATGTATCAGGCCTTGTATCGTAAATACCGCCCGCAGACCTTTGACGATGTGGTCGGGCAAGGGCCGGTAACGCAGACCTTAAAAAACCAGATCATCAACCATCGCTTGAGTCACGCATATCTGTTCACCGGTACGCGCGGCACGGGCAAGACCACCTGCGCAAAGATTTTGGCAAAGGCAGTCAACTGCGAAAATCCGATTGACGGCAATCCGTGTAACTGCTGCCCCTCCTGTAAAAGCATCGCCTCAGGCGCCTGTATGGACGTGCTGGAGATTGACGCGGCATCCAATAACGGTGTGGACAACGTCCGAGCCCTGCGAGATGACGCGATCTATACGCCCTCGGAAGTTAAAATGCGCGTATATATCATCGACGAGGTGCATATGCTCTCGATCAGCGCTTTCAACGCCTTACTGAAGATCATCGAGGAGCCGCCGGAGCATCTTCTGTTCATTTTGGCAACGATTGGCTTA
>JAQXWB010000011.1 GCA_029225225.1 Bacillota bacterium | reverse complement strand
GGGTGCGTGCGTGAGATTGCCACGTCGCTTCGCTCCTCGCAATGACAAATCAGGATGGTTTCTACACCTACGGGGACATGTCCCCTCTCTACAAGGGTGCGGTGATCGTTGGAGTGCGTGCGTGAGATTGCCACGTCGCTTCGCTCCTCGCAATGACAAATCAGGATGGTTTCTACACCTACGGGGACATGCCCCCGCCCTACAAGGGTGCGGTGATCGTTGGAGTGCCGCGTCGCTGCGCTCCTCGGGATGACACATGGGGCTTTACCGTTCCTGAGGTTTTCGACATTGGTAACGTCCCCGACAATCCTTCTCACGATTATAGCAGCGCGTAGACGGCGACGGCGCACAGCTCGCCGACGGTCAGGGCGTAACCGGAGATATCGCCGTTCATGCCGCCTAAGGAGCGATAGCCGCGGCACAGGGCAAGCCCGTAGCCGACCAAGCAGCCGACCGAGGCAAAACCGTATTTCCCACAGAGCAGGAAGCTGCCCGCAAGCGCGGCAAGCAGCAAAAGGGAAAATACCCAAATATGCGAGAGCGGCTTTTTCAGCGCGGCGTATTGACTGGTGGACATGGGGCGCAGAGCTGTCACCGCCAGTGCGGAGCAGCAGCGGCTCACCACGGGAATAAACAGCAGAATCCAAAAATTCGCGGTTTCCAGTGCGGAGGCGAACAGCGCGAACTGGGACAGCAGCAGCAGAACGCAGCCGATCACGGCGAAGGCGCCCACATGGGAGTCCTTCAAAATTTCCCGCCTGCGGGGCAGGTCGCGGCAGGACTTGACCGCGTCGGTCACATCCAAAAAGCCGTCTAAATGCAGAAAGCCCGTGACGGCGTAGGAGTAAGCCGACAGTAGCAGCGCCCGAACAAGGGGCGGCAGGCAGAGCTTTCCGCAGAGCCACGCCAGACCCGCCCAGAGGAAGCCAAGCTCCAGCCCTACGAGCGGCAGAAAAAGGAGCATCTTGCCTCTCGCGTTTTCGTCCCAGAGCTTCCAAGGGCAGGGAAGGGCGCAGAACATGGACTGGCACATGGCAAAGGCGTGCAATAGCTTTTTCATCGCGGCAATTCCCCCTTGCGAAGCATGAAATTTCCGGCGGCGGCTTCGATCACGACATCGCAGACCGCCGCCAATTTGCGGTCAATATGGGCGAGGGCTTTGCGGAAGACCTCGGTGCTGCCGTCATAGCGCGCGGCATCGGCGTAGAGATAATCGCTGACGATCACGGCGTGACGGACGGAGCGGGAAAAGACGACAAGTTCATCGGCGCAGCGGGCGGCGGCGTTCTCGTCCATGTCACAGGAGGCAGGGTTAGGGAACAAAGCGTTCATTAAGAGCGCCGTGGTGCTGTCAAGCAGGAAGGCGGCGTTTCGGTCTGCCGTTTGCAGGCAGGCAAGAAGCTCTCTGCCGCACTCAATTGTCTCGAAGCCCATGCCCTCCCGTTCCGCCAAATGGCGGCGGATGCGCGTGCGGTCCTCGTCGTCTGCGGGAATCATCGTGGCGACATAATAGCGCCTGCCGCCGTTTGCGAGGCGAAGGGTAAGCTCCTGCGCGAACAGGGATTTTCCGCTTTTGGAGCCGCCGGAGAGCAGAATCGTCATGTGGTCTCCTCCACGGTAAAGGCGTCGCCTTGGCGAATCTCATCTAAATAGCCGTCGTCAATGCCTGCCTGCCCGAAGGTTGCCATGTTGTTCAGAACGGTGCAGGCGGCGGAGAGAACTTCAAATGCCAGCGGGCAGCCGCTGCCCTCGCCGAGACGCATACCCAAAAGCAGCATGGGCTGCAGGTCCATCGCCTCCATCGCAAGCCGGTAGCCGATCTCAAAGGAGGCGTGGCTGGGAATCAGATAGCCGCGCACATTTGGGCACAGCCGCACGGCGCACAGTGCGGCGACGGCGGAGATAAACCCGTCAATGACGACCGGACGGCGGCTTGCGGCAGCGCCCAAAAACGCGCCGCACATGGCGGCAAGGTCAAAGCCACCGACCTTGGAAAGAATGTCTACGACATCGTCCCTGTTCGGGTGGTTGACTGCGATTGCCTGCCGGATGACAGCTTTCTTTTTGCGGAAGCTCTCCTCCGTGATGCCGCCGCCCTTGCCCGTGACGGTGTCCGCGTCCACATCCAACAACACGGACAGCACGGCGGAGGAGGAGGTGGTGTTGCCGATGCCCATCTCTCCGACGCCTAAGACATCCGCCTGCGTGCTTTTTGCCAGCGCCGCGCCGGTGAGAATGGCGGTGACCGCCTGTTCCCGCATCATGGCGGCGCCGCGGGCGATATTTTTTGTGCCGTAGGCAATTTTGCGGTTTAACACTGCCGGTTCTGTGATCGCCGCGTTGACGCCGACATCGCAGACGGTGATGCCGCAGCCGAAGTGCCTGCACAGGACGGCGGCTCCGGTCTTGCCACGGGTCAGGTTGACGGTCTGCTGCAAGGTCACGGCTTGCGGCGCGCTGGACACCCCTTCTTCGACCACGCCGTTATCGGCGGCGAAGACCAAAAGGTGCTTGTTTCGAATTTCGTTATGTACCTTTCCCGTAATTCCCGCCAGTTGGACGGAGAGCGCTTCCAGTTTTCCTAAGCTGCCCGGCGGCTTGGCAAGCGCCGCCTGCCGCTGCTCGGCTTGGGACATTGCTGCCTGATCTAAGGCAGTTACGGAAGCGAGTAATTCGTTTAAAACCATGGTGATTCCTCTTTTTCTTCGAGAATGCCGTTTTCCGTCAGCCAGCGGACGGACGGTTCGGCAGCCGGTAGCTCCAAGGTGAAGGTTGCGTTCGGACAGAGCTGTTCCGCGCTGTAGAGAAGCTGCTTCATATCGAGCTGACCGGCAAACAAGGCATCGTGCGCGTCGCGGCTGCCGTCGTTGTTGTGGATGTGAAAATGAACGGTGTACGGTGCGCAGACCTCTAACCACTGCTCTGCCGCTACGGAGGAATAGGCGTTGATGTGCCCGACATCCAAGCACTGACGCAGCTTCGGACTGCCCACTGCCTGCAGGATATCCGTCAGCAGTTCCGGCGTCTCCTCTAAGACATTTTCCAAGCAGACGGTCATGCCGTCGGGAATCTCCTGCACAAAATCCTGCCAAAAGAGAACGGACTGCTCCGTAAACCAGCAGGGGAAATACAGGTGGGGGTTGAAGCCCGCGTGCAGGACGAGCGTGGAAATGCCGTAGCTTTGCGCGGCTTCAAGCGCCTGACGGTAGCGAAGCCTTGCCAGTTCCCGCGCCTTGGGGTCGATGGCGCAGGGAAACAGCTCGTTAAACGGGCCGTGTAGCACGGGACAGGGTAGCCGCGACAGCTTTTCCCGCACAGCGGCATGCGTCTCCAAAAAACGCTCGTCCAAATTGGAGGCGGTGCAGAATTCGGCGATCTCCAGCCCAAGCCCGTACTGCACCGCAGTCTGCACGGCGTCCTCGGCGATGGTGGAGATCAGAAACGCTTCTTTTTTCATACGCCCTCCTTTGATCCACGCGGCAAAGGCGGATCGGATCGTCCTTTTATCATAGCGGATTTCTTGCGCAGTCGCAAGCCCTAATACGGAAAAGTTTCTGTCGCCGCGGGAAAGCCTGATGATCCCTGCACGGGCGGACAGAGGTTGTCGCGCCCTACGGCGAGGGTGCGTTTCATGCCGCAGCGGAGACGGCCTTAAGCCGTGCGCGGAAATGAACGATTAAGAATGCATATCGGCAGAAAATAGGAATCAACCTTCCCCCGGTATCGCATTCGCGGCATGGGGGAAGGTTGATGATTCGAGTAGATGTGGGGCTATTTTTCAGAATGACAAGCGCCGCTCATCGGGCAGTCTGTGCAGCCGCAGCCGCAGGAGGACTTGCCCTTTTTCCTGCTCCGCACCATGCCGCAAATGATCGCTGCGACAATGGCGATCAAAGCCGCACAAATGAGGATGGTTGCGATATTTTCGGAAATCCATGCAAACATTTTTGATTCCTCCCATTTTGCAAATACATTACTTTGTTACCTTGACGGCCTTTGTCAGCTTCGTGGATTCCTGATAAGGCTGAAAGAGCATATACAGTAGGAAAGCGAGCACCGCGACGGCGAAGATCAGACCGATCACATTGAGGCTTCCGGTGAAAATCGAGCCGAACTGATAGATCATCAACGAAGCGGCGTAGGCGAATACGCACTGATAGCCGATGGCAAACCATGTCCATTTGGCGGAATTCATCTCGCGCTTGATCGCGCCGATTGCGGCAAAACACGGCGCGCAGAGCAGGTTGAACACTAAGAAGGAGTAAGCTGCAAGTTTTGTCATACCCTCAAAGTCAAGCACGCCGAACACACCGACGACCTCCTCCTTTGCAACAAGCCCCATGATGGTGGCGATGGTCGCCTTGATGTTGCCGAAGCCCAGAGGCTTAAAGATCCAGCACAGTGCGCTGCCGATCATGCCGAGTACGCTGTTTTCCAGCTCCATCTCGGTGCTGAAGGTGAAAGCACCATCCACCGTGCCGAAGCAGGAGCCTGCCCAGATGAGAATAGAGGAGAGGAGAATGATGGTGCCCGCCTTCTTGATGAAGGACCAGCCGCGCTCCCACATGGAGCGGAGCACATTGCCGACCGTCGGCCAGTGATAGGCGGGAAGCTCCATCACGAAGGGCGCGGGATCACCGGCAAACATCTTCGTCTTTTTCAGCATGATGCCCGAGAGGATGATCGCGGCAATGCCGATGAAGTAGGCGCTGGGCGCGACCCACCACGCGCCGCCGAACAGCGCCGAGGCGATCAGCGCGATGATCGGCAGCTTCGCACCGCAGGGGATAAAGGTCGTTGTCATGATCGTCATGCGGCGGTCGCGTTCATTTTCAATGGTGCGAGATGCCATGATGCCGGGGACGCCGCAGCCGGTGCCGATGAGCATCGGAATGAAGGACTTGCCGGACAGACCGAATTTGCGGAAAACACGGTCAAGCACGAAGGCAATACGAGACATATAGCCGCACGCCTCGAGGAACGCGAGGAGAAGGAAAAGGACAAGCATCTGCGGCACGAAGCCGAGCACCGCGCCGACGCCGCCGATGATGCCGTCCACCAGCAGACCGCTGAGCCAGTCGGGGCTGTTTGCCGCGTCCAAGCCTCTCTGTGCAAGTACCGGGATGCCCGGCACCCATACGCCGTAGTCGGCAGGCGCGGGAACGGCCTCCGCGTCCTCGCCGAGCGCCGCGTCATAGAGTTCGGAGATATCGTAGCCTGCCTCTGCCAAAGAATCGGCAAAGGAGCCGTAGGCTTCGTCAAAGGTGCCGAAGTCCTCCTCGGCGATGGCAGACTGCAAATCCTCCGCGCCGACGACGCCCGCTTTGGCTGCCGCGTCCACGAGAGCTGCCATTTCGTCCGTCCAGACATATTCGGCGGCGTATTCGGTCATGGCGTTGTCATAGGCAGACGAGCCGATGCCGAACAGGTGCCAGCCGTCGCCGAACAGCCCGTCGTTCGCCCAATCCGTCACGAAGGTGCCGACGGTAGAAACGGAGATATAATACACAAGAAACATGATCACTGCGAAGATCGGAAGCGCTGCCCAGCGGTTCGTCACAACACGGTCGATCTTGTCGGAGGTGGAGAGCTTTCCGGCTGATTTTTTATGATAGCAGCCCTTGATGATCTCGCCGATATAAATATAGCGTTCATTGGTGATGATGGATTCCGCATCGTCTTCCAGCTCCTCCTCGACCGCCTTGATATCCTTTTCAATGTGGTCAAGAATCGCTTTGTCCGGTTTGAGCTGCGCAAGGACTTTATCATCCCGCTCGAAAAGCTTGATGGCATACCAACGCTGCCGTTCCTCCGGCATACTGTGTACGGCCGCCTCCTCAATATGCGCCAGCGCGTGTTCGACCGTGCCGGAGAAGGTGTGCATCGGGACAGTCTTGCCGTGCTTTGCCGCGTCGATCGCGGCCTCGGCGGCTTCCGTGATGCCGGTCCCCTTCAGTGCGGAGATCTCCACCACCTTGCAGCCTAAGGCACGGGACAGTTCCGGGGTGTTAATCTTGTCGCCGTTCTTTTTGACGACATCCATCATGTTGACGGCGACGACCACGGGAATGCCAAGCTCGGTGAGCTGCGTGGTCAGATAGAGGTTACGCTCTAAGTTGGTGCCGTCGATGATGTTCAGCACCGCGTCGGGGCGTTCGTTGATCAGATAGTTTCGTGCGACGACCTCCTCCAAGGTGTAGGGGGAGAGGGAATAAATGCCGGGCAGGTCGGTGATGATGACGCCGTCGTGCTTTTTCAGCTTGCCTTCCTTTTTCTCCACCGTGACGCCCGGCCAGTTGCCGACAAACTGGTTTGAGCCGGTCAGAGCGTTAAACAGCGTTGTTTTGCCGCAGTTTGGGTTACCCGCAAGGGCAATGCGCAGTTCCATTTGTCATATCCTCACTTTCTAATTAGTTACAACTAACTATGATCGAAAAAATGTGGGGAAGCTTCTCCCTCCCCGTGGGAGATCGCCGGTTATGCGATCTCGATCATTTCCGCATCCGCTTTGCGAATGGAAAGCTCATAGCCGCGAACGGTCACCTCGACGGGATCTCCGAGCGGCGCGACTTTGCGAATCTGTACCTCCACACCCTTTGTCAGCCCCATATCCATGATACGGCGCTTGACCGCTCCCTCACCGTGGAGCTTTACGACGCGAACCGTCTCACCGACCTTCGCCTGCCTCAAAGTCTTCATTGCTGTTTGCCTCCTTTTTGATTGATATGAAAATTCGCCTTCTCTGTCATTGCGAAGCCGGTGCGTACACTGGCTGTGGCAATCTGTTGCGGGCACTTGCATGCCTGATAGTGCCTGCACGAGATTGCCACGTCACTGCGCTCCTCGCAATGACATGGCAGGCAACCTTTGTTATACCATGATCTTCTGCGCCATTTCTTTGCTGATCGCAATGCGGGATTCCTTGACGTTTACGATCACATTGCCGCCGATGGTGTTGATCACCGTAACGGCACCTCCAGCTACAAAACCGAGGTTCTCTAAATGCGCCTTGACCTCCTGTTTTCCTCCGATTTTTTGAATGATGCTTTCTTCTCCGACCTCTGCAAGCGTAAGCGGCAGCATGCTTTTACCCCTCCTTAGCGCATATATTCGGGAACACTGCCTCCGATTGCGCGCGGCAGCGAAAGACAGTGCTACGAGATTAGCTGAAACGAATTTGAATTTGAAAAATATGGTTAGTACTGGCTAACTAAGTCCGATTATATGCACGCTGACCGCTTTTGTCAAGCGTGCGGAGAAGGAATTTCCCGTTTCGCGACGATTTCGGAAGGTCATACAATAAGTTAGTCAGAACTAACTAAAAACTTGTGAAAATTGCCGATGCACGCATTGATCTTGCAATGAAAGACAGGGCTTCCGCGCAACTGATGTGTAATCTTTTTTTTGAGATGATCACTGCTGTGCGTATGGATTGCGGCAAAATATGAATTGTACGGCGCGGATACGGGCAAACTATTCTTTAGATTTTTTTGCAAAGGAGCTTGTTATGCGCACATATTTTTGCGGTCGGTATTTTCGCTGTCAGTCGGATTCTCAGACACTTGCGCTGATTCCGGCGATCCATCGGGCAAAGGGAGCGCAATCCTGCTCGATCCAGCTGCTTACGGAGGAAGCGTCACAAAATGTTGTTTTTCCTGCCGAGGCATTCCGCAAGGGGAAGAACGGTACTGCAATCGGAGACAATTGCTTCGGAGAAGAGGGAATCTCGCTGCATCTGCATACGGACACGCTGACGGCGGAGGGCCGTCTGCATTTCGGCCCGTTTACGCCGCTCCGATATGATATCATGGGACCGTTTCGCTATGTTCCGTTTATGGAGTGCCGACACAGCGTTTTCAGCATGCGCCACACGGTCAGCGGCGAGCTGCAAATCAACGGAAAATGCTATGCATTCCGAAACGGTATCGGCTATTGTGAGGGAGATCGCGGACGCTCGTTTCCGAAAGCCTATGCTTGGACGCAGTGCAGCTTCTCTGACGGCGCTCTGATGCTATCCGTGGCGGATATTCCCTTCGGTATATGCAATTTTACGGGTGTGATCGGTGCTATCCTATGGAAGGGAAAAGAATACCGCCTCGCCACTTACTTGGGGGCGCGGGCAGTGCGGATCAAAGACGGTACAATCATTGTGCGGCAGGGAGCGCAGCAATTGACCGTGCAGCAGCTCGAAAGCGCCGCCGCTCCGCTCCGCGCGCCGCTTGGCGGGGAAATGCTCCGCACCATCCATGAGCACGCCGCCTGTCGGGTGTATTATCACTTTCAAATCGGCGGCGCTACCGTTTTTGCAATGGAAGCGCCCAATGCGGCGTTGGAATTTGAGTATGAAAGAAACGGCGAAAGCTCCCGGCAAGTCCCACCCTTCACCTGCTGATTCGTTTATCATGGTGTGTGTTTGTATATGGCTTCCACACGGTTTCAGGGGATTGACGAATATGATACAATAGAGAAAACAGAAAGGCGGTGGGCTATGGCTCGGAAAAGAAAAAAGACAGGACCGGACCTCACCAAGGTTTTGATCGCTTTCCTCGGGGCAATACTGGTGATTCTCGTCGGAACGGCGGCATATCTTCTGCGCGCGCCCGAACAGACCGCTTCCGACGAGCCGACCGCAGCGACGGCGGCGGAAAATGAATATGACGCCGACGCCTTTGTGATGCGTGACGGCTTCTTATGCTACGAGGCTGCGCCATATCGGATCGGAATTGATGTATCCACCCATCAGGGCTTGATCGACTGGCAGGCGGTTGCGGACGCGGGTGTGGAGTTTGCGATCCTGCGCGTGGGCTATCGCGGCTCGACGGAGGGAAAGCTCTATGAGGACGAGCAATTCCGCGAGAATTTGGCAGGCGCGCGGGCTGCCGGCTTGCAGCTGGGCGTGTACTTTTTCTCGCAGGCGCTGACGCCGGAGGAGGCGGAGGAGGAAGCGGCGCTGGCCTGCCGACTGCTGGACGGGGAAACGCTTGAGCTGCCTGTGTTTTACGACTGGGAGGAGGTTTCCGGCGGCTCTCGTGTGGAGAGTGCCGCCTCCGTACCGATGACGGACTGCGCGATTGCGTTTTGCGAGGCGGTCGAGCGGAAGGGTTATACGGCAGGGGTGTATTTTAATCAGAGCTACGGCTATGGACATTTGGAGCTGGAGCGCTTGCAAGACTATACGCTCTGGCTGGCGGAATACGGCGACACGCCGAGCTTCCGCTATCACTTTGACTGTCTGCAATACACGGACAGCGGCACGGTTGACGGCATCGAAGGCGCGGTTGACTTGAATCTGCTGATACTGCAATAGTGCGGCAAAAGATCCGCTGATTTGTTCAGAGGTTCCATAGGAAGTTATCGAAAGCGGGTGCTTGCCATGAAAAAACAATCCCAATCCATCCGATTCCAAAATCCGCTCAAGGAATTGACAGGGTTTGAGTGGTGCCTGTGGATCGTTTCGATGTGCATCGTTACAGCGGCATATCTGCTCTCGCCGGACAGACAATATCTGACACTGATCGCGTCATTGATCGGCGAAAGCTCCATTATCTTTACGGCGAAGGGGCATGTGCTGGGGCAGGGACTGACGGTTGTATTCGCCGTACTCTATGCCGTCATTGCATGGCAGTTCCGGTATTACGGCGAGATGCTGACATGGCTCTGCATGACCGCGCCGATGGCGGTTGCAGCAATTCTTGCGTGGCTGCGGCATCCCTTTGCGGATACTGCCGAGGTGGAGGTCGGCACGCTTTCCAAGCGGCAGGGCGTACTCCTGACCGTACTGACCGTCGGTGTGACCGTAGGGTTTTATTTTATCCTGCAAGCGCTTGGCACGGCGAATCTGCTTGTCAGCACAATCTCTGTTGCGACGAGCTTTCTGACTGCCTGTTTGGTCTGCCTGCGCAGCCCGTATTATGCGCTCGGCTATGCGTGCAATGATGCGGTGATGATCGTTTTGTGGATTTTGGCAACGCTGGAGGAACTTGCTTATTTGCCGATGATCGTCTGCTTTGTCATGTTCCTGCTGAACGACCTTTACGCGCTGCTGTGCTGGCTGCGGCGAAAGAAGCGGCAGGCGGAGAGCATCGGATAAGCTGCGGCGATCTCCGCTTGTTGGTACATACTTGGTAGTGCCTGCACGAGATTGCCGCGTCGCTGCGCTCCTCGCAATGACAGGGAAAGGCTACCCGCACTTGTCATTGCGAGACCAGTGCGCACACTGGTCGTGGCAATCTCCGGTTGTTGGTACGTACTTGGTAGTGCCTGCACGAGATTGCCACGGCGCAAGCCCCTCGCAATGACAGGGTGGGAGGCTCGTACGCAGTTGGTAGTTCCTACACCGTCGGGGACATGTCCCCGCCCTACAGGGGGTTTATGGACTAAAATAGATGCGTAACGAGTTGCGTGACGCATCTTTTTGTTCTTCGGTTACGCCGGTTTGTAGCTGTCCTTCAGGCTGACGGAGCGGTTGAAGACCGGGTGCTCCGGGGTGGAGTCCTTGCTGTCGGGGCAGAAGTAGCCGAGCCGCATGAACTGGAAAGCGGCGGGAGCTTGTGCGCCGACCAAGCCAGCTTCGACCTTGCAGCCGGTGAGAACCTCGAGCGAATCGGGATTCAGGCATTCAAGGAAATCCTTGTCCGCGCCGTCGGGGTCGGGGTCGGTGAACAGGTTGGAATACAGACGCACCTCGGCGTCCTTGGCGGTGTGGGCATCGACCCAGTGGATGGTGGATTTGATCTTTCTGCCGTCCTTGGGGTCGCCGCCGCCGGATTCGGGGTCATACTCGCAGAGAACCTCTGTGACCTTGCCGCTCTCGTCCTTGACAAAGCCTGTGCATTTGACAACATAGGCACCCTTGAGACGCACCTCGTTGCCCGGGAAAAGACGGAAGAACTTTCCGACCTTCTCCTCCATGAAATCGTCTGCCTCAATCCACAGGTCGCGGGAGAAGGTGATCTCACGCGTGCCCATTTCGGGGTGGTTCGGGTGGTTTTCGACGGTGAATACCTCGCTCTTTCCTTCGGGGTAATTGGTCACGGTCAAGCGGGTGGGGTGCAGAACTGCCATCACGCGGGCGGCAGTTTCATTCAAGTCCTCGCGCAGGCAGTGCTCCAAGAAAGCGTACTCCACGGTGGAGGCAGCCTTTGCCACGCCGATGCGCTCACAGAAATTGCGGACGGACTTCGGCGTATAGCCGCGGCGGCGCAGACCGCAGAGGGTGGGCATACGCGGATCGTCCCAGCCGGAGACGCGCCCCTCCTCCACCAACAGGCGGAGCTTGCGCTTGGACATGACGGTATAGTTGATGCCCAAACGGGCAAACTCGATCTGGCGGGGCTTCGAGGGCAGGTCGCAGTGCTCCACAACCCAGTTGTACAGCGGGCGGTGCGCCTCGAATTCCAAGGAGCAGAGCGAATGGGTGATATGCTCCATCGCGTCCTCAATCGGGTGGGCAAAGTCGTACATCGGATAAATGCACCATTTGTCCCCCGTGGCGTGATGCGGCATGTGGTTGATGCGGTAGATGGCGGGGTCGCGCATATTGAAGTTGCCGGAGGCGAGGTCAATCTTTGCGCGCAGGGTCATGGCGCCGTTGGGGAACTCACCCGCCTTCATGCGGCGGAAGAGATCCAGAGATTCCTCGATCGGGCGGTCACGGTAAGGGCTGCGGGCGGGTGTGGTGAGGTCGCCGCGGTATTCGCGCATCTGCTCCGGCGTCAGCTCGCAGACATAGGCGAGCCCTTTTTTGATGAGCTCCTCCGCGCATTCGTACATCTTGTCGAAATACTGCGAGGCGTAATAAAAACGGTCGTCCCATGTGAAGCCGAGCCAGCGGATATCCTCCTGGATGGCATCGACATACTCGGTGTCCTCCTTGGTGGGGTTGGTGTCGTCCATGCGGAGGTTGCAGATGCCGCCGAACTTCTCCGCCGTGCCGAAGTCGATGCACAGCGCCTTGCAGTGCCCGATGTGCAGATAGCCATTCGGCTCGGGCGGGAAACGGGTGTGTACCTGCATCCCCGCAAACTGTCCGCCCTCGGAGATATCCTCCTCTACGAACGCTTCAATAAAATTTTTGATTTCCGGACGATTCAGCTCGTCTGCCATAATTTCCATCCTCTCAGGTAAAAAAGTCTGCGCTCATTATATATCATAATTCCCAAATTCGCAATGGTATCTCCGTACATTTTGCTGAAATTTGCGGGGCGGCGGACAAAAAAATGAAAACATTCTGTGAAAATAAGAAATTTTGGTTGTCAATCGGCGCGAATTATTATAGAATAGAGGCGGACAATTTTCATAAAAGGAGTGGTTTCCCATGAGCAAGCCGAAATATCGCCGCGTCTTGCTGAAAATCAGCGGGGAGGCTTTGGCGGGCGATGCCCACAGAGGACTGGACTTTGATGTGATCGGAAGTGTGTGCGATGTGGTCAAGCGCTGCGTCGAAAGCGGCGTGCAGGTCGGCATTGTTGTCGGCGGCGGCAACTTCTGGCGCGGCATTAAGGACGGCGGCGACCGTATGGAGCGCACCCGCGCGGATCATATGGGGATGCTGGCGACCGTGATCAACTGCCTCGCCCTCGCAGATTCGCTGGAGCAGCGGGGCGTGGAGGTGCGCGTGCAGACCGCAATTGAGATGAGCCGCATTGCCGAGCCTTACATTCGCGGCAAGGCGATCCGCCATTTGGAAAAGGGGCGCGTCGTGATCTTCGGCTGCGGCACGGGCAACCCGTTCTTCTCCACCGACACCGGCGCGGTGCTGCGCGCGGCGGAGATCAATGCGGACGCAATCCTGCTTGCCAAGAACGTGGACGGCGTGTATTCCGATGACCCTGTGAAGAACCCCGACGCGGTCAAGTTTGACGAGATCACCTATGACGAGGTGCTCTCGCGCCACCTGATGGTGATGGACAGCACCGCGACATCCCTTTCCATGGACAACCATATTCCCATCATCCTGTTCGCGCTCAAGGATCCGGAAAACATTCTGCGCGTCGTGATGGGAGAAAAAATCGGAACAGTAGTTAAGGAGGAAAAATAACATGGCAGTAGACTTTAAGGAATTCAACCGGAAAATGGACAAGACCCTCGAGATTTTGCAGGAGGACTTCGGTGCCATCCGCGCAGGCAGAGCCAACGCAAGAGTACTCGACCGCATCACGGTGGAATACTACGGCGTGGATACCCCCATCGGACAGGTTGGCACGATCTCCTCGCCCGATGCCCGCACGCTGGTCATTCAGCCCTGGGACGGCAGCCTGCTCAAGAAGGTCGAAAAGGCGATCCAGTCCTCCGATCTCGGCATTAACCCGCAGAACGACGGCAGAGTGATCCGCCTTGTGTTCCCGCAGCTCACCGAGGAGCGCCGCCGCGAGCTTGCCAAGCAGGTCAGAAAATACGGCGAGGACGCGAAGGTTGCCGTGCGCAACATCCGCCGCGACGCGATGGACTATATCAAGAAGCTCAAGAAGGACTCCGAGATCACCGAGGACGATCAGAAGAAAGCGGAGAAGGACTTGCAGGAGCTGACCGACAAGTATATCAAGAAGGTTGACGACGCCTGCGCGGTCAAGGAAAAGGAGCTCATGGAGCTGTAAGATACAGCCTTTACGGAATGCGCGCTTTACGGCTGTAGGGCACGACGACTCTGTCGTGCCGTCGCATAAGCGGTAGATGGTACAGACGAACGGATTGGTACGCAGTTGGTAGTTCCTTCACGAGATTGCCACACCCAGTGTGCGCACTGGGTTCGCAATGACATGAAAGGGAAGCTGGTATGATGACGGTAGTTCCTGCACCCTTGGGGACATGTCCCCGCCCTACAGAATAATCTTTGCTACACTTTGCAGCCGCCGGGAGGCGGCTGCTTTAGGGAGATGCCTATGCTCTTTCGGAAGAAACAAAAAAAGGTTGGCCTATCCCGCCCCGTGCCGACACACATTGCCATCGTCATGGACGGCAACGGGCGCTGGGCGAAAATGCGCGGGCTGCCGCGTCAGGCGGGTCACAAGGTCGGCGCGGAGGCGTTCCGCACCATCGCGAACTACGCCAAATCCATCGGGCTGAAGTATTTGACCGTTTATGCCTTTTCCACCGAGAACTGGAAACGCTCGGAGGAGGAGGTGGATGCTATCATGGAGCTGCTGGAAAAGTATCTGCGCGAGGCGATTGCGGACATGGACAAAAACCGCGTGCGCTTCTGCTTCTTCGGCGATCTGACGCGGCTTTCTCCCGAATTGCAGGAGGAGGCGCGCATCGCGGCGGAACGCTCAAAAAAATACGCGGGCGTGCAGGTCAACTTCTGCCTCAACTACGGCGGCAGGGATGAGATCGTCCGCGCGGCGCAGTCCTTTGCGCGCGACTGTATGGAGGGCAAGCGCCGTCCGGAGGAACTGACGGAGGCGATGCTCTCCGATCGGATGTTCTCGGCGGGCGTACCCGATCCGGAATTGGTCATCCGTCCGGGTGGAGAGCTGCGAACCTCTAATTTCCTGTTATGGCAGTCGGCGTATGCCGAATATTATTTTACGGATGTACTCTGGCCTGATTTCACGCCGGAGGAGCTGGAAAAGGCGATCGCCTCCTTTAACGGGCGCAATCGTAGGTTCGGAGGTGCAAAATAATGCTGGTGAGAATTTTGGCGGCGGCGGTCGGTCTGCCTCTGCTTTTGGTGATCGTGCTGCTGCTTCCACCCATCGGGACGGCAATTTTGTTTGCGCTGGCGTGCATGGTCGCGGCGTATGAGATGCTTTGGCGCACGGGCATTTTGAAGCACAAGCGCATTGTTGTCTATACCGCCTTGATGGCAGCGGCGGTCGTGATGTGGTCATGGCTGCGTGCCTGCGCGGTTGTGAGCGAGCAGACGCTGTGGCTTTCGATGCTGTTGGGGCTGTTTGTCTACGCTTGCCTGTTGTTTTGCGAGCTGCTGGCGGCGCATACGGAGCTGAAATTTACCGCGCTGTGCGTCGCGCTGTTCAGCGGCATTGTCTATCCCTTCCTGATCGGCGCGCTGGTGCGTTTGCGCGGGATGGAGAGCGGCAAATACTATATCCTTGTCGCGTTTATCATCTCGATGGTTGCAGACAGCGGCGCGTATTTTGTCGGAAGAGCCTGCGGAAAGCATAAGCTTGCGCCCGTCGTCAGTCCGAAAAAGACCGTGGAGGGCGCAATCGGCGGCGTGGTTGTGAATATTCTCGGCATGGTGCTTTACACATTGATTTTGAACAAGTGCTTCGGCTTCACACAAGTGAACTATTTCTATGCCGCGATCTACAGCGTGGTCGGCGCGCTCGGCTCGATGCTCGGCGACCTGACCCTCTCTGTGGTCAAACGGCAGGTCGGTATCAAGGACTACGGCAATCTGATCCCCGGGCACGGCGGCATTCTCGACCGCTTTGACAGCACGATGATCTGCGCGCCGATTGCGGAGATTATGATTCTCCTGCTCCCGTTCGCGGTGAAATAAGATGACGAAGTATCTTTCGATTCTCGGCTCGACCGGCTCCATCGGGCGGCAGACGCTCGAGGTGGTTGAGCAGATGGAGCAAATTCGCGTCGTTGCGCTGACGGCGGGAACGAATGTGGAGCGCATGGCGGAGCAGTGCCGCACATTTCATCCGGAGCTTGCCGTGATGGCGACGGAGGAAGCCGCGAGACACCTTGAAAACGAGCTGCGTGGCGAGAATATCCGCGTCCTGCACGGCATGGATGGTTTGATCGCCGCCGCTGCATATGAAAAAGCCGACACGGTGGTAACGGCAGTCGTCGGTATGGTTGGCTTGCGCCCGACGCTGGCGGCAATTCAAAAGAAAAAGCGCATCGCCCTTGCTAACAAGGAGACGCTTGTCTGCGCGGGCGAGCTGGTGATGCAGGCGGCGCGGGAGTACGGCGCAGAGATCATTCCCGTCGATTCCGAGCATTCCGCGATCTTCCAATGCCTGATGGGCTGCGGAGACCGGCACGAGGTGCGGCGGCTGCTGCTGACCTGCTCCGGCGGACCGTTCTACGGGAAGGAGCCTGCGGAGCTGCAAGGCGTGACCAAGGCGGACGCTTTGCGGCACCCAAATTGGAAGATGGGGCATAAAATCACCATCGACTGCGCTACACTAATGAATAAGGGCTTGGAGGTTATCGAGGCAATGCGCCTGTATGACCTGCCGCTGTCACAGGTCGAGGTGCTGATCCACCGGCAGAGCATCGTCCACTCCCTCGTGGAGTTCCGTGACGGGGCGGTGATGGCGCAGCTCGGCGTGCCGGATATGCGCGTGCCGATCCGTCTGGCGCTGACCTATCCGTACCGTGCGGAGAATCCGGCGGCACCTTTGGAGCTGCTGACCTGCGGGGCACTGACCTTTGACAAGCCGGATGAGACGGCGTTTCCCTGCCTGACCCTTGCAAAGCAGGCGGCGGAGCTGGGCGGCAATGTCTGCGCGGCGATGAATGGGGCAAACGAGGTCGCCGTGGCAAAATATTTAGCGGACGAGATCGGATTTTATGACATTCCGCGCCTCGTCCGTCAGGCAATGGAGACGGTGCCGTTTGTAAAGACGCCCGATCTGAATGAAATTTTGGAAGCCGACCGCTTGGCGCGCGCCGCCGTGGAACGCTTCGCGTGAGGTGCTGTGCTTTGACCGTATTCTATATTCTTTTGGCAATCCTGCTGTTCGGCGTGCTGATTCTGGTGCACGAGTTCGGGCATTTTATCACCGCGAAGCTGTCCGGTGTGCAGGTCAACGAATTCTCCCTTTTTATGGGTCCTGCCATCTGGAAAAAGCAGAAGGGTGAGACGCTTTACTCCTTGCGCTGCATCCCCATCGGCGGCTACTGCGCGATGGAGGGCGAGGACGGCGACAGCGACAATCCCCGTGCTTTCGGCAACGCGAAGGTTTGGAAGCGGCTGATCATTTTGGTCGCGGGCTCGGCAATGAATTTTCTGATCGGCTTTTTGATCACCGTGCTGGTCGTTTCCCTCTCGGGAGACTATCTCAGAACGACGCAGATTGCCTTGATCGAGGAGGGCAGACCTTTCGAACAGGTCTTGCGGGTCGGAGACGAATTCTATTCGATTGACGGCGAGCGCGTCTATGTTGGCAGCGATATCACAATGCTTTTGGACAGAGACGACTCCGGCGTCCACGACCTTGTGGTCATAAGAGACGGGGAGAAGCTTCACCTTGCCGATGTGCCGCTCAAGCGCGACTACGGCACGGAGGAGCAGAAGTTTTACGGCTTCTCCATCGGCATCGAGGAGAAGAGCTTCAGCGGCGTGCTGTCCTACTCGTGGAATAATTGCAGAGACTTCGTGCGTATGGTGCGCATGGGGCTTTCCGACCTCTTTACGGGGAAGGCGGGGCTGAAGGATATGTCCGGCCCCGTGGGCATCGTCTCCGTTGTGACGGAGCAGAGCGTCCAGTCCGAAACGGTCGGCGATGGCGTGCTGTATGTGCTGTATATGTTCGGCTTTATTGCCATCAACCTTGCGGTCATGAATCTGCTGCCCATTCCCGCCCTCGACGGCGGGCGTGTGGTCTGCCTGCTTGTGACGGCGGCTGCGGAGAAGCTCCTGCGCCGCAAGCTCAACCCGAAGTATGAGGCGTATCTGAACGGCGCGTTTATGATCCTGCTTTTGGCGTTCATGGCGCTGATCACCTTTAAAGATATTTTCCAACTGTTTACTTGAAGAGGAAGAACCAATGACAAAACAGATCAATGTCGGCGGCGTGAAGGTGGGCGGCGGCGCACCCGTCTCCATCCAGTCCATGCTCAACACCGCCACGACGGATGTGGTCGGCAGCCTCGCGCAGCTCCGCGCTTTAAAAACGGCGGGCTGCGAGATTGCGCGGCTTGCAGTGCCGGATATGGCTGCGGCGGAGGGCTTCCGTCGAATCGCGGAGCAATCGCCGCTTCCCTTGGTTGCGGACATCCATTTTGACTACCGCCTTGCCATCGCGGCGGCGGAGGCGGGGGCGGCAAAGATCCGCATCAACCCCGGCAACATCGGGGGAGAGGATCGCGTCAAGGCGGTCGTGGACTGCTGCAAAATGCATCATATCCCCATCCGCATCGGCGTCAACGGTGGCAGCCTCGACAAACGCCTGCTCGAAAAGTACGGGCATCCGACCCCCGAGGCGCTGGTCGAGAGTGCGTTTGAACACATCGCTCTTTTGGAAAAATACGGCTTTACCGACATCTGTGTGTCGATGAAGTCCAGCTCCGTGCCGCTCATGATGCAGGCCTATCGGCTGATGCATGAGAAATCGGACTATCCTCTCCATGTCGGCGTGACCGAGACGGGGACGGAGTACATGGGCACGATCAAATCCGCCATGGGCATCGGCGGGCTGCTGTGCATGGGTATCGGCGACACGATCCGCGTCTCGCTGACGGCGGATCCCGTGCGCGAGGTGGTCGCGGCAAAGGCGATCTTAAAGGCGGCGGGACTGCGCAAGGGCGGCGTGAATCTCATTGCCTGCCCGACCTGCGGCAGAACGAAGATTGACCTGATCGGACTGGCAAACCGTGTGGAGGAGGCGCTGGCGGACTGCGACAAGGAGCTGACCGTCGCGGTCATGGGCTGCGTCGTCAACGGCCCCGGCGAGGCGCGGGAGGCGGATCTCGGCATCGCAGGCGGCGACGGCTGCGGCGTGCTTTTTGTCAAGGGCGAGCTGCGGGAAAAGCTCCCCTATGACGAGCTGCTGCCGACCCTTTTGCGTTATATCGAGAAGTCCTGATGTGGGGTGGGGACATGTCCCCGCCGACCGTGAAAACGGCGTACAGTACTGACGAATCAATTTGTACAAGGTCGGTAGTTCCTGCAAGAGATTGCCACGGCGCAAGCGCCTCGCAATGACATGGATGAGGCACGCCCCCCCCAATTGTCATTGCGAGGAGCGCAGCGACGTGGCAATCTCAGACTGTAAATTTGTTCGCAGTCGGTAGTTCCTACACGAGGCATATGATTGTCCCCGCCCTACATATAGAGAGTTTTTTTAGGAGAGAAGCATGAACTCATTCCCTTTTCTGGAAATGTTTTTTGAATATCAACCCGACGAGCCGCTGCGTGCAGCACTTCTGCAAGCAGCGGTCAGTCATGCGGAGATTGATCAGGAGAACAAGTCGATCTCCCTGAGCGTTCTGTTTTCCGAATACCTTCCCGCGAAGGATTTGCAGGAGGCGGAGCAGGCGCTTTGCGGACTTTACGGGCTGCACCGCGTGACGATCAAGCCCCAGTATCCCGCTTCCGAGCTGCAAAAGCTGGAGGGCACGGAGCTGTCCCGCGTGTTGATCGCAAGGTATTCTCCCGCTGTCGCCAGCCTTGCCGGCTGCACGTGGGAGCTTGCCGAAGGGGAGAGCACGCTGTATTTGCGCGCCAACGGGAAGGACGCGATGCTGCCGCACCTGCCTGCCGCGGAGCAATATATTTTCGAACGCTTCGGCGTGCGGACACAAATCAAGATTGTCGCGGGCAATGAGCTGGACGGCGAAGCCCTCTTTGCCGAGACAGAACGCCTGCGGCAGGAGGCGGCGCGCGATCTGCCTGCCGTTCCTGCTGCGACCTCCGGCGGGAAAAAGGCGGAGCAGCCGCCGTCGATGATCTACGGCAAGCCCTTTAAGGGCGCGGCACTGGCGATGCGGGAGATCACGCTGGATCAGCAGGGCGAGCGCGTCATTGTTGAGGGCAAAATTTTTGCTGTGGAGCATCGCGAGATCAACAAGCGCGCCGCAACCGTCGTCGGCTTTGACATGACGGATTATACAAGCTCCGTCCGCATCAGCGACTTCATGAAGGGCGACACGGCAAAGCCCATCACGGACGCCATTCAAAAGCCCGGCATGTGGGTGCGCGTACAGGGCAAGGTGGACTATGACAACTATGCCAAGGAGCTGGTCATCCGTCCCTACGCCATTTGCCGCATGGATGCGCCCAAGCGGGAGGATACCGCGCCCGAAAAGCGCGTCGAGCTGCATCTGCACACGACCATGTCCATGATGGACGCGCTGACCAAGACCGGCGAGGCCGTCGCCACCGCTGCCCGCTGGGGGCACAAGGCGATTGCGATCACCGACCACGGCGTCGCCTCTTCCTTCCCCGACGCGCTCAAGGCGAGTAAGAACAAGGTCGCCGGTACGGATCAAAATATCAAGATTCTCTATGGCTGTGAAGGATATTATGTAAACGACGTGGATGACCGTATCGCGGTGCATGGTGAGAAAAATATGCCGCTGGACGGGGAATTCGTCGCCTTTGACCTTGAAACGACGGGACTTTCCGCAGAGAAGGAGGTCATTACGGAAATCGGCGCGGTCATTTTGCGTGACGGCGAGGTAGTTGACACCTTCCAGACCTTCGTCGATCCAAAGCGTCCGTTAGAGCCGAAGATCGTCGAGCTGACGGGCATTACCGACGCCATGCTGCGAGGCGCGCCCGACATTGCCGAGGCGCTGCCCGCTTTCCTGCGCTTCTGCGGCGACCGTCCGCTCGTGGCGCACAATGCGGATTTCGATGTCGGCTTCTTAACGGCGGCGTGTGAGCGGCTGGAGATCCCCTTTGACCCGACCTACATCGACACGCTGGTGCTGTCGCAAAATCTGATGCCGCACCTGTCCAAGCATAAGCTGAACATCGTGGCGGACGCGTTGAGCCTGCCGGACTTTAACCATCACCGCGCCTCGGATGACGCGCTGACCTGCGGCTATCTCTATCTGCGCTTTGCCAAGATGCTGCAAGAGCGTGGGCTGAGTGACATTCAGAGCATCAACGCAGACATGGTCAGCTTGCGCGCCGGCGGCAAGATCACCGACCGCCGCGCCAAGCATATTATTGTGTTTGCCAAAAATCAAACGGGTCTGCGGAATCTCTATCATCTGATTTCCGACGCCCACCTCAAATATTTCAAGCGCAATCCGCGTATGCCGAAGTCGCGCCTGATGGAGCTGCGCGAAGGGCTGATCATCGGCTCTGCCTGCGAGGCGGGCGAGCTGTTTCAGGCGGTGCTGGCGCATAAAAGCCACGCGGAGCTGAAGCGCATCGCCTCGTTCTATGACTTTTTGGAGATTCAGCCCCTGAGCAACAATCGCTTTATGTTGGAAGAGGGCATTGCCGAGAACGAGGAGCAGCTGCGGGACTTCAACCGCACGATTGTGCAGCTCGGCGAGGAATTGGGCAAGCCCGTCTGCGCGACAGGGGATGTGCATTTTCTCAATCCGGAGGATGAGATCTATCGCCGTATTCTGCTGGCGACCAAGGGCTTTTCCGACTGTGACCGTGAAAATCCGCTCTATTTCCGCACGACGGACGAGATGCTGGAGGAATTCTCCTATCTCGGCGCGGAAAAGGCGTTTGAGGTCGTCGTGACGAATCCGAACCGTATCGCGGATATGTGCGATACCATCCGGCCCGTGCCGCACAACCTCTTTGCGCCGAAAATCGAAAACTCCGTGGAGGATCTGAAATCGCTGGTCTACGGCAAGATGCACCGCCTGTATGGGGAGAATCCGCCGGAGATCGTTACAAAGCGTGTGGAGACGGAGCTGCATGACATCATCACCTGTCACTACGATGTGATCTATATGTCAGCGCAGAAGCTGGTGCAGAATTCCTTGGAGCACGGCTATCTCGTCGGCTCCCGTGGCTCGGTCGGCTCGTCGCTGGTCGCCTATATGTCGGGTATCACCGAGGTCAACTCTCTGCCCGCGCATTACCGCTGCCCGAATTGCAAATACTGCTCCTTTGACGTGCCCGAGGGCATCAACTGCGGCGCCGACCTGCCCGACGCGGTCTGCCCGGAGTGCGGCGCGCAGCTGGACAAGGACGGCTTCAACATCCCGTTCGAGACCTTCCTCGGCTTCGGCGGCGACAAGGTGCCGGATATCGACCTGAACTTCTCGGGCGAATACCAGTCCAAGGCGCATGCCTACTGCGTCGAGATGTTCGGCGCGAGTCATGTCTTCCGCGCGGGCACCATCGGCACAGTTGCGGACAAGACCGCCTTCGGCTATGTGAAAAAATACCTCGCGGAGCGAAATATGACCGTCAGCCGCGCGGAGGAAAACCGTTTGGCGATGGGTTGCGTGGATGTGCGCCGTACGACGGGGCAGCACCCGGGCGGTCTGGTTGTTATCCCGCAGGAAAACGAGATTTGGGACTTCTGCCCCGTGCAGCATCCTGCCGACGATATCCACACGGATATTATCACGACCCATTTTGAATATCACTCGATGGAGGAAAACCTCCTGAAGCTCGATATGCTCGGGCACGATGATCCGACGATGATCCGCATGATGGAGGACTTGACGGGTGTGGACGCGCAGAAGATCCCGCTGGACGACAAGGACACCATGTCGATCTTCGTCTCAAGCAAGGTACTCGGCTATGAAAATGACCCGATCTTAGGGCCCACGGGCGCGGTCGCGATCCCGGAATTCGGCACGAGTTTCGTGCGCGGGATGCTCGTGGACACGAAGCCCGACCAGTTCGATACCCTGATCCGTCTTTCGGGTTTCTCCCACGGCACGGACGTGTGGCTCGGCAACGCCAAGGATTTGATCCTCAGCGGCACGGCGACGGTCGGACAGGCGATCGGCTGCCGCGACGATATCATGCTCTACCTGATCAAATGCGGTATGCCTGAAAAGCGCGCGTTTAAGATCATGGAGGCGGTGCGTAAGGGCAGGGGACTGCCGGAGGGCGCGGAGCAGGAGATGATCGACCACGGCGTGCCGGATTGGTATATCGGCTCTTGCAAAAAGATCCAATACCTCTTCCCGAAGGCGCACGCCGCCGCCTATGTCATGATGGCGTTCCGCATTGCGTGGTTCAAGGTGCATCATCCGCTGGCGTTCTACGCCGCGTATTTCTACCGCCGCAGTCAAAAGGACGGCTTTGACGCAGTCATGATGACGCACGGCATGGAGACGGTCAAGGCACATATCAAGGCGATCTCCTCCAATCCCGACCGCACGGCGAAGGACGACGACCTGCTGACGACGCTCGAGGTCTGCTATGAATTCTATCTGCGCGGCTTTGAATTTGCAGCGATTGATCTATATGAATCCCATGCGATCCGCTTTGTGATCAAGGACGGAAAGCTTTTGCCGCCGTTCGTCGCGGTCTCGGGACTCGGCGAGAGCGCGGCGTGGGACATTTGCAACGGACGCGAGGGAAAGCAGTTCGTTTCCATCGAGGAATTCTCCGCCGCCTGTCCGAAGGTATCCAAAACGCACATCGAAAAGCTCAAGGAGGCGGGCGCGTTCGGCGACCTGCCGGACACCAGCCAGATCACGCTATTTTGAGATTTTTCACAAAAAGGAACGCACTATTTCGTGCAGAATCACAAAGAATCAAGTAAAATGCGAAAAGCGATTGCTGTTTTTTCGGATTTGCGCTATACTATAAGTTACCAAATCATAATTTAAGGAGTGTGTTCTCATGCAACAGCTTGAAAAACAGTTCCATATCCATTGTGTCGAGGGCGATGTCGGTCGTTACTGCATCCTGCCCGGCGACCCGGGGCGCTGCGAGTCGATTGCAAGCCTCTTTGATAACCCTGTGCATATCAGCCAAAACCGCGAGTACAATATCTATACCGGCACGCTGCTCGGCGAGAAGGTCAGCGTCTGCTCCACCGGCATCGGCGGTCCCTCTGCTTCCATTGCGATGGAGGAGCTGCACAACATCGGCGCGGATACCTTTATCCGTGTCGGCACCTGCGGCGGTATCAATTTGGATGTCCAGTCGGGCGACATCGTCGTCGCGACGGGCGCGATCCGCTTTGAGCATACCTCGATGGAATATGCGCCGATTGAGTATCCCGCTGTCGCTAACCTCGATGTGACGATTGCCCTGCGGCAGGCAGCGCTGGCGATGGGCAAGCAGACCCATGTCGGCGTCGTGCAGTGCAAGGACGCGTTCTATGGGCAGCACAGCCCCGCAAAAATGCCCGTCTCTTACGAGCTGCTGCAAAAGTGGGAGGCGTGGAAGCGTCTCGGCGTTCTGGCCAGCGAGATGGAATCTGCCGCGCTGTTCGTCGTCGCGGATGCCCTCGGCTGCCGCTGCGGTTCGTGCTTCCATGTCATTTGGAATCAGGAGCGCGAGGCTGCGGGCTTGGATCAGAAGATGAGCGAGGACACCTCCGCCGCCGTCCGCGTCGGCGTCGAGGCGCTCAAGCTCCTGATCGCGCAGGATAAGGCTGCAAAATAAATCGGAACTTTTTTCGGCGCGGCTCGTCGAAGAAGGGTGAAAGGAAGTGACAACAGATATGGGACGCTATTGGTGGACGGTTTGGATCAAGGTCGCCGTGCTGGCGGTCGTGCTCCTGCTTGCTTACAATTTCGTCAGCGGTATCGTGAAGGACACCGTAGGACCGTATCTGCTGGAGGAGCCTCGGCAGGAACAGACCGACGAAGAAGAGGACATGGTGCAGAAGCTCGTCGGCAAGGTCGAAAACACCTTCGGCGTGCAGATCGACTATGAGAATTTTATCTTTGATTTCGCGAACGAGTATGCGCAGAAGATGATGGAACAGTCCGACGAGGAGCATCATGTGATCTCCGAGCCGCTTTCATAGCAAAGACCCTGCCGGAACCCCTCCGGCAGGGATTTTGCTTGTTGCCGGTGAATGGTGAACAGTGAATAGTGAATAGGTAAACTGTAAACGGTCGTTCGTTCTTTGCTGTATTTCGCGTCCTTGTTCGCGGTCGATGCTGCCTACATGAGATTGCACCCGCGAGGGGTATGCCGTATCCGTAACGCTCCTTCGTCGCGAACGGCTGCGCAACCACGTCGCTGCGCTCCTCGCAATGACATGATGAGGCAGCCCTAATTTGTCATTGCGAGACCAGTGCGCACACTGGTCGTGGCAATCTCAGAATTGTACGCTCATTTGTTCGTAAGTGCGTGACATGGGATTTGGAGGAAAAATGGAACAGAAGAGACAGATTGCGGCGCTTGCCGAGAGTGAGGAGGAGCGGATGCTGCTTGTGCGCGTCTGCGACCGTTTGGAGCGGGCGCGGGAGCGGGAGATGCCGGCGGCAACGGCGTTTTTAAGTCAGCGGGAGCAGGCGCTTGTCCGTCAGCTCTTACCGCAGTGCGCGTTTTTTGGCGGCACGGACGGCGCGGAGCGGGCAGTGGCGTTTTATTTGCCGGAGTATCTGACGCAGGAGGACTATTTTGACGAGGACGGCCCCATTGCCTGCCTGCGCGTGCGTTTTTATGAGGAGAATTCGCTGTCGCATCGGGACATCCTCGGCGCGCTGATGGGCATGGGAATTCGCCGCGACGCGGTGGGGGATATATGCCTGCACGAAAAGCACTGCGATATTTTCATCCTCTCGGAATTGACGCGCTATCTTTTGGACAATCTGACGAGCGCGGGCAGGCAGCATTTGAGCTGTGAGCGGATCGCACTTTCGCAGGCGGAGAAAACGCCGCAGAAGCTCCGTGAGGTGCGTGTGACGGTTTCGTCTTTGCGCTTGGACGCCGTGCTTGCCGCTGCGTTTCATTTGAGCCGCGGCGCGGCTGCGGAGGCGGTGAACGCGGGAAGGGCTGCGGTCAACAGCCTGACGAGCTGCAAGCCCGACCGCCTGCTCTCTGAGGGCGACGAGGTGTCTCTGCGCGGCAGCGGGAAATTCCGCATCCTCGCGCTCGGCGGCGAGACCAAAAAGGGAAGACTTGCGCTGACGGTCGGGATTTTTATTTAGTGTTCTTCGAACTGCCTGCGCGAGATTGCCACGTCGCTTCGCTCCTCGCAATGACAAAGAGGGAAGCCTTTTCGCGTCATTGCGAGGAGCGTAGCGACGTGGCAAT
>JAQXWB010000010.1 GCA_029225225.1 Bacillota bacterium | reverse complement strand
ACCGGGCGTCTTCGTAGTGATCGGGGTTGTACTTCGGGTCGAGCATCTTGACCAGACCCTTGATCTCGGTGCCCTCTTCGGCGTCGTTCTCGTTGAGGTCGCGGACATTTTCGATGATCTCGGCCATCTTGTGAATGGCGTTGTCGCCGCGCTCCGGCGCAGAGCCGTGGCAGGACACGCCGTGTACGTCCACACGGATCTCCATACGGCCTCTGTGGCCGCGGTAGATGCCGCCGTCGGTGGGCTCGGTGGAAATGACGAACTCGATCTTGCTGCGGGCGTCCTCGGGGCCGTTGAAGTATTCGTTGACGATGGACTGCCAGCACATACCGTCGCAGTCCTCTTCCTGCACGGAGCCGACGACCATGATCTTATAGCCCTCGGGGATGAGGCCCAGATCCTTCATGATCTTAGCGCCGTAGGTTGCGGAAGCCATGCCGCCCTCTTGGTCGGAGCCGCCGCGGCCGTAGATGATCTCGTCAGTCTCGTAGCCCTTGTAGGGGTCAGCTTCCCAGTTGTTGATGTTGCCGATGCCGACGGTGTCGATGTGAGAGTCGATGGCGATGATCTTATCGCCGCTGCCCATCCAGCCGATGACATTGCCCAGCTTGTCGATTTCGACCTTGTCGTAGCCGAGCTTTTCCATCTCCGCCTTGATGCGCATGACGACGCCCTCTTCCTCACAGCTCTCACTGGGGATGGCGATCATGTCACGCAGGAAACGGCTCATGTCTGCACGGTAGCCCTCCGCCGCTTTTTTGATAGCCTCAAAATCCATGAAATAACCCTCCAATTTTTCATTCCATACCGCTTGCAGTGCGGTTCTGTCTCTATATTACCATATCTGTTTCAGAAGTCAAACAAATTTTAGCATTTCCTAAAAATTTTTTTGAAAAACGATTGATTTCTCATGAATCTGTGATATGATAATAACGGAATCAATAGGAGAGGAGCGGATATATGCTCAGGGAAAGCGAACGTGAGACGTTATGCCGTATCGCAAAGGCAGTTGCCGCACAGTTCGGAAGCAACTGTGAAGTCGTTGTGCATGAGATTTCCGAATGCAGCACCTCCAATTCGATCATTGCGATTGAAAACGGGCATGTCAGCGGAAGAAAGCTCGGAGACGGACCTTCACAGGTCGTACTGGAGCAGTTGGGAAATGACGGCTCGTGTCCGGAGGATCATCTGTGTTATTTGATGCGCACGCCGGACGGGAAGCTCCTGAAATCCACCTCTGTCTACATTCCCGACGACGAGGGCAAGGTTGCCGCCATTTTCGGCGTCAATTTCGACATTTCTGCACTTGTGATGGCGGAGCAGGCACTCAATTCGCTGACCTTAACGATGAATCATGATCAGGAAACTCCCGCGCGCATAACGCACAATGTCAATGACCTGCTCGACGACCTGATCGAGCAATCCGACCGTCTCGTTGGAAAACCCGTCGCGCTGATGACGAAGGAGGATAAGGTGCGTGCCATTCGCTTTTTGAATGACCACGGCGCGCTCCTCATTACCAAATCGGGCGACAAAATCGCAAATCATTTCGGCATTTCCAAATACACCCTATATTCTTATTTAGATGTAAAAACAGGAGGAAAAAACAATGATTGATCTTCGCATCAACAAGGAAGGCCTTGCGCACAACATCCAGAAGGCAAAGGAAAACAACATCATTATCCCGACGTTCGCACAGATGCAGAACCCGGAGCTTGTTCCCGAGAAGATTAAGGAAAAGCTCACCCACACCGGCCTTTGGGATGTCGATCCCGTCAACCTCTTCCGCGTCACTTGGAAGAACGAGGCAAAGGAAACCGGCGGTCTGTTCCAGGAGACCCCGAACTACATCGAGTTCCCGTCCGCTTTGACCGGCGTCAAGGCGCGTATCGTCGCGATGGTCGGCAAGTGGTTCCCGACCGGCTGCCACAAGGTCGGCGCTTCCTTCGGCTGCTTGGTGCCGCGCCTTGTTACAGGCCAGTTTGATGCTACATATCACAAGGCTGTTTGGCCCTCCACCGGCAACTACTGCCGCGGCGGCGCGTTCAACTCCAAGCTGCTTGCCTGCGACTCTATCGCCATCCTGCCTGCAGAGATGTCCAAAGAGCGCTTTGACTGGCTCAAGACCATCGCCGGCGAGATCATCGCCACTCCGGGCTGCGAGTCCAACGTCAAGGAGATCTTTGACAAGACTTGGGAGCTGAAGCAGCGTCCCGATGTCATGGTCTTCAACCAGTTCGAAGAGATGGGCAACCCCGTCTGGCACTACAACATCACCGGTGAGGCTCTGGCTAAGGTCTATGAGTCCATCCGCCGTCCGGACGACCGTCTGGCAGGCTGCGCCTTCACCTCCGGCTCCGCAGGCACGATGTCCGCGGGCGACTATCTGAAGGATCATTATCCCACCGCAAAGGTTGCTGTCGGCGAAGCGCTCCAGTGCCCGACCATCCTCAACAACGGCTTCGGCGGTCACCGCATCGAAGGCATCGGTGACAAGCACATTCCTTGGATCCATAACGTCAAGAACACCGACATGGCGATTGCCATCGACGACGAGGACAGCCAGCGCCTGCTGCGCCTGTTCAATAAGCCGGAAGGCAAGCAGTACATGAAGGAAGTCCTCGGCATGAGCGACGAACAGGTCGAGAAGATGAGCTGGCTCGGTATCTCCGGCATTGCGAATATGCTCTGCTGCATCAAGATGGCAAAGTACTACGAGCTGACCGAGAATGATGTCCTCCTGACCGTCCTGACCGACTCTGCGGTGATGTATCAGTCCCGTATTGAGGAGCTGGATCAGATGCACGGCGAGTACAACGCGCATGAGGCGTCTCTGGATCACAACCTGCATATGCTCAACCTCAAGACCGACAACCTGCTTGAGCTGACCTACGCGGATCGCAAGCGTATCCACAACCTCAAGTATTACACTTGGGTCGAGCAGCAGGCACGCGATGTCAAGGAGCTCAATGCCCTGTGGTACGACACGAAGGGCACTTGGGATGCCGTCCACGCGCAGGCGAAGGAAATGGACGAACTCATCAACGAGTTCAACGAAGCAACCGGACTGCTCAAGGCGCTGTAATTTGACGATTTACAGGAAAAGAATTCGGCTTTCCGAATATGATTATTCTTCCGAGGGTATGTACTTCGTGACTGCCTGCACGGAAGGAAAGCGCAGAATTCTTTCTGAACTCCCAACTGTAGGGGCGGACGACTCTGTCCGCCCTTATCCACTATCGGGTGCCGTTGTAGTGGCGGACGACTCTGTCCGCCCGACTGTGCAGACGATTTTGTCACCGGTAGGAAAAATCGTTGAGGAGTGTATCCTTGCGATTCCTCAACATAATACCGGTGTCTTGCTCGACAAGTATGTGATCATGCCAAATCATATACATTTGCTCCTCCGCTTTACCGAGCCAGAGGGCGGACAGAGTCGTCCGCCCCTACAAAAGATAATGCAATCGTAGAAATCTGTTACGGCACGAAAATGCTGGCAGTTCAGCATTCAGAAGCTCTGGCAGCGTTCATTCTACGATCATGTCGTTCGCAACGAAACGGATTACTTGCGAATTTGGCAGTACATTGACGAAAATCCACTCCGATGGAGTGAGGACATTTTCTTTGAGCCTTCAGAATAGGAGAAAGGACAGACAATGAAAAATGTAAAATGCGGCCGCTGTGTGAAATGCGGCAGGGAATACGAGGCTGTGCCGAATCTCACAAATTGTGAATGCGGCGGTATTCTCGACATTATTTATGACTATGACTACATCAAAACCACGCTGACGAAGGAAAAGCTCGCCGCGCGCGACGATCGTTCCATGTGGCGTTATCGCGAGCTGCTGCCCGTCGAGGAGACGACGCCGAACACGCCGCTGCGTGTCGGTTGGTCGCCGCTGTATGAGGCGGACAGATTGGCAAAGGAGCTTGGCATTGCAAAGCTTTGGGTCAAGGACGACGGGCAGAACCCGACCGCTTCCCTGAAGGACAGAGCCTCCGCAATGGCGGTTGCTAAGGCACAGGAGGCGGGCGCGAAGGTGATTGCCTGCTCGTCTACGGGCAACGCCGCTTCTTCCCTCGCGGGCAACGCTGCTGCGGCGGGCTTGAAGACCTATATCTTTGTGCCGTCCCGTGCCCCGAAGGGGAAGGTTGCGCAGCTCATGACCTTCGGCGCGACGGTTGTCTCCGTGCAGGGCAGCTATGAGGACACCTTCGAGCTTTCCAAGCAGGCGATTGACAAGTGGGGCTGGTATAACCGCAACGCCGCGATTAACCCCTATCTCTCCGAGGGTAAGAAGACCGTCGGTTTGGAGATCATGGAGCAGCTCAATTGGGAGGTTCCCGATTATATCGCGATCTCCGTCGGCGACGGCTGCACGATTGCCGGTCTTTGGAAGGGCTTGAAGGATCTGTATGCCATCGGCTTTATCGACAAGCTGCCGCGCCTGATTTCCGCGCAGGCGGAGGGCTGCTGCCCCTTGAACCGCGCGATTGCCAATAACGAGGACTGGTATCCGATGGAGGAGAATACCCTTGCCGATTCCATCGCTGTCGGCGTGCCGCGCAATGCGGACAAGGCGCTCATGGCAATCCGCGAATCGAACGGCATCGTCGTCAATGTCTCCGATGAGGAGATCATGGCGGCGCAGAAGCTCCTCGGTCGTACCTGCGGCGTGTTCGGTGAGCCTGCGGGCGTAACGGGCACGGCAGGCATCAAGAAGCTCTGTGAGCAGGGCAAGCTCCCGAAGGACGCGAAGATTGTCTCCGTTGTCACGGGCAACGGTCTGAAGGACGTTGCCAATGCCATCAAGGCGTGCGGCGAGCCGATCTCCATTCCGTCGGATATGGATCTGCTGCTCAAGGCGTTTGCCGAAAAGGGCATTTGTATTGAGGAAGCAGAATAAGCATTGCTTTTCACTCCTGCGGAAACTTCCGCAGGAGTGATCCTTTTTGTTCGGATTACGCTGGAAACTGATCGCGGCGAAATGGAGGCGCGCTTTGGTATATTATATTGATGACATCGAACAGATTGAGGACGCATTCTTGGAAGAGCTTTTGCCGTATGTGTCCTTACAGCGGCGTGCGGGAACGAACAAGTACCGCTTTCGAAGTGACCGCGTGCAATCTGTTTTGGCATTTGTGCTGCTGCGCATCGCATTGGATACGGAATATGACTGCCGCATGATGCCGAGGCTTACCACCATGAAGACTGGGAAGCACTACCTTGCGAATCTGCCGGGTGTCCATTTCAATCTTTCACACTGTAAAAAAGGCGTTGCCTGCGGTATTTCCGACAGCGTGTTGGGTGTGGATATTCAGGATTATGTATGCTTCAAGGAATCCCTTGCGACGCGGTTTATGAGCGAAAACGAGCTTCATGCCGCCAAAGCTGGGGATGCAGACAAGGCGTTTACGCGACTTTGGTCGATGAAGGAAAGCTACGGAAAATACACCGGCAGAGGGATTTGCTACGATATGCCGGGGTTCACGGCAGTGGAGGGCGTTACCCCGGACGGCTGCATCTGCCAAAGCCATATACTTGAGAATTTCGTCATTTCCGTTACCTCCGCCGAGCCGCTCCCACTGGTCTGCATTCACGCTGCGGAGCTGCCGGAACGTTGCCGTATGCTGGAAAAGGAGAAAGAAGCACACGCCGATGCAGAAAAGCACCCGAACCTTTTTCATCGACGCGGTGAGCGGTAAAAAGAGGAGACAGATTGCTGCAAAGCGGCAGGATAAATTCAAAACGGAAGTGTCCGTTTTCATTGGTGATTCGTATAAAAATGATTATTTTGTAAAAACTCGTTGCGATTCGTTCGTTGCTGTAGTAAAATAGAAGATGGGTACATTTCTTCACGCCGAAACATAGAATGGCGTGAGGTGATTTGTGTGGTTTTAACGATTGTGATTGCGGCGCTGGCTGCGGCAGGAATGCTTTTGATTGTATGGCTGTTTTTTGACGCGCTGCTCTCAACGAAGGAGACAAAGAATACCTTTTATGTCGTCCTGCTAAAGGGTAACGCTGCGCTTGTGCAGCAGACGATGCGTGCCGCCTTACGCCAACGTGAATGGCTGGGACTACGCACAACCTTGGTTTTTGTGGATGACGGTATTGACTGCGAGGGTCAGTGCGCGGCGGAACTGCTGCTTCGCAGGCGGGAGGATGCGCTTTTGTGCAGCCGATCACAGCTACCGGAGATTATACGAACGGAGAACGAGGATATTGGAGCAGGAGCTGATTAGCGGAACGATTGCCGCTGTGGTATTTCAGAATCAGGAAAACGGTTACGCGGTCATCAAGCTTGACGCCGAGGACGGCGCAGTGATTACCGTCGTCGGAACGATCCCCGCGCCGGTTGCAGGGGAGCGGCTGATCGTAACGGGCAAATGGACGATGCACAACACATATGGCAAGCAATTTGAAGCGGAGTTCTTAGAGCGTCTGCTGCCGGATTCCGTCAATGAGATTCGCGCATATCTGTCCTCCCGCGCAGTAAAGGGCATCGGCCCGAAGACAGCGGAGAAGATCGTCGCACACTTCGGGGAGGACAGCCTGAAAATTCTCGACAGAGCGCCCGAACGCCTTGCGGAGATCAGCGGCATTTCCTTAAAAGCCGCGCAGGAAATGGGCGCTTCCTTCCGTAGACAGGTCGGCGTCCGCAGACTGATCGAGTTTTTGACCGCCTACCGCATTCCCGCTGAGATCGCGGTTCGACTTTACCGCGTCTATGGCGAACAGTCGATGGAGTTGATTCATGAGAACCCTTATCTTTTGACACAGCCGCAGTTTGGCGCGTCCTTTGCCGCCGTTGACGCAATGGCAATCGAGCTGGGCTTTGACGGCGATAACGAGCTGCGCGTGGAAGCGGGTGTAGTGTTTGAATTGCGCTACAATCTGAATAACGGACATACCTTTTTACCGATGGACAAGCTTGGCACGGCAACCGCAACGATGCTGAATCTGGATACCGCTGCCGCGCTTGCCGCCATAGACCGCCTCTGCGCGCTTGGCAGCGTGGTGGCAGATGAGATTGCGGGAATTACCGCCGTCTACCTGCCGGAATACCATGAGGCGGAGCTTTCCGTCACTGAGCGGATTTGCCGCATGGCGTGCGCGCCGGAGGACGAGCTTCCCGACGCGGAGCGCGTACTTTCCGGCATTGAGCAAAAAAGCGGTCTAACCTATGCAGAGCGGCAGAAAGAGGCGATCCGCTGCGCTGCGGAGCAAAAGCTCCTCATTCTCACCGGCGGCCCCGGCACAGGCAAGACAACGACGCTTGCGGGAATCCTGCGTCTGTTTGAGTTGCTGCACCGCAAGACGCTATTGGCGGCACCCACAGGCCGCGCTGCAAAACGGCTTTCCGAGCTGACCGACCGTGAGGCCTCGACCATTCACCGTCTGCTTGAAGCGCAGATCTCGCCAGAGACAGGGGAGATGTATTTCAACCGCGACGAGGACGACCCGCTGGATTGCGACGCGGTGATTGTCGATGAGATGTCGATGGTCGATCTCCTGCTCATGCACAGCTTGCTGCGCGCATTGCCGGAGAGAGCCACGTTGATCTTGGTCGGCGATCCGGATCAGCTTCCGTCGGTCGGTGCGGGTAATTTGTTTTCCGATCTCATCCGCAGCGGTTTGGTTCGTACGGTCTGTTTAACGGAGATCTTTCGGCAGGCCCGGCAGAGCCTGATTGTCATGAACGCGCACGCCGTCAACCATGGAGAGCTGCCGATCCTGACGGCGAAGGATCGAGACTTTTTCTTTATGAAACGCCGCTCCCCGGACGCGGTTGTGCAGACAATTACGGAGCTGTGTGCGCTGCGGCTGCCAAAAAACATGGGGATTCCCGCAGATGAAATTCAAGTGATTTCTCCGACGCGCAAAGGAGAGACAGGCACCTTCCGCCTCAATTTAGCGCTTCAGGAGGCACTCAATCCGTCTGCGCCGAAGAAACGGGAGAAGCCTTGCGGAAACTATATTTTCCGCGAGGGAGATCGGGTGATGCAAATCCGCAACAATTATGATATACTATGGAAAAAGCCCGACGGCGGCGCGGGTATGGGGATCTTTAACGGCGATATCGGTATCATTGAGCAGATCGACCCGCAGGAGGATGCGATTCGTATCCGCTTCGATGACCGTATTGCGGTCTATGACTCGGACATGCTGCCGGAGCTGGAGCTGGCTTACGCCATTACCGCCCACAAAAGTCAGGGCAGCGAATACCGCGCCGTGATTTTCGTCCCATATGCAGGCGCGCCGATGCTGCTGACCCGCGGTGTGCTTTACACGGCGATTACGCGCGCCCGTGAGCTTTTGATTCTTGTCGGCAATGAGGAGGTCGTAGCGCAGATGACTGCCAATAACCGCCGTAATAAGCGTTACAGCGGCTTGCGCCATCGCCTCGCGGGGTGTATGGCAAAATGAGTATTGTCACATGGTTCCTTGATCTCCTGTATCCGCCGCGTTGTACGATCTGTCGAAAACTGCTGCGGGAGAAGGAGACTGATTTTTGTGCAGAGTGCCGCACAAAGCTTTCCATATTGGAGGCTCCGATCAAGCGGGGGGAATTTTTCACACAGTGCTATGCCGTCACTGCCTATTCGGGTGACGTGGCGGCTTCGCTGAAACGCTATAAGTTTCAGGGAATGCAGCAATATGCGGGAGCCTACGGACGGCTGATTGCCATGCAGCTCCTGCGCATGCAGGCGGCGTTTGATATTTTATCATGGGTTCCCGTTAGCAAAAAACGGCGGCGCAAGCGCGGCTTTGATCAAAGTGAGCTCCTTGCAAGAACAGTGGCAAACGAGCTTGGCGTTTCGTGCGTGCGTACACTGGAAAAGGTGCGTGATAACCCTGCGCAGTCGCTGCTTGAGGGCGCGGAACAGCGGCGGGCGAATGTGATCAATGCCTATCGTTCCGTTGAACCGGAGCGCTTCGCGAACAGACACGTCCTCTTGATTGATGATATTATGACCACCGGCGCAACGCTCAGTGAATGCAGCCGTATCCTTCTGACGGCAGGCGCGGCAAGCGTGCTATGCGCGACGGTGGCAGTAACACAACTTTCGAATAACTGACGGTAGGTGTAACAGATGTTTTTGTTTTCTAAGGATTTGGGTATCGACCTCGGCACATCCAATGTTTTGATCTATGCTGCGGGAAAGGGCGTGGTGCTCCGCGAGCCTGCGGTAATTGCGTTGGATAAGAATACCGGAAAGATCTTGCAGGTAGGCGCCGCAGCGAGAAATATGCTTGGAAGAACGCCGGGCAATGTTGTCGCAATCCACCCGCTGCAAGACGGAGTAATTTCCGACTATGAGCTGACGGCGCGGATGCTTACAGAAATGATACGCCGCGTGATGAAGCATGCCATTATCAAGCCGCGCATGATCGTGAGCGTGCCGAGCAGTATTACGGAGGTCGAGGAACGCGCGGTGATACAGGCAGCGATGGAAGCGGGCGCAAGACGCGTTTATCTCATTGAGGAGCCTTTGGCAGCCGCGCTGGGCGCGCATTTGGATATTTCCGCGCCGGAGGGACACATGGTGGTGGATATCGGCGGCGGTACGACGGATATCGGCGTGCTGACAATGAACGGCGTTGCACAGTCCTCCTCGCTGAAGGTTGCGGGTGTGGAATTTGACGAGGCAATCATCAAATTCGTCCGAAAGCGTTTCGGCATAGTGATCGGCGCGAATACTGCCGAGGAGATCAAGCTGACGATTGGATGTGTGTTACCGCGGCCGGAGGTTCAGTCTCTGTGCGTGAAGGGAAGAGACTTGAAAACCGGACTTGCGCGAGAGATCACCGTGACCTCGGAGGAGATCGTTGAAGCGCTGAAACGGCCCGCGCGCCAAATCGCCGACAAGGTGCTTGATGTTTTGGAGCAGACGACGCCGGAGCTTGTTGCGGATATTTCAAAAAACGGCATCGTACTGACCGGCGGCGGCAGCCAGCTTTACGGCATGGATCTTCTTTTGCAGGAGCGTACGGAGATCAAGTGCATGGTTGCTGACGATGCGGATTCCTGCGTTGCCTACGGCTGCGGAAAGAGCCTCGCATGGATCAACCATATGCAGGAGGATACCATCAACATTGCAAGACGCAGGCTTTTGAGCGAATAAAAAGAAAAAGGGGGATGATTCCTTATGTCCGCTTGGGATAATCAAGACAGGCAGAGAGCGCTACGCCCGGCACCGTTTGATTTTGACGCGCAATGGGATGCAGAGAAAGCGCTGCTGCAGCGGGAGGATTCCTATCGCACTGCGTTTGAGCGGCAAAGCGTGCCGACCACCGCTCCACGCGGAAGCACAACGCCTCAGCAGCGACGGACGCCGCAGCGTGGGCAGCAGACACGTCGTCCGACGGGAAAGCGGAGGAAAAGGCGCAAAAAGAACATTCGCGGCTGGCTGATTTTGGCAGCCCTTGCCATAGCTGCGTTTTTGGTGCTCGGCGGGCTGATCTATCTGGTGGTCGGCGCGATTCTGCCTGAGAGCGCGCCGCCTGAGACAACGACCGAGCCGACGGAAGCTACGATATCCCGTGAGGAGATCATTGCCGGTTTGATCGAACGTGGAGACTGTCTCGCTGCGGGCTATGACTACGACGCAGCGGTTGAAGTGCTGTCGGAATACGGCGTGGACTGGATGCAGCAGCCTGAGCTTTCAGAGGCGAACGACCGCTACCTTGCGGAAAAGGCGAAGACGGTGCGTTGGGCGGATACCACGCAGATTACGCATATTTTCTTCCACAGCCTGATTGTGGATACGGACCGCGCGTTTGACGACGAATATACCGCCAACGGCTATAATCAGTATATGGCGACAGTGGCGGAATTCCGCGCGATTTTGAACGAACTGTACCGGAGAGGCTTTGTCCTTGTCCGTATTCACGATATTGCCGTGCCGACGACGGATGAAAGCGGTAACACCGTCTATACACAAGGGGAAATCTATCTCCCGCCCGGAAAGACGCCGATCGTTCTCTCGCAGGACGATGTAAATTATTACGAGTATATGGTCGATGGCGACGAAGACCGTGTACCGGACGCGAAGGGAGACGGCTTTGCCAACAAGCTCGTCATCGGCACGGATGGGCACCCAACCTGTGAGTACATCCGCGCTGACGGAGAGACAGTATACGGCGAATATGATGTTGTGCCGATTTTAGAGGCGTTTATCGAGGAGCATCCCGATTTCTCCTATCGCGGCGCGCGCGGTATCCTTGCCCTAACGGGATATGAGGGGGTTTTCGGCTACCACACGCATCCGGAATGGGAGGAAATTCTCGGAAAGGACGCCTATCAGCAGGAGATTCGTGATGCACAGGCGGTGACAAAGTGCCTGAAGGAGCACGGCTGGGAGATCGCGAGCCACAGCTATGCACACTTTGGTTATGGCAATCACGGCTCCGATGAGGTCGCCTCCGATGTGCAAAAATGGGAGAATCAAGTGCAGCCGGTCGTAGGAGACACCGATATTTTCATCTATCCCTACGGAAGCGATATCGCGGGTGTTGAGAAGTATTCCGGCGCGAAATTCGAGGCGCTTTACAATGCGGGCTATCGGTTCTTCTGCAATGTCGACTCAGCAAAATGCTGGGTACAGATTCACGATAATTATGTGCGTCAGGGACGGCGCAATATTGACGGCTACCGCATGTGGTGGGATCCCGAATTGCTGGATGATCTGTTCGAAGTAGAAAAGATCTTCGACCCCGCAAGACCGACCCCCGTACCCTCAATTGTCTAACAACCTGTAAGGCGGGGACAGTCGTAAGCCGGTGCAGGAACTACTAACTTCACACAAACTCGTTCATGCCTGCTGTCTGCCGCTTACACAGACGGGACATGTCCCCGCCCTACAGGGGTTGCCACGTTTCTCGAAGTGTCTGCATGAAATTGCCATGTCGCTGCGCTCCTCGCAATGACAGGTAGGGCGTCCTCTTATGTCATTGCGAGGCGCTTGCGCCGTGGCAATCTCGTGGAAGAACTGCCAAGTGCGCACAGAGATGTTTGTACTGTCAAAAAAAGAAAAGGTTCCGATCTCCGCAATCCGCATGGAGATCGGAACCTTTTCTGCTTTCGATAAGGCTCAGCCGCCGAGATAGGCTTTTTTGACCAGCTCGCTTTGTGCAAGCTCTGCGCCGGTGCCGGAGAGGGTGATCTTACCCGTCTCAAGAACATAAGCGCGGTCGGCGATGTCAAGTGCCATGCCGGCATTCTGCTCGACGAGAAGAATGGTTGTTCCGGCTTTTCGCAGCTCTCGGATGATGTCAAAAATCTGCTCGACAAGAATCGGCGCAAGACCCATAGAAGGCTCATCCAGCATCAGCAGCTTCGGCGAGATCATCATCGCTCTGCCCATCGCGAGCATCTGCTGCTCGCCGCCGGAGAGCGTACCGCCGATCTGCTTGCGGCGTTCCTTCAGCCGCGGGAAATGTTGAAATACATTATCCAGCGCGTCACGGATATCACCATTGCGCGTAAAGGCACCCATTTCCAAGTTTTCCTGCACCGTCATTTGCAGGAAAATATGCCGTCCCTCCGGCACATGGGCAAGCCCCTGCGAGACAAGCTTGTGCGCCTCAATATGCGTGATGTCCTTGTCGAGGAACTCAATCCTTCCGGTTTTCGGGTGCATCAGACCGGAGACGGTTTTCAGTGTGGTGGACTTTCCTGCGCCGTTTGCGCCGATCAGCGCTACGGTCTCGCCCTCGTTCACCTCAAAGGAGATGCCCTTGATCGCGTGGATCGCGCCGTAATAGACTTCAATGTTATCAACCTTCAGCAGCATGTGCGGCAGCTCCTTTCTTTCCTAAATAGGCTTCAATGACGACGGGGTCGTTGCAGATCTGCTCCGGGGTGCCCTTGGCAATGATCTTTCCGTAGTTGACGACCGCAATGCCCTCGCATACGCCCATCACGAGATTCATGTCATGCTCGATCAGCATGACGGCGATTTCAAAGGTGTCACGAATGCGCACAATCTGCTCCATCAGCTCGGCGGTTTCCGAGGGGTTCATACCGGCTGCCGGCTCGTCAAGGAGGATAATCGCGGGATTTGTCGCAAGCGCACGGACGATCTCCAAGCGACGCTGCGCGCCGTAGGGGAGGGAATCGGCTCGAAGCTGCGCCATGTCCGCCATACCCATAAAATCAAGCAGCTCGAGGCAGCGTTCCCGCGCTTTTTTCTCGGCTTTGTAGTAGCCGGGCGTATGAAGCAGGGAGCTTGCAAAGGAACACTTGATGCTGTTATGCAGACCGACCTTGACATTATCTAAGACGGACATACCGCCGAACAGGCGGATGTTCTGGAAGGTACGCGCGATACCCAGCCGATTGACCTGTGCGGTTGACATGCCCTTTGTGTCGATCCCGCGCAGCAGAATTGAGCCGCGCGTCGGCTGGTAGACGTTGGTCAAGAGATTAAAAATGGTGGTTTTGCCTGCGCCGTTGGGGCCGATCAGACCCGCGATTTCCGTCGGGCCGATGGCAAGCGTGAACGAATCCACAGCAGTCAGACCGCCGAAATCAATGCCGAGATTGCGAATGTCCAGCACGGGCTGCTTGCCGATATCGCGTTCCGGAATAATGACATCGGTCGGAAGCGGAACCATTTTTGTACGGGTTGCGTGACTCATTTCGACGCCTCCTTTCGGGAGAAGAGGCTGCGGAGCTTCTGCGTGCAGGTGAGCTTGAATTGCTTCACGCGTGCATTCGCGTTGAGCAGCATCACAAGGATCAGTACCACAGCATAGATGAGCATACGGAAATCATCAAAGCCGCGCAGCAGCTCAGGCAGGACGGTAAGAAGGGCAGCCGCAATGATAGAGCCGCGCAGATTGCCCATGCCGCCGAGAACGACCATGACAAGCACGCTGATCGAGGTGTTGAAATTGAACTTCTTTGCCTCTACGGTGGAGTAGTTCATCGCGAAGAGGACGCCTGCCATGCCTGCGAGGATCGCGGAGGTCACAAACGCCTTCATCTTATACGCGGTCAGATTCAAACCGACGGATTCGGCGGCGATGGGGTTGTCGCGGATTGCCTTGATGGCGCGGCCTTCCTTGCTGTGGACGACATTCATGATGACGATCAGCGAGAAAAGCACCAGCCCGATGCCCAAGCCGAAGGTAGAGAGCTTTGCGGGCACGCTCGCGCCCTGCGGGCCGGAAATAATGAAATTACCGCCGAGATCGGCAGAGCCGAACATGGAGAAATGCAGCGCGCCGTCCTCCATCTTCACATAGAGACATTCGAGAACATTGCGAATGATCTCGCCGAATGCCAAGGTGACGATGGCAAGGTAGTCGCCGCGCAAGCGCAGAACGGGAATGCCGATCAGAAAACCGGCAATGCCTGCCATAATGCCGCCGATCAACATGGCGACGATCATTAAAAGAATGGGAGAGGTAAGGTACTGCTGGAAAAATGCTACGGCGATTACGCCGGAGAAAGCGCCGATGCTCATAAAGCCGGCGTGACCGAGGCTCAATTCTCCCAAAATACCGACGGTCAGGTTGAGCGACAGCGCCATGACGATGTAAACGCAGATGGGAACAAGCTGCCCGCTGAAGCTGCGGCTGAGCACGCCGCCTTCGTTCAGAACAAAGAGAACGGCAAAGGCGACGATGACCATAGCAAGCGTAATGAGGTTTTGCCGCGAAGTTTTTGATTTCCACAGACGCATTTCAATCACCTCATACTTTCTCGTTGACCTTCTTGCCAAGCAGTCCGTTCGGCTTCACAAGAAGGATGATGATCAGCACCGCAAACACAATGGCGTTGCCAAGCTCCTGACTGATGTAGGCTCTGCCGAAAATCTCAATGATGCCGAGCAGCAGACCGCCCACAAGCGTTCCCGGGATGGAGCCAATGCCGCCAAGCACAGCGGCGGTGAAGGCCTTGATGCCCGGAATGGAGCCAACGGTCGGATTCAGCACGGGGTAGGTCGAGCAGTAGAGCACGCCTGCCACCGCCGCGAGGGCGGAACCGATGGCAAAGGTAATTGTGATTGTGCGGTTGACGCTGATGCCCATCAGCTCAGCGGCATCACGGTTTTCCGAAACAGCGCGCATTGCCTTGCCGGTTTTCGTTTTGCTTGTGAACAGGGTCAAGCCGATCATGATGACGATACAGGTCAGAACGCTGATGAGCATCTCCCCGGTGATCGTCAGCTTGCCGCCGAACAGGTGCAGCGGAGGAAAGCTCACGATGGAGGGATAGACCTTTGTATTTGAGGTCCAGATCAAAAGCGCGGCGTTTTGCAGCAGATAGCTCACGCCGATTGCCGTAATCAGCACCGCAAGGGAAGCAGACGCTCGCAGAGGACGGTAAGCTAAACGCTCGATCACGATGCCGAGAATGGTGCAGACTGCCATTGCGATCACAAGCGCCAGCAGCGGCGGCGTGCCGAGGGAGATAATGCTGACATAAGAAACATATGCGCCGACCATGATGACATCGCCGTGCGCAAAATTCAGCATCTTAGCAATGCCGTAAACCATAGTATAGCCGAGGGCGATGATTGCGTAAATGCTGCCAAGCCCAAGACCGTTGATGAAATTTGATAAAAATGCCATAAAACAGCCTCCCGCTTTCTATAGTAACAGAGGTCATTTTTAGAACCACGCCCCCCCGCGGAGAGCTCCGCGAGGGGTGATGGATTCTGAGGAATCAGCCTGCGCTTACATACACGCCGTCTTTGATAATGACAGCGGCGGGCGCCTTATCGACCTGACCTTCTTTCCAGGTCATGTTCTGACCGGTCAGACCGCTGAAGCTCATGGTATTGAACTGCTGGCACATTGCGTCGCAGATATCGGCTGCGGAGGCATCCGTGCCGAGACCGGTTGCGGTGAATGCCTGATAGATCGCGTAAACGCAGTCATACCCGTCGGCTGCGAACTGGTTCGGAGTTTCACCATAGGCGTCCTGATAGCTCTTAACGAAGGACTGGGTCGCTTCATCGGCTGCGTCAGCCGCAAACGGAGTCAGGAGCATAACGCCTTCAGCAAGCTCTGTGTTGAAGCCTTCCAGCGTCAAAATGCCGTCCATGCCGTCCACGCCGAAGAAGGTCGGGGTGTAGCCGATGGAGTTGGCGTAGTTGAGGATCAGGGATGCGGGAGTATAGTAGATGGGAAGGAACACAAGATCAGCACCTGCGTTCTTCGCGTCGGAAACCTGTACGGAGAAGTCGGAGGTGTCTTCGGTGCAGGTGCTGACGGAGACGATGTTCAGACCGAGCGTCTTTGCTTCTGCGTCAAAGGTCTGATAAATACCGCTGGAATAGACGCTGCTGTTGTCATAAATGACGGCAATCTTTGCGTCTGCCATGTGCTCGGAAATGTACTGTGCGGAGGCCCTGCCTTGGTTCGGATCGGTAAAGCAGATCTGATAGACATTGTCCTTGCCGGAGGTAACCTCAGTGGAGGAAGCGGAGGGCGTCAGGGCGAAAACGCGGTCAGCGTAAGTCTCCGCAGAGACAGCGACGCAGGGGGTGGTAGTGACGGTGCCGACAAGCATCTGCATGCCCCAGTCCATCAGGTTGTTGTATGCGTTGACGGACTTCTCGGCGTCGTTCTCATCATCCTGCGCGTTGAACTCGAGCTGGATGCCGCCCTTGGCGTTGATTTCCTTGACGGCAATCTCAGCGCCGCGCTTTGCAGCGTTGCCGTAAACTGCCGCGCCACCGGTCAGGGGGCCGATAAAGCCGAGTTTCAGCGTATCACCGCCGGAGGTCTTCTCGTCGGACGCGCAGCCTGCAAATAGAGCGACGACCATGACGAGCGCCAAGATGATAGAAAGTGTTTTTTTCATTTTCCTTTTCTCCTTTCAAAATTGAGCAAATATACAAAACCGGCTTCGTCGAAGGACGAGGCCGGATTAGTATCCGTATTGCACGGCTACAAGCTTCGTGTGACTTCGACGAAATTCAGCTTGAAATGACAAGCGGAAGCAAGCCAATAAGCAAAATGATGGATACCGACAAAACGGTATCCATCAGAAAGGCGCGGAAAGACACAGCAAAACAAGTGCCGGCGGCAGACGCGGCACTGCAATTGGACATTCTGTGTTCTGTGTTGCGGATTGTATTCATCACCGCGCCTCCTTTCAAAGCAATTGTAAATTTTTTATTAACTATAATGCTTTAAACCATAAAAGTCAATTGTAGGAATATACAAATTTCACGGATTGCAATACAAAATGATGTACAATTCCGATAATCAGCGCGACGTGCCGAGGAAAAAGAGTGCCAAAGTGCCGGGACCGGAGTGTGCGCCGATCACGGGACCGACATAATTAATTGTAATGTCGGAAATGCCGAAGCGCTTGCGCAATTCATCCGCCAAAAACTCCGCATCGTCGCGGCAGTCCCCGTGACTGATGAAAATGGTCTGCTTTGCGGGGTCTATTGCGGATTGTTCCATGCGGTCAACGAGCGCGAGAATGGAGTTTTTGCGTCCGCGCGCTTTTGAGACATTGATCAAATGCCCCTCGTTATCTACATGCAGCACAGGCTTAATCCCGAGCGCGCTGCCGACCAGAGCGGTTGCTGCCGAGACGCGTCCGCCCCGCTTGAGGAAAAACAGGTCATCGACCGTAAACCAGTGGCACAAATGCAGACGATTTTCCTCCGCAAATGCTGCGGCTTCCTCGATGGTTGCGCCCGCAAGCACCTTCTGCATGGTCAGGTAGACCAAAAGCCCCTGACCCAGTGAGGCGCAAAGCGTGTCTACCGTGAGTATCTTTCGATCAGGGTAGGTCTCCCGCAGCTCCTGCGCGGCAATTTCTGAAGCGCTGTAGGTGCTGCTGAGTCCGGAGGAGAAGCCAAGATATAAGATATCCTTCCCGGCTTTCAGATGGACGGACATCGCGTTTAAGAACGTATCGACATTCACGGCAGAGGTCTTTGCGTTTGCGCCGCCGCGCAGCATCTCATAAAAATCGTGCGAGCCGATCTCACGCTCATCGGGATAGTTCATAAAGCTCTTTTCCCCGACATTGACACTGAGCGGAATAACATCCAGTCCTAATTCTTCCACCAGCTCAGCGGTCAGGTCAGCGGAAGAATCGGTCATAACAACATAGGAATTGTTCATGGCAACCTCCTCAATTCACAATGATCTATCGGACATTATAACAGATTTTCAAACTCATGTCAATCTACCTATCTTACATAGAAAAACGCGCCGGAGCACGGCGCGTTTTGTTCGGTCAGCCGAAGAACAAGAGGGTTAAAACGGTCAGAACCGGCTGATGCGCTAAGTAGATCACGAGAGAATGCTTGCCGCAGAAGCGGAAGAAACGCAGCACGGCGTTTTCCGTGTTGACGCGGGGGAGAAGGCTCTGCTTCCTGCGGTAGACCGTTTTGCCGAGGAAGGCACCGACCAAAAACCAGCCGAAGCCGGGGAAGATCGGGAAATAGTCGCTCCCCGTAAAGACGCGTCCGGAGCGCAGACCAATCGGAAAGAGAAAATCCACGGAGACGGTGACTGTCTCAAACCAAAAGCCGAGGGCGATAAAGGCAGCTCCGAGCAGCGCAAGCGCCCAAGATGGCAGCCGCTTAAACAGGGGATAGAGCATCATGCAGATGCCGAGCATATGCAGAATGCCGAACCAGATACGCATATCGGAAAAGCCGAGGATCTGATCCATGAACATCGTGACATAGGTGATGAGCAGACCTGCGCCGAATACGACCACGCCGCGCTGAAAGCTCCGCGAGGCAAGGGTCACGCATATGCCGGAGATAAGGACGAACAGGACATGACCGTATTGGCGAATAAAGAAAAACCAGCTCGGTAGAGTCAGAGAAATGCCGCCGAAATAGGACAGATCAAAGAAGGAATGGACGACAATCATGCCGAGAATGCAGATTCCGCGCAGGGTGTCCAGCTCCCAAATGCGTTGCTTTTGCTCCGTCATTTTGCTTTCGCCTCCTCTTCCTCCTCCAAAATGCGGTAGGCGACTTTTCCGACGAGGGTTTTGGGAAGCTCCTCGCGGAACTCAATCTCGCGCGGCATGGCGTATTTTGCGATCTTCTCGCGGCAGTAGGCAAGCAGCTCCTGCTTGATCGCTTCGGAGGGCGTGAATTCCGGCTTTAAGACGACGAACGCCTTGACGCGCTGCATCTTGTAAGCGTCCTTTACGCCGATGACGCAGGAGATCAGCACCTTCGGATGTCCGTCAATGATGTTTTCCAGCTGCGAAGGATAGACATTGAAGCCGGAGGTAATGATCATCCGCTTGATACGCTGGCGGAAATAGACGAAGCCGTCCTTGTCCATTTTGCCGAGGTCGCCCGTGTGCAGCCAGACGCGTCCGTCCGCGTGGCGGCGAAGGGTGTTGGCTGTCTCCTCCGGATTGTCTAAATAGCCGAGCATGACGGTAGGTCCGGAGAGGCAGATTTCGCCCTCCGTCTCCGGCTCGACCTCCTCCGTGGTGCCTACCTTCACGATTTTATAATAGGTGTCGGGGAAGGGCACGCCGATGGAGCCGCTGCGGGCAAAGTCAACCGGCGTCAGGCAGCTTGCCGTGACGCATTCGGTCGTGCCGTAGCCCTCACGAATCTGTACTTTTGCGCCGTGTGCGGTTAAGAATGCGTCAACCTTCGCTTTCAGCTCTGTAGAAAGAGAGTCGCCGCCGGAGAACACACCCATGAGGAAGGACATGTCCAGATCCTCAAGTCCCTGTGTGCGCAAGAGGGCTTCAAACAGCGTCGGAACGCCCGGAATAAAGTTCGGGCGCTTTTTCTTCAGCAGGTCGGCATAGGTCTTGACATTGAAATTCGGCACGAGAATGCAGCACGCTCCGCCGACCAGCGCCGTATGGATGCCGATGCCCAAGCCAAATCCGTGGAAGATCGGCATGACCGAGAGCATCGAGCAGCGGAAGATATCGTCATAGCCGCTGGAGGCAATCGTCTGTAAGGCGAGGGCGTTAAAGTTGTAGCTGGAAAGGCAGATACCCTTCGTCGTGCCCGTTGTGCCGCCGGAATAGAGAATTGCGGCGCAGTCCTCATAGCCGCTCTCATCCGCAGGCAGGAGATCGGCTGCGTTTTTCAGCGCGTCTGACCAGAGAATATAACTCTTATCCTTCGGCAGCTTCGGGAATTTCCGCGCCTCGGTCAGAGAGAAGCCGACCTTAAGCAGCGGCTTCAGCTCATCCTGCAGCTTGGCAATCAGTAGAATCGGCTTCCGCTTCGCCTTTTGCAGCGCCGTATGCACCTTGCCGTAAAAGCGGTCAAGGGTCAAGATCGCCTTGCTGTCCGAAGTGTTTAAATAGAAGGTGACCTCCTCCGTCGCGGAAAGCGGGTGGATCATGTTGGACACCGCGCCGAGCCGGTTGAGCGCATAAAAGCAGTCCACCGCCTGCGGCGTGTTCGGCATACAGATCGTCACGCGGTCACCCTTGCGGATGCCGAGAGCGTAAAGCGCACGGGCAGCGCGGTCAATGCGGGCAAGAAACTGCGCATAGGTCGTCTCCTTGCCCATGAATTCGTATGCAATGCTGTCGGGAATTGAACGGGCAGTCTTTTCAATGAGCCGAAACATGGTCAGACGCGGATAGTCAATGGTTTTCGGAATTTTTCCGTAAAAATTCAGCCACGGCGCGGAAGCGGAAATAGACATGGTTTGCCTCCCTAAATCTGTAGTGTCGCTCGGAAAGGTGTTCCGCAGGAGACGATAGAGCTGAGATAGATTTCGTTTCTACGAAACAGCTTTCCAATCAAGAAAGTGCACATTATGCTTCGTATTATAGCGGAAAACCCGAAAAAAAGAAATAGTCACATCGAAAAAAGCGTAAGGAAAAATGTTCATTCACAGTGCAAGAAAAGAAATTGCTGGACAAAGCGGGCGTGCAAGTGCAGGAGTCTTCGACAGTGTAATGGGGAAAGAAAAGAGATTGCCACGGCGCAAGCGCCTTGCAATGACAAATAGGTCTGCCTCTCCGTGTCATTGCGAGGAGCAACGCGACGCGGCAATCTCGTGCAGGAACTATTGACTGTGTACAAACCTGTTTGTCCGTACCGTCTGCCGCTTCGCGGACGGCATGTAGAGTCGGCGTGCCCTGCGATTGGGATAGAGCAAAGTAATGGGATGTGCGAGAAAAGAGCCTCGTGACCTGTGTCATAATAGCTTTATGCAGCATGGACGCAAGAAAGCCGAGGTATGCCACATTTGCGCGGATGCTGCTTACAATGAAAGCAGTTCAACAGATCGGAGGCTGATAGAATGACATACGGATATGTACGCGTATCCACCAGAGAGCAGAACGAGGAACGGCAGATGATTGCAATGCGCGAATTCGGAGTGGACAGAATTTACTTGGACAAGCAGTCGGGAAAGGATTTTGAGCGCCCGCAATATCAAAGGCTGATGAAAAAGCTCAAGCCCGACGATGTCCTTGCGGTCAAGAGCATCGACAGGCTCGGCAGAAACTACGATGAAATTTTGGAGCAATGGCGGATCATCACCAAAGAGAAGCCTGCTGCGATCGTTGTGCTGGATATGCCCCTGCTGGACACGCGGCAAAACAAGGATTTAACCGGCACCTTGATCGCGGATATTGTGCTCCAGCTGCTCTCCTATGTCGCGCAGACGGAACGCGAATTCATCCGCCAAAGGCAAAAGGAGGGCATCGCCGCCGCCAAAGCAAGAGGCGTAAAATTCGGCAGGGAGCTGATGCAGCGCCCGGAGGAATTTGAAGCCTGCAAAAAGCTATGGCAGCAAGGAAAACTCTCCGCCCGCGCAGCAGCGGAACGACTGAAGATCACCCACAAGACTTTCCTAAAATGGGCGAAGGAAGAAAAAACGGATAAAAAAGTCGAGTTTTGTCATCAAAGGACTTGAAAACAGAGTAACAATCCTATATAATAAACAGCAACAGTAATGTGTCAATATTTACTGATTCCAAAACCCTACTTTCCTATCCAACGGAGAGAAAGCAGAATATTTATTACGCGCATATTGACTTGAAGGAGGTGTAGGCAATGAAAGTATTTGAGTGCCCTGATATTTCGATCCTTAGATTCACGCTTGAGGATGTTCTCACGACATCGTCAAACCCCACAGGTCCTATCGACCCTGAACTCCCGCCGGATGACGATTTCGAATAAGGCGGAAACAATTTCCTCTGCTCTGATTCCATCGTTTGAGCAGAGGATTTTGCTTATAGATGAACTCAAAACCTCACAAACCGCTGAACCAATTTACGGTGCTGCACTGCGAAGTGCTCGCAGATTGCTTCAGAGTTTCTATATTACAGCAAGGAGTGAGACATATGCGAAGAAGGATTATTTCGACTATTTTATTGTTGGCTATGTTGGTTTCACTGTTTCCCTCCTCTTTTACGCTTCTGGTATCGGCAGAGGAGAACGCCGGAGAAGCAACAAATGAGGCAACAACCAACGCAAATTATTCCGCGTGGCATGTGGCGCTGATCACGGATTATGGAGATATCACGGATCATGCATTTAACCAAGCCGTGCATGAGGCGGGCAGCGCTTGGTGCATGGCGCATAATGTTGACTATTCTTATTATAAGCCGGCAGGGGACTCTACCGCTGAGCGTGTGGCGATGATTGATGCCGCAGTCGCCGACGGTAACAATGTGCTGCTACTCCCGGGATATGCCTTTGCAAGAGCAATCGTTGAAACCTGCGAAAAGTATCAGGATGTGAAATTTGTCGCCCTGGATGTTTCCGAGAGCGACTTATTATGGGAAGTGGAAGAGAACTATGACGGCAATGCGGAGAATTGGGATATCCATGACTATATAGACATGTCCAATGTGTTCTGCGCGCTTTATCAGGAAGAGCTTGCGGGCTTTATGGCAGGCTATGCGGCGGTAAAGCTGGGCTACACACAGCTCGGCTTTTTGGGCGCAATGGCTGTGCCGGCGGTGATGCGCTATGGCTACGGTTTCGTTCAGGGCATTGACACTGCGGCAAAGGAGCTTGGAACGGAAAACGAGGTAGCGGTCAATTTCGCATACAGCAATCAGTTTTACGGGGATGCCAATATTACCGCTTTCATGGACGCGTGGTATGCTGCGGGCACGCAGGTTGTTTTTGCCTGCGGGGGAGGCGTGTTTACTTCTGTCGCAGAGGCTGCGGCGAAACTTGACGGAGCGAAAGTGATCGGCGTCGATGTGGATCAGGCGCAGACGATTGATGCATGGTACAGTGAAGGTCTTACGCTTACTTCTGCGATGAAGAACCTCGGCGCGACGGTGAACGCCGTTTTGGAAAGCATCATCGTGAATGATGACTGGGCGGCATATGCAGGTCAAATTCAATCGCTTGGGCTGGTATCTGCAACGGAGTTGGAAAAGAACTTTGTATGCCTGCCGGAGTCTACACAGTGGAATGACAGTTTTACTCAAAATGATTATGCGGCAATGGTAACAAACCTCTTGGATGGGACATACGCTGTTTCTGAAGATACGGACGCGATGCCTATCACAGCAATTACCGTGAATTATTTGGGGAATTTAGGAAGCGGTGGGGGAACAACCTCGCAAACTTCCGGAACCTGCGGTGAGAACCTGACATGGAGCTTTGATGAAAGTACCGGAAATCTAACCATTTCTGGCAGCGGGAGCATGTACAGTTTTACATGCTACTATGCAGACTGGAGCACAACATACAGCTCGGCACCGTGGGCATATCTTTCAGACAAAATAAAGACGGTTGTAATTGAAGAGGGTGTAACCAGCATCGGCGGGAATGCATTTAGTGAATGCACAAGTCTTTGTGAAATCACGCTGCCGGCGTCCCTTGAGGAAATCGACTACTATGCCTTTGCCGAATGCACAGATTTGCAGAAAGTCAACATAACAGACATTGATGCATGGTGCGGTATTGTCTTCCATCAACTGCAATCCAATCCCTTATACTATGCAGGGAAGCTATTCGTGAATGATGTCTTGGTGACGGAAGTAACTTTCCCTGCGGATGTGACAGAGGTTGGGGCATATGTGTTTGCAGGCTGTGCGGATTTAACAAATGTAACTTTTGCGACCGGTATTACCACAATCGGCACAAAGGCATTTTATAATTGTTCAGCGCTTACGAGTATTACGATCCCCTCCGGCGTCACCTATTTGTCAAGTGATTTCTGTAATGGCTGTGAAAGCCTGACGGGATTCGTCGTCGATGAGGAAAACGCGAATTACAGCAGTGACGCAAACGGTATCCTGTATAATAAGGATAAAACAAGACTGATCAAAGCGCCCGGCGCTTATGACGGGGCTTTTTCGGTTCCGACAGGCGTGGAAGAAATCTATTCTGAGGCCTTCGCCGGCTGTAAGAGGCTGACATCTGTTTCTGTCCCGTCAGGCGTAACCTATATCGGAAGCGGTGCCTTTGCGGATTGCAGTAATTTAAACATGATTTCTGTTGCAGCGGATAATACTGCATACTGCACGGATGAAAACGGCGTCCTTTATAATAAAAGCAAGACGACCCTCTATCAGTGCCCCGGCGCATTTTCCGGCAGTTATACGATACCGAGCGGAGTGAACGGTATACAGAGCTCGGCTTTTCGCGGCTGTTCCGGCTTAACCGCGTTAGAAATGCCGGATACCGTCACATGGATAAGTACCGCGGCAATGAAGGATTGTACCGGACTGGAAGAAGTAAAACTATCTTCTCAGCTTTCCTATATTGCATCCGCCACTTTTAACGGATGTACAAGCCTTGAACACATCGCGATTCCGGATGGCGTCCGATATATCTCGGATGAGGCATTCCGCAATTGTACCGCGCTCAAAGAAATTACCATTCCCGCAAGTGTTATCGGTTATGGAGGCGTTTATGCAACACGCGGCGGCGGAGAAGCCATCTATGCGCTTGGCACAAGGGCGTTTTACGGCTGCAGCAGCCTGCTGCACGCACATTTTTTAGACAATAAACCCAGCTTTGGCAGGGCGGTTTTTGACGGCTGCGCAGACGGCTTTACCATTTGCTATCGTGAAGGAAGCGAAGGCTGGGATTGGTTCGGCTATCCCTTGTCGATATGGGAATACTCCATGACCACAACGGCGACCTGTACGGAAATAGGCATCGAGAGCTACACCTGCAATATTTGCGGAGGCGAGTATAGGCACTCAGTTGCTGCGTATGGGCACAGCTTTACAGACGGCGTATGCACTTCCTGCGGTATTTCGGCGGAGGAATATCTATACGGAAGCGGCAGCTGCGGCGAATCGCTCACATGGGAATTGAACGGAAACGGCGTTTTGACGATCTCCGGCACGGGTGCGATGGAATCCTATACCTGTACTGCGCCTTGGGCAGATTATCAGGATCTCATTACTTCTGTCGTTCTCCCGGAGGGGCTGACAAACATCGGTAGTTTAGCGTTTGAAAACTGCACGCAATTAACCTCCATCAGCATCTCGAGTACAGTCACCAAAATTGAAGAAAACGCGTTTTGGAATTGCACCGCGCTTCCTGCGGTTGTGCTGCCTGAATCGCTGGAAAGCATCGGTACCCAGGCTTTTTCGCTTTGCAGTCATTTGACTGAAATTACGATACCGGCTTCCGTGAACGAGATCGGCGACTGGGCGTTTGCTCCGTGTGCAAGCCTGATAAGAATTACGGTGGAGGAAAGCAATACAACATACCGCTCCGATGATGGAGTCCTTTTCAATCATGACGGTACGTTACTGATTTGCTATCCCGGCGGGCGTGAGAATGCGGAGTATATTCTGCCGGATACGGTTACCCAAATCGGTGCGGGTGCCTTTGCTTACAACGCGCATCTCACATCCGTAACGATACACGATGGCGTATGTTCGATTGGGCAGAGCGCATTTACGGATTGTTCGCAGCTTTCCTCTGTGTACATCCATGCGGATTCCTGCGATATTGCGGACGGCAGCACAACGCTGGGTGTCGCGGGAACAACGGTGCTCCATGCCCACCAAGACTCGACGGCGTGGAGCTATGCCGAGAAGTTCGGTTACTCGTTTGAATCAATTGTGGACTGTGAAAACGGACATCATGATTATATTAAAACCGTTATTACCCAGGTAAGCTGCACCCAAGACGGCGAGGTTTCCTATACCTGCAGCAGCTGCGGCGACAACTACACGGAAAGCTTCACGGCATGGGGACATAACTATGTTATGCAGCAGCTGGTGGGGCGCAATGTCTACACCTGCTCGAACTGCGGCGACAGCTATACGGAAAATACGGCGCAGAGCATTGCCGCAGATGAAACCAAAGAGGCGGTGATCTCCGCTGCGGGCGGCTATGCCTACTTCATGTTTGTGCCGGAATATACGGAGAGCTATACCTTCTATTCTACCGGTAATTACGATACCTATGGTTATCTCTATGACAACCAAGGAAATTGCCTTGCCTCTAATGATGACAGCAGTGAAGGGTATAATTTCTCGCTGACCTATACCCTGACGGCGGGAACAACCTATTATTTCGGCGCAAGATTTTACAGCTCCTCCAATACCGGCAGCTTCTCGGTCCATACGCAAACGAATCACGCTTATGAGGCTACCGTCCTTACGGAGCCAACCTGTACGGAAGCAGGCGTTATGAGCTATACTTGTACCGTCTGCGGAGACAGCTATTCCGAGGGAATTCCGAAGCTTGCCCATTCCTTTTCAAATAATAATGTATGCGTGATTTGCGGTCTGGAGGTTGTAGCAAACGGAACCTGCGGCAGCAATGTTTATTGGTATTTATGTAAAGATGGAACATTGGTGATTGGCGGAACAGGAGATATAGATGATAGATCAGGAGATATCGGTATTGCACCTTGGTATCCCCGCGATACAAATGTTCATTCTGTAGTAATAGAATACGGCGTAACCCGCATAGGCTCTTGTGCGTTCTACGGCTGTAGCAACCTGACAAGCGTAACGATCCCCGAAAGCGTAACCGGCATTGGCAGCTCTGCATTTTCCGGCTGCAGAAGCTTGACAAGTGTAACGATTCCGGAAGGCGTGACGAGCATCAACAACAATGCGTTCGCATATTGCAGCAGCTTGACAAGCGTGGCGATTCCCGAAAGCGTAACCCGCATAGACGATTCTGCGTTCTATCACTGCAGTAGCTTGGCTGCCATAGATGTGGCAGAAGGGAATATGGTTTATTCCTCGGATAAGGGTGTTTTGTTCAATGAGGATAAGTCAACATTGCTGAAATATCCCGCAGGAAAAGCGGATGTAGAATATGAAATCCCCGAAAGCGTCACCAGCATTGTCAGTTCTGCGTTCAGAGACTGCAGCAGTCTTATGTGTGTGACGATTCCCGTAAATGTCACAAACATTGACAGCGGTGCGCTACAGGGCTGCAGCAATCTGGCTGCCATAGATGTGGCAGAAGGGAATATGGTTTATTCCTCGGATAATGGTGTTTTGTTCAATAAGGATAAGTCAACATTGTTGAAATATCCCGCAGGAAAAACGGATGTGGAATATGAAATTCCCGAAAGCATCACCAGTGTCGGTAGTTCTGCGTTCAGTGGCTGTAGCAGCCTGACGAGTGTGACAATTCTGGAGAACGTAACGAGTATCAGCAATAATGCGTTCGACAACTGCAGCAGTTTAGGAAGCATTACGATCATGAATCCGGAATGTTCGATCTACGCCAGCTCAAACACATTAGGAAACTCTTGCGTTATTTTCGGTTATCCGGACTCTACGGCTGCAACCTATGCCGCTAACTACGGCTATACATTTATTGGCCATATATTCGAAAATGGCATTTGCACCATCTGCGGGGAAAGCTCTGTCTTGACAGGCAACTGTGGCGATGCGGCGGTATGGACATTTGATTTGCAAACCGGAGCGCTGACCATTTCCGGCACAGGCGCTATGACAAATTATAGCAGCAGTGGATCGGCTCCATGGTATGTTTACCGAAGGCTAATCAAGTCGGTTGCGATAGAAAGCGGAGTGACAAGCATCGGCGGTTCTGCGTTTTCCGGCTGCAGCAGCCTGACAAGCGTGACAATTCCGGAGGGCGTGACGAGTATTGGCGGTTCTGCGTTTTCCGGCTGCAGCAGCCTGACAAGCGTGACAATTCCGGAAAGTGTGACGAGCATTGGCAACTATGCATTCTCCGGTTGCAGCGACCTAACAGGAGTTACCGTTTTGAATCCATTGTGTTCTATCGGCAACTACAGCACTGAAAGCACAGCGCTCGGTGTTGCGGGAATGACGGAGATTCACGGATATCGGTATTCCACTGCGCAAAGGTATGCAAAGATAAACGGATACACCTTTACAGCGCATGAATTCGAGGACGGCGTTTGTACGATCTGCGGTGCGGGTGCAATCATTTTTAGCGGAAGCTGTGGGGAGAGCCTGACATGGACATTGGATCCTGCAAGCGGCTGCATGGTGATTTTCGGTTCGGGTAATATGCCGGATTATTCCTCGTCAAGCTCCGATTGCGCACCTTGGTATTCCTACCGCGCGATTATCAACTCTGTTATTCTTGAAAGCGGCGCAACAAGCATCGGCAATTACGCGTTCTATAACTGTGATAACCTGACGAGTGTAATGATTCCGGAAAGTGTGACGAGAATCAATAGAAATGCATTCAAGTATTGCAGTAGTCTGACGAGCGTGATCGTCTTGAACCCAAGTTGTACCATTTTCAATAGTACATATACATCGGATAGTGCATATACTTTGGGCGTTGCAGGAAAAACGGTGATTCATGGAGAGTGGAACTCCACTGCAATGAGCTACGCGGAAAAGTATGGATATACATACTCAACGCATGACTTTAGTCAAGGTTGTATTTGCAGCTACTGCAATACTCCGCAAAAAGCGATCGCAAGCGAGATTTACGTTAGCGACGGAGGGAGCTACAGATACCTCGAGAGTGACGACAGCGCGTTGTTTTCCGCGATGACCGGCCAAACAGTCGAGTTTGCTGTGGTTCCCGGTTACGGTACCGCTGAGGATTATGCTGAATTAGATGTATCCGGTAAAGTGGCAGTTGTGCAACGTGGCACAATTAGTTTCCAAGAGAAGCTGAATAACGCCGCTGCTGCAGGCGCGATTGCCATGTTGTGTTTTAACAACCAAACGGATGGCATTATGTCCATGTATATTGAAGACTATATCATTCCTGCGGCGAGTATTTCCAAGGATGCGGGTGAAGCACTTACTGCACTTCAAATGGGAAGTATACAGATCAACTGCGATATGCATGATTTCGATAATACGATATGCAGCAATTGCGGGATATCAGCGGCGGATTGTACATATGCCGACGGTATTTGCGGTGAAAACCTTACATGGCGTTTGGACGGAAGCTTAGTTTTGCACATCGAAGGCTCCGGAGATATGTATGACTATACCGATTCAGAGCCTGAATGGCTGATTGACGGATATGATGATGTTATAAGGTCGGTGGATATTGCTGCCGATGTGACAGGTATCTGCAGCGATATTTTGTGCCGATACGCAAGCTTGACAGAAATATGTGTCGCAGAAGAAAACACCTCATATGCGTCTGAGAACGGCGTTTTATTCAGCAAAGATAAAACTGTTCTGTATGTTTATCCCACAGGGAAAACGGAAACCGAATATGTCATTCCAAGTGGTGTGACGAGCATCGCTGACAGTGCTTTTGCGTGTTGTGGTTTCCTGACAAGCGTAACAATTCCGGAAACTGTGACGAATATCGGTTGTTCTGCATTCTACTTCAGCAGCCTAACGAGTGTAACAATTCCGGAAAGGGTAACGAGCATTGGCGACTACGCGTTTGCCCGATGCAGCAACCTGACGGGCGTGGTGATTCCGAACGGTCTGATTTGCATCAGTGATTCTATGTTCGAAGGCTGCAGCAGCTTAACAGACGTGACAATTCCGGATAGCGTAACAAGTATCGGTAATCGTGCATTCTCGTTCTGCAGCAACCTGATAAGTGTAACAATTCCGGAAAGCGTAACGAGCATAGGTGGTTCTGCATTCGAGAATTGCAGCAGCCTGACAAGAGTAACGATTCCTGAAGGTGTGACGAGTATTGACAGTGGTGTGTTCTTCTGCTGCAACAGCTTGGAGAGCATAACGATTCCGGACAGTGTGACGAGTATCGGCAGCTATGCGTTCTACGGATGCAGCAGTCTGACGAGCGTAACGATTCCGGAGAGCGTAACGAGTATCGGTCGCGATGCATTCTGTGATTGCGGCAACTTGACCGGCATTACCCTTTTGAATTCCGGGTGTTCTATCAACAGCTGCAGCACCACGCTCGGCGTTGCCGGAACGACGGAGATTCACGGGTATCGGAATTCTACCGCACAAAGCTATGCGGAAACAAACGGATATACCTTTACGGCGCATGAATTCGAGGATGGCATTTGCACGATCTGCGGCGTGGAGGCTATCGTTTACAGCGGACGTTGCGGAACGAACCTGACATGGACGCTGAATTCCGAAACAGGGAGCTTGGTCATTACCGGCTCGGGCAATATGGCTAATTATTCTTCGTCGAGTTCTAATCGCGCACCTTGGTATTCCTACAGTACGATCATCAACTCTGTTATTCTTGAAAGCGGCGCAACGAGCATTGGCGGCTATGCGTTCTATGGCTGCAATCACTTAACGAACATGACGATTCCGGAGAGTGTGACGAGTATCGGCAGCTCGGCGTTCAATAACTGCAGTAGCCTGTGGCATGTCCACTTCATTGGAGATATGCCGACAATCGGGTCTTCTGCATTTAATAACTGCGCTTCCAACTTAACGCTCTGTATCATGGAGGATGCCCGGGGGTGGGAGAATTGCTCCTACACGACGGAGCCGTGGGAGTATACCTGCACGACGGACTGCGTGAAATTTACCTGTACCTGCAATACCTGCGGCGAGGTTTATTCCTATGCCAGCGAGGATGCCCACGCGTGGGTTGAGGACAGTGTAATCCAGCCGACCTGCACGGAGTCGGGTAGTATGGCTTTCATGTGCACAGTCTGCGGCATGACAAAGACGGAGGAAATCGCACCTTTGGGGCATCAGCAGGGCGAGCTTGTAGAGGAATCGGATACCTATTGGGTGTATCAATGCCTGAACGGAGAGCATACTTTTATTCTCTATAAGGATAGCAGGCTTCAGGCGATGCGGCTGGAAGGCGTCACAGTGACTTACTCCGAGGGAGAGAGCTATCCGTGGAGCTTCAGCGAGAATGACAGCGCGGTCGGCTGCAATGCGATCAAATCCTCGAATCAGGGCGTTTCCTCCAGCACTTCCGCCACTACGATCACATTCACATCGGAGCATGCCTTTACGCTTGCCTTTGATTATATGGTGTCCTCCGAAAGCGGCTACGATAAGCTCACGATCAAGCTGGATAATACGACGATTGCGAATGCTATTTCCGGCACAAAAACCTATTCTTATAGTGCAGAGCTAACCGCCGGCACGCATACGCTTTCTCTCTCCTATTCGAAGGACGGCAGCGTAAACAGCGGCACGGACAGCGGCTATTTGTACAACATCGCGGCAAATGCGATCATACCTTGTGAGCATGAAAACCTGATCGCACATGAGGCGGTAGCGGCAAGCTGTACAGAGTCCGGCTATATTGCTTACTGGTTCTGCGAGGATTGCGGAAGGTATTTCTCCGACGCGGAGGCAAATATTGTGATTGAAGAAGACAGTACAGTCATTGCACCGTTGGGTCATACTCCCGTAACTGATACTGCAGTTGATGCCACCTGTACCGAAACCGGTTTAACGGAAGGAAGTCATTGTGCGGTTTGCAATGAAATCCTGACAGCGCAAAAAGTAATTGCTGCATTGGGACACTTTGACCATGACGGAGACAGGCTGTGCGATCGTTGTGGAGCTGATATTAGTACGACTCCCGGCTCGTATACAGTAGCAGCTTCGCTCTCCGTGGGGGATAAGATCGTTATTGTAGCAGAATATAATGACGCTTTTTATGCTGCAGCGAATGCGATTGAGCCTATGAACGCAATTAAGGCCGTCAATGTCTTTGTTGCG
>JAQXWB010000009.1 GCA_029225225.1 Bacillota bacterium | reverse complement strand
CTTGGTCCAGCCATAGGGATTGGTTGCAATATATGCGGGCATCGTCTCCTCGTAAGGAACGGGATTTTCGGGACCGTAAACCGTCGCGGAGGAAGAGAAAACCAAGCACTTACAGCCGAAGTCCTCCATCGTCTCAACAACAGACATTAGGGAATCCAGATTATTGCGGTAGTATTGCAACGGAATGCGGCAGCTCTCGCCAACCGCCTTGAAGCCTGCAAAGTGAATGACGGCGTCAATGGAATGGGCAGAGAAGATGCTCCGCAGGAAGCTCTTATCGCATACATCGCCCTGATAAAAAATGGGCGCAATGCCGGTGATTTTTTTGATCTTTTCCGGTACATCTGCTGAGGCGTTGGAGAGATCGTCCGCGATGATGACTTTAAAACCTGCTTGCAACAGCTCAACGCAGGTATGGCTGCCGATAAATCCGGCACCGCCGGTGACAAATACGGTCATTATCTTTCCTCCTGAGTTTTTCTATGTTGGATAAACCAAACCAAGCAGTTTTTGCACAATGCCGCTGTACTGCCTCATTATAGCACTCCCGCGCACAAAAATCAATGTGATTTTGCATCTGCATAGGTCTGTGTCTCCGAAAAAGCACGCCACGATCTCTCGCGACGTGCTTTGCATTCATTGAACTCTGCGGTAAAGTATCATCGTCAAACTACGGCGCTCCGCAGTCCTTGCGCGTATTACAGCATTCTTAAAATATCTTCCTTCGGACGGACACCGACAAGCTGGTTGATGACCTTGCCGTTTTTCAGGACGACGAGCGTCGGAATGCTGACGATCCCGAAAGCGGCGGCAAGCTCTGCCTGCTCGTCAACATTGACCTTGCCGACCTTGATGTCGGAGCGCTCCTCCGCGATTTCTTCTACCGTCGGCGCAATCATGCGGCATGGGCCGCACCATGTTGCCCAAAAGTCGAGCAGAACCGGCTTGTCGCTCTCGACAACCTCCGTTTGATAATTCTCCTTTGTGATATTGAGATACATAGTTTTACTCCTTCCGTTCTTGTCTATGGCGATTCGGTAACGATTTCACCCTGCCAATCGAGGATGCCGCCAAATTCGACAACATTGGTATAACCGATCTTTGCAAGTTTACTCGCTGCCTGCTTGCTGCGGTTTCCGCTGCGGCAATAGACAAGGATCAACTGCGCATTGTCGGGCAGGGCGGAAAGCGTCTCGCTGCCGATCGTCTCGTTGGGGATGCAGATCGCGTTCGGAATATGCCCTGCGGCAAACTCCTCCTGCGTTCGAACATCCAAAATGATATATCCGCTTTCGCGCGTCATCCACTCCGCAGCCTCCTGCATTGTGATGCAGCGATAGCCGTTGGTATCCGCCTGCTGCGCTGCGCAGCCGCCGAGGGTAAGCAGCAGGAGCAGGGAGAAAAATAGCTTCCTCATTTCAGAACGCTCCATCCGTCGACACGCAGTACGACACCTGTGATATACGAAGCCTCAGCGGAGGTGAGGAAGGGGAATACCTCTTTAATCTGTCAATGCCTCTGATGCCGGCGGTCACAATGGCGTTCTTGCCTTGTAAACGCATGTGAAAACCTCCTTATCTTTATCGCTCTGACTTATCATACCACAGCGAAGCGATTTTGTCTGCTTGAAAACGAAAAATATTTAAATATTTTGCGCAGTGGAAACGCTGCAGAGGCATAGGCAAGGCGAATCACAAAGGACTTCTGTTCGAAAGCTATGATAGAGTAGCAAATTGCAAGAATTTGTGCTATGATAATGCCGCCAATGGGGAGAAACCCGAAAACAGGACTTACGGCAAAGGAGAAGAAAAATATGAAATGGTTGATTGCGTCAGACATTCACGGTTCGGCATTCTATTGTGAAAAGCTGCTGGAAGCATACCGCAGGGAAAAGGCGGACAGAATACTTTTGCTCGGGGATATTCTCTACCACGGTCCCCGCAATGCGCTGCCGGAGGGCTACGCGCCGAAAAAGGTGATAGACCTGCTGAACGAACGAAAGAACGACATTCTCTGCGTCCGCGGAAACTGTGATACGGAAGTGGATCAGATGGTGTTACAGTTTCCTATTTTGGCGGACTATGCCGTGCTGACCGCGGAACATCGTTTGATTTACGCAACCCATGGTCATGTTTATCACAACGATCATCTGCCGCCGCTTCACAAAGGAGATATCCTTCTGCACGGCCACACGCATATTCCTGCCTGTGAAGCATATGAAACGCATATATATCTCAATCCCGGTTCCGTTTCAATCCCGAAGGAAAGCTCTCCCCACAGTTATATGACGTTTGATGGAAGAAGCTTTATTTGGAAAAAATTGAACGGAGAAGCCTATCAAGAGTATTGCCTGACGGAGCAAAATAGCTAAAGACTGTGCAGGCTGTCACATTTTAACGAAACACCAATGTAGGGCGGGGAACCTGCATTGTTTATGAGACTGTATTTAAGCTCTGCATCCACTTCTTCTTTCGGAAAACCGCAACAGAGATTGCGAAACGGACACATTCTTCCAATGAGAGAAGGAAATATACATAGGGAATAGAGAGCCGCAAGGCAAACGCGGCAATACAGCCCAACGGGACACCGACGCCCCATGTGCCGATCATGTCGATCACCATCACATAGGAGGTCTTGCCGCCGCTTCGAATGATACCGCCGCCCAAGATCATGTTTGCTACCTTAAAGGGCGCGATCAATGCGTAGGCAATCAGAATCTGTCGGGTCAGCGCCCTTACGGCAGGCTCCACTTGAAAAATCTTGACATAATATCCCGCCGTCACAACGATCAGAACGGACAGCGCGAGAGAACCGGCAAATCCGTATCGAATCAGTTTTTTCGATGAAGTATATGCGTCATCATACTCCTTTGCGCCAAGCCGTTTCCCGATGATCACGCCGGCTGCCTGTGACAGTCCGCACAGCGCGCCGATCATCAGCCCCTGTATCGGATTGATCAAGGTCATTGCGGCGCTCGCATCCGTGCCGATGTGCCCGTAAATCGCCGCGTAGACATTCTCACCGAGACTCCACAAAAACTCGCAAGCCAAAATCGGAAGCAGCATCGCACCGTATTGCTTCCAGTCAAATTTTGTAGCAGCTTCTCCGTTGGGAAACTTTGCAAGAAAACCCCTGTGCTTCCATAGCATAACCAACATGATAATTAAATTTGCAAGCTGGGAGATAAGGGTCGCTATGGCTGCGCCTTCGACGCCCATGGGAGCAAATCCGAGCTTTCCGAAGATCAGTAAGTAATTCAGCCCCGTGTTCAATACCGCCGCTGCAATTCCGGCGTATAATGGGAGCTGCGCTTTTTCCATGCAGCGGAACACCGTGGATAGCAATGTCGCACCCGCCATCGGCAGGAAGGTCCATGCGATGAGCTTTAGGTACGCCGCAGAAAACGGAATTGTCAGCGAATCCTTTGTATATATGCCGATAATGGTTTGCGGGAGGCAGACGCTGACGCCGGTAAATACTGCCGCAAGCCCCAGCGCGAACAGCAGATTCACATAAAAACTCCTTCTGAGTTCTTTGCGGTTGTTCTGCCCCAAATACTGCGAGATCATGATACCTGCAACGGTGCCGATGGCAGCAACGATAACGGAATAGATGGAAGAGAACTTGCCCGCAAATCCAACGCCTGCCACACTGACGCTGCCGAGCTGACCGATCATGATTTGATCTACAATGCTGAAGGACGCCTGCAGCATGGACTGCAGCGCGACCGGTATCGCAATCTTGCAGACGGTTTTCAAAAACGAGTGCTCTTGTTTCATATCCTTTCCTCCTGAGCAATTCTGATTCTATTCTATAAGCACGTCCCGCAAAGGTCAAAGGTTAAACGCATAACCAGTTCCAAATAATATAGGCTGCATTTGTACATAACGCACAAATGCAGCTTTTTTACGCTTTCGGCTTTCCGGTGCTTTCCCGCTCGACGAGCTTGACCGGCAGTTGGGTCGTGGTATTCGGGGTTTTCTTTTCTTTCATCTCTAAAATTTTTCGGATTGCAATTTCAGCACGCTGCGCTCCGTCTTGTCTGACGGAGGTCAAGGTCGGCACCACCTGTTCACAGGACGGCGTGTCATCAAATCCGGCAACGGAAATATCCTTGGGAATTGAGAAGCCTTGTTCGGTCAGGAAACGGATCAGGTCGATGGCATAATAGTCCGAAACAGCAAAGACCGCCGTAGCGTGACGGAATTGCTCCATTTGCTTCTGATAGAAGGTTCTGCGCTCCGTTTTTTTCATGGGTACAAGGAGCAGCTCTGTGTTTTCACCCCCGAACGCTGCGCAAAAGCCGTCATAACGCTCTTTGTCCACGCAAATATTGTTATCGGCAATGCAAAGCGCCCGCCTGTGCCCGAGGTTTCTAAAATATTCGCCAACCTGATAACCGCCGTCATAATTATCAATGGTGATATTAAAGATCCGATCCGGTTTTTCGCAGTAACCGTCATAGACAACAAAGGGAATGCGCATATGATTTCTTAAGTACATATAATCTTGATCGCAAAAGCCGATGATCACAAGTCCCTCCATATTCCACATGGAGGCGAATTTGATGATCTCCTCAATATCCGTGAGCTTCTTCACCATCATGAACATCCCGTTTCGCTCAATTTCTGTTGATAAATGGTTGAGCGACGAAGCGATAAACGCGTCCTCCAAGGTATGCCCCTCATATTTTTCATGGTCATTGATCACAACCCCGATAATCTTCGAGGAATTCTGCGCAAGCAAAATGCCTGCCATACTCGGAATATACCGCCGCTCTTCCAACGTTGCCTGCACCCGTTTTATCGTTTCGTCGGATACCTTCTTTGTCTTCCCATGTAAAACATTGGATACCGTAGCTGTGCTTAAGCCCAATTCCTCCGCAATGTCGCTGATTCTGACACGATGCTCTTCCATGCTGTCCTCCATGTTCTCCGTGCTCCGGACGGTGGTGTTTTTATCATAGCACATCATTTCGATTTTGTCAGCGTTTATCTTTTTCAACCGTGCGTTGTTACTGCCTATCTTAGCTGTCGAGTGCGTGAAAAGCAGGGAAATGCTACAATAGAGGCACACGGGAAAGGAGTGTTTCAAATGGAAAACAATATGAGCAATCAGATCCGCACCCAACGGCTGCGCTGCAACATGACGCAGGAGAAGCTTGCCGAGGCACTTCATGTGACGGCGCAGGCGGTGAGCAAATGGGAAAACGGCGCGAGCTACCCCGATATTTCGCTGCTTCCCGAGCTTTCCGCAGCGCTTGGCGTAACTGTGGACGAGCTGTTTGCGTCGAGCTTTGACACGCATTTGCGTCGCATTGAGCGAATGCTGGAAAATGAGCCGCATTTGCCTGCCGAATCCTACGACTATGCAGAACGACAGTTAAAGGAGGGCTGCCTCGAAACGGAGCATCGCGGGAAATGCCTGACCATGCTCGCGGAACTGAACAATCACCGCGCGCAGATGTACCGCGACTATGCTGCTGAATATGCGAAACAGGCACTGGAACTTGAGCCGGAGAAGCACGATAATCACGCCGCGTTCTGTGAGGCTGCCGGCGGCGTATTCATGGACTGGTGTATCACAAATCACACGAAAATCATTGACTACTATAAGGAGTATGTAAAAAAGCAGCCGCATGACCGCGCCGGATATCTGTGGCTGATGGACAATCTGATCGCTGACGGGCGCTTAGAAGAGGCGAGGGAAGCGCTCGAGAAGATGCGCGAGGTCAAGGAAACCTATCATTATCTTCTGTACAAGGGTTGGATTTTGCGTTATGCTAATGGTTGGGACGCAGCGGATGCCTGTTGGGATCAGATGGTTGCGGACTATCCTGACGACTGGCATGTGTGGTTCAGCCGCGCCGATACCTATGCCAAGCGCGCACAATACGACAAGGCGATTGCGGACTATCAAAAGTCAGCCATGTTACAGGAGAAGCCGCGTTACACGGACTGCTACGATTCCATTGCACAGCTCTGCATTTTGCAAGGGAACTACACTGCCGCAGCCGATGCTTACAGGCAGGTCGTGAAGATATTGCGCGAGGAATGGGATATGCAGGAAGGGGAGACCGTCCTCGGGTATCTCCAAAACATTGCACAGTTAGAGGCAAAATAATATCGAGCAATCCGATACTGACAGCCGATCAAAGGGGCACCTTTTGTGATCGTCGGTCGGTATTATACTTTTGCTCCATTCGTCCATTTTTTACTTCTAACGACAGCATACTTGATTTTGATTCTTTGAAATGCTATGATTACATAAAATGCAATGATCGGAGCGTTCGAATCAATGATAAAGATGATCCATTCATTTGACAATATTGACGGGAGAAAGCTGATGGCGCTCTACCGTGAGAGCAACGAAGAGAACATTGCGGTTTTTTATCCTCAGATGCAAGACAAGCGTGAAGCGTTGGCAAAAGTGGAAAGGGACTATCTGAACTACATCAAAAATGACTTTTTTTCTTCCGAAGGCAATGCGTATGTCATTTATGAATCTGATGATATTTGGCTTTCTGCACTGCGGCTGTATCGGCTTCAGGACGGATTCTATTACATTGAAGCATTGGAGACACACCCGCAATATCGAAGAAAGGGCTATGGTGTGTGTCTGCTTGCAGGATTAATTGATATGTTAAAAGAGCAGGGAAGCTTTAAAATCTGCGATTGTGTCGGAAAGAAAAACCTTGCCTCTTTATCCGTACACAAAAGATGCGGTTTCGAAATAACGGACGAGGTTGGACATGACTACCTGCAAAATGAGACGGATGACAGATGCTACAGCTTGGAATATATTTATCAGCGCAGCTAAAGAAATGCGTTGCTATTTATAATTATAATATCGTGACAAATTTCGGAGGAATATGTCAATGACGGTGAACGAATACCAGCAACTGGCAATGGCTACATTGAATGGTAACTTGAATCAGAGGGATATATTGATCAACGGCGTGATGGGGCTCTGCGGCGAAGCAGGGGAGGCGATTGATATCGTCAAAAAGCATTTGGCGCAGGGACATGCGCTCGATAGGGAACACCTCATTGAAGAATTGGGCGATATCGCATGGTATCTTGCCGAAACCGCGACCGCTTTGGAAGTAGATTTAGATGAGGTCTTTTCGCGCAACATCGAGAAACTGAAAAAGCGTTATCCTGACGGCTTTGAGTATGACCGTTCGCGCCAAAGAGAATAGAAAAAAGTACGCCGCCTGTAAAAGGATTTCTCCAAACAGGGGGCGTATGTCTTGTTTCATAGGTTTCTTAAGAGGTACATTCTGTTGTATTGTGCGTGTTCTTCATAATAGATGTTCTCAAATCGCTCAATGTGAAATCGCGCGCCGAGAAAAGCGTCCCATTCCGGTGTTGTTTGATTCCAAAGGAGCATTCCGTCATCGAGAAGATTTCCTTCGATCACACGGATTCCCCAAGCCTCGATCTGCGCCGCGGTGATATACGGATTCAGTTTCAGAAGAAGCTTTCCGTTTGTTCTCAAGATCCGTTTCACTTCCGTTAAAGCTGCGGCAGCATCCTCAGGGTACAGATTATCCATAATGTTTGACAAAATGACGGCATCGACCGAGGAGGATTCCATGCGTCGCAACACCTCCAAGCTGCCGCACTCAAAGTGAAACTCGCCGCATGGCGCCACGCGCGCAGCAGCTTCCGCATTCCGAATTGCCTGCGCAGAAAGATCAATGCCGATATGCGTTGCTGTCCCATGCAGAGCGCATAAAAACAGGACGATGCCGTTTCCGCAGCCAAAATCGAGAACGCTGGTTGTATTTTCGGTCAGCCATTCCAAGCCTTTGTCAAAAGCAGTATTACCGCTTAACCGCGCCCGAGGGAAAGCCGGTGTCTCGGCTGAAAAAATGTTGTCCCACTGATCTATAGAACTGTCGTATTTTCCCAAAATCTGCACCTCCAAAAGATGGATGTTATACTGTCAATGCAGCTTTCTGCATAACATTTTACACGATTTCATGACTCTACGCAAGGTATTTTTCGGCATATACGGTAGTGCCAGTAAAAATGCCCTCTATTTTGAGCACATGATACAGCTTCCGGAAAACGCACCGCGATAAACGAAACAGCCAATGTGGGCGGGGACATGTCCAAGCCGACCGCATAAGCGGCAGACGGTACAGACAAACAAATTTGTACGCAGTCGGTAGTTCCTGCACCGGCGTGGACATATTCACGGCCTACAGAGGATCTTATGGAAATTCGATTGTCAGTTGTTTCTATTGTTTTGAAATGTGTGAAAGGGGAGAAACTGAAAGCGCGTTGTGAAAGGCATGATATACTGCGTATCTGTTTCACTGACCTCAATTCCGCTCAACGCAACAAAATAAAAATTTTGTTGCGTTGGGTAGAGGAATATGCTATAATATAGTATGAGCTACAAGCGTCGTTGACTACGTAGGCACTACGGAGTGCGTAATTTGGGGAGTTATTACGTTTCCTCATACTGTTATTGCTGCACTACTGTAATTGCGCTGTGCGGAAATGGCTTTGTATTTAAACTCGGCTGCCGTTATGAATTACAGGAGCAACGTTTCCCTGATTCTTCCCGACGTAAATAATGTATTCTGCGATTTCTGCCTTTTCATCAATATTTCTTGCGCCGTGTAGAATTTGATGCTATAATGCTCTCTACAGTCGGTTATTTGGGAGGTGTTCCGATGCAGACATATTCTGATTGTCCGCAAGTACTGCGGGAATTTCTGTCCTACCATGAAAATATCAAAGGTCAGTCTTCGCGAACGATCTCCGAATACTATCTTGATCTTCGCCTTTTTCTGCGTTTTATGACCATGGTCAAAAAGGAATTGCCGTATACGACAAATCTCGACGGAATCTCAATTAAAGATGTGGATTTAGAATTTATAAAAACAATAACTATTACTGATATTTACGATTACCTTTCTTTTCTTGCGCATGACCGTAAATATCATGACGATTTTGAAAACGGCATTGGTGCTGCCGCGCGGGCGCGTAAGCTCTCTGCGATCAAATCCTTCTACAAATATTTGACCGTCCGCACAAAGCAGCTGACGGAGAATCCCGTAAAGGATGTCGAATTTCCGAAAATTCGTAAGTCCCTCCCCAAGTATCTGACGCTTGAAGAATCGCGCCGCCTCCTCTCCTCTGTGCAGGGGTCTAATGCAAAGCGTGATTATGCGATCTTGATGCTCTTTTTAAACTGCGGTATTCGGCGCTCCGAGCTGGTTGGATTGAATCTAAGCGACGTTTATGAGGATAGAATACGAGTTACAGGCAAAGGAAATAAAGAACGGATCGTCTATTTCGGCAGCGCTTGTAAGACCGCTATTGATGATTATATGACCGAACGCAACAAAAAAGTTCTTTCGGACAACCGCGCGTTGTTTGGTTCGCGGGATAATAACCGCATCAGCGTTACGGCGGTACATCGTCTTGTAAAAAAGCATATGCTTGCGGCAGGACTCGACCCCGACCAGTATTCCGCCCATAAGCTGCGCCATACGGCAGCGACATTGATGGTATCCAACGGCGTGGATATCAAAACGGTGCAGGAGGTTTTGGGGCACGAGCATTTGAACACGACGGAGATTTACACGCATATTGAAAACACGGAACTGAAGATCGCCGCAGAGGCAAATCCGATTTCCCGTTTGGAGAAAAAACATGATTAAAAACCTAATTTTTGATTTAGACGGAACGCTGCTGAATACGCTTGCCGATCTGCGTGACAGCACAAATTATGCGCTGAAAAAGTTTGGCTTTCCGGATAGAACAACGGAAGAAGTCCGTAATTTTGTCGGAAACGGTTTGAGAATGCTGATCAGGCGTTCGGTTCCGCAAGCTACGGAGGAGGAAACCGTCGATGCGGTTTTAGCTGCAATGAAGGCACATTACCGTGAGCATTATCACGACGGAACGACGCCCTATGACGGCATTCTCCCCTTCCTGCACAAAATGAAGAAGCACGGGTTCCGCATGGCCATTGTCTCCAATAAGGCGGACCCGATGGTGCAGCTTTTGCGAACGCTTTATTTTGACGAGCTGATCCCCGTGGCGGTTGGTGAACTGGAAGGTGTTGCGCGCAAGCCGGCACCGGATATGGTACACATTGCCCTGCAGCGCCTCGGCTGCACGGAGGAGCACACGGTCTATATCGGTGATTCCGAGGTGGATATTGAGACGGCGAAAAACGCGGGACTGCCTTGTATGTCCGTCGGCTGGGGCTTCCGCACGGAGGCGGTTCTACGCAATGCAGGTGCGGAAATGATCTACCTTTCCCCTGCCGAATTGCAGGAAGCGCTGCTCTCCGAAGCCTGTCCGTGCAAACGGAAAAAATGCGAACGCCACGGAAATTGCAATGCCTGCAGGGCGCATCATCACGATTCTTCGCAGAAGCCTCTGACGGCTTGCGAAAGAGTCACGCGAAAACGCCCTCAATAAAGCGATGGCAACGGAATTCCTTTCCGGTTTTTCACCGAGAAGGAATTCCGTTGCTTATTTTGCAATGACCATCTTTTATCAATAAAGCGCAAGCACCAAGCGATAGATCAGACGCAGAGGCAGCGGTTTTTTCCTAAGAGCGTTGACCGCACGGCGGAAATAGCGCTCAAACTGCTGCAATTCCTCCTCTGTAAGCACATACCGGCTGAATTTTGCCTTTAACGCCAGATCTCTTAATACAGGCTCCGGCTTCTCTCCTAGCACACGGGCATAGCATAAAGCCTGACGCCAGCACCGCAATGCGCGTGCATTCGTCGTACCGCGACGCCGTGCCCGTCTGCGGAGGAAAACGCGCAGCTTCCATTGACTGACGACCGATGCGATAATTATTGCTGTGTAAATAAGCCAGCGGAACATTTTCAGAAAGGCGGAAAAATCCATCAACCTTGACGCTTCCGATATTCCGGCTTCATCCGGCGTCTTACCGTTCGGCAGGTTCGTCTCCGTGCTTTCGGAAGTGGTTGTCTTCGGAGGAGCCGTTTTCTCCTGCGTTGTCTCCGGCTGCGAAAGCGTCGTCGGCTCTGTCGTCGTTTGCTCCGGTATATCCTCCTGAGCTGCCGGTGTTGGATCCAAAATCTGCCAGCCGCACGCGTCAGTCCAGTATTCGACCCATGCGTGGGCGTTCTTCAGCGGAACCGTAACCGGCTGCCCCGCGATGCCCTCCACGGTAAAACCGGTCACATACCGTGCCGGTATTCCCGCGGCACGCAGCAAAACGGCCGTTGCGGTTGCGTAGTGGATACAATAGCCCGAATCCGCCTCGGATAAAAACCACTGCGCAAAATCCGAATAGTCCGAATCCATCCTCGGTGTATTCAGATCATATCTTGCATGGTTCTGCACATAGCGGCAAAGAAAACGTGCTTTTTCGTCTTCTGTCAACGCATCGCGTCCGGCAAGTATTTCATCCGCTTTTGCCGCAGCCCATTCCCATGTTTCTACCGGCAGAGCGGTCATCTTTTGCATTTCCGTTTCATCCGCCGACGGGCGCCAGCTAATCAATGACATATCTAAGGGATAATAACAATCAAAAGAGTATTCCGTCTCTTTGCTTTCATTTTGCAGACTGTTTCCTATTATTTGCTCCAACATGGAATTGGTATAGTAAGGCAAATAGAGAAACCTTTCTTCCTCTTTGGTCTTGATCGTGACCGTTCCTCGATATGTTCCGCCGATCGGCCATGTGAGCGTAGGTTCCGTCCCGCTGTCCCGCCATTCTGTGCCGGTATAGACATCATAGGCTCTTCCGCGCAGATAATAGGTGCCGGACTCCATAACCGTAACATCCATAACCGGAGTGGGTCTTTGCGTCATCCAGCCGACTTTCGTCAGATCAACATTGTCGGCAGTGTCGATGCTTGTGGTACCGCCGGTTAAGCCAATGACTGCTTGCACTTTTTCCAAAAGCCGACTTGCGCATGCATCACCGGTGTATCCCTCCTGCGGGACGAGCTGAAATAGCAGCGCCAAAGCCAAAGCAACGGGCAGCGCCGCAAAGAGCGTCAGCCGGTTGCCTTGCCGTACATCGCGTCGGCGTACCGCTTGCGTCAGCAGGAGCAGTGCCATCGCTGACAGCCAAAGGAACAGCGCCTCCTTTGCGGGAACGGTCGTTGTGAGAATCGTGCAGGACAGAAGTGGCAGCAGCCCGGCGAGAACCGCCCAAACCGTGAGGCGCTTTTTACATACCGTCCAAGCCGCAACCATCGCGACAGCAGAGCCGATCAGTTGCAGAGCCATCGTGCGGTCTACCGTCTGCAAATCCGCTGCACTCCAGCGGAGAATCGTCCACTGATAGCCATTATGATAGCGGGTGCTGATCGTCTCGCACAATGCCTCTACGCTCTCTGCCAAAGTACCGTAAAACCAAAGGTATACGCCAAATAAGGCAAGGAGCGCGAAGATAACAATGCCGCCGAAACGGAAGGTATCACAGATGCTGCAAAGCAGGGATATGAGCACGCACCATAATAAAATTGCCCGAAGATCGACCAGTCCGTCCGCGTGCAGATCAAAACCGGTCGCGATGCAGAATGCGCAGGAGAAGCTGAGCAAAAAAGCGAGCAAAGTCTCGCACAATAGGGTCAGCCATTTTTCATACTTCATCCTGCTCACCTCCGATATGGTAAAGCCATGAAGCACGGATCTTCGGCATTTCCCGCTCCACGGTAAGGCTGGCACACAGCAGCTCTGCCATGGCCTCCTCCATGGTCTGCGTATCGGAGATCGCATAGACCTTCATGCCGTCCCCGGTCAGACAGTGCAGCTCATGGGACAGCTCCATTTTTAAAAGATATTGAGAAACATACAGCAGCTTCCCGAGTTTTGTGTCAATTTCGTCCAGCTGCCCGCTCAGGCACATTGTTAAAACCATCTTCCCGCGCACCGGAACGGACGGTTCGCGGGTAATCAGCTTGCCTGTTTTTGCCGCCAGCTTCCAGTGAATCTGCCGCAGATTATCACCGGGACGATAAACCCGAAGCTCGTAATTCTCCGCAAAGCCGCCACCCGGCTTCGGTTTCCAGCGCGCAGCCAAATAACGCTTTAGGCTCGGAAGGTTCTCCACGGGAACAGGCTTCGGCCAAACCAAGATCTCCTGTGTAAAGCGCCGACAGAGCCGCCAGCGAAACAGTCCGAGATAGTCATATTTCCGCGGCTTTCGCAGCTCAAGCTTGATGCAGCCGCAATGCTTCGCGAGAAGCGGTGTATCGTCCTTCCGTTTCCGCAACTCACCGGTAAACGGCGTGCTGATACGGTATTGCCACGAAACAAGCGGACACGGGAGCGGGCATTTCAGTTCCGGCTTCAGCGGAATCTGTTCGCCTATCTGCACTGCGCCGGGAAGAGAAAAGCGCGCTTTGAGAAGGAGCATTGCAGGCAAACTGAGCAGTAGACTGAAAAGCGGCAAAAAGACCAACGCCATAAGCAGCAGCCAAGAAAGCCATTGCCCATATGCGATATAAAACCCAACGCACCCAATCAGCGCGATGAGGTACAGTATCCGGCGGCTGTGCATATCAGCGGAGCCTCGGCGCAGGTACAGCTTGCAGCAGCGCCTGCAAGATCTCTCCGACCTCCTGCTCTCCTGCTTTTGCGCTGCGCTCAAGACGGTGCGCAACGGTCTGCGCAAATACTTCCTGCACGTCCTTCGGGATCACATAGTCCCGACCGTGCAGTCTTGCCATGGACTTTGCCATCGCAACAACTGCCAAGGTGGCTCGAGGACTTGCGCCGCGTTCAAGCAAAGGATGGCGGCGGGTCGCGTCGATCAGATTCACGATATACGCTACAATCTCCTGCGCCACATAGGTTTGCGCAACAGTTTCCTGCATTGCAAGCAGCTCGCGCGGCGAGACGACCGGGTGAAGCGTCTTTAAAGGATCCTCCGCCTGCCGCGCGTTGACCATGGCGATCTCGTCTTCCGGTGCGGGATAGCCCATGCTGAGTTGAATGATAAAACGATCCGTCTGGCTGTCCGGCAGCGGCTGCGTGCCCGCTGCGCCGGTAGGATTCTGCGTAGCGATCACGATAAACGGTTGCGGCAGCTTGTGCGTTACGCCGTCCACGGTCACCTGTCCCTCCTCCATCGCTTCAAGCAGCGCGGACTGCGTTCGGGAGGTAGCACGGTTCAGCTCGTCCGCCAAAAAGAGATTGCAGAGCACGGCGCCCGGCTGATAGACCATCTTGCCGCTCTCTTGATCTAAAATACTGTAGCCTGTCACATCAGAGGGTAACACATCGGGCGTAAACTGCACACGGCTGGGCTGAAGCCCCAAGGTACGGGAAAATGCAAGCGCCATGGTGGTTTTGCCGACGCCCGGAATGTCCTCCATCAGGATATGACCCTTCGCGAGGATTGCCGCGAGAACCCATGTCAGCACTCTGTTTTTTCCGACCACGACGCGGCGCACCTGCGTCAATATCTTCTGCGCGTTTGTCAGCAGATCAACATTTCGATCTTCCATAAAGCGCCTCCTTTTTTCGTCTGTGGATCAAGTATACATAATATCGGTCTAAAAAGCAAGAGCAAACATAAAAATTGCCGGATTACGATCCATCCGGCAAAAATTACGAGGATTTTTCATCTTTTAAAGTGTCGTTCACTATGCCTGCAAAGACGCATCAGGGATGCCGCGCGCTACATATGCATATTGTAGCGCGCCGTTGACGATCAGATTTTTTTCATGGTCGGCAGCCTCACATTCTTGCAAGATCAAATCAAGTATATTATAATAGCGTTATCCGAATATTCCAAGTAGGAAAAATATACAGGAGGCGCTTATTTATGAGAGCGATTCAAAAAAACGGCGGGAGCATTTTGATGTGCATCCTTGAAATTTTGGTTGGAGTGCTGCTGCTCATTGATCCGCTGGGCTTTACCTCTGCGATTATCATTGCGCTCGGCGCTGCATTGATCGTGGCTGGCATTGTGTTTGCCGTGCGGTACTTCCGTGCCGGTGCGGCGGAGGGTGCGCTGACGCATGGACTGTCTAAGGGACTGCTTCTGCTGCTGGCAGGTCTGTTCTGCGTGCTGCGTTCGAAATGGTTTGTTGCGACCTTCCCGCTGCTGACAATCCTCTACGGTATTGGCATTCTCATCAGTGGTGTCGGAAAAATTCAATGGATGGCTGATATGATCCGCTTCGGCAGAAAGCGCTGGTATCTGCCTGCCATCAGCGCGGTGTGCTCGCTGATCTTTGCGGCGCTCATCCTCTTCAATCCCTTTGCGACGACGGAAATCCTTTGGAGCTTCACAGGTGCAGTCTTAATCGTTGAGGCAGTCTTCGACATTGTTGCCATTGCTCTCGGCGGAAAGCACAGAGAAGATGATAACGACGATATTATTGATGCATAAAAGAATGAGTTAAAAGCTCCAAATTTTTATAACAGCATAAATATATTCCGCACAAAAGGTGATCGTTTTCTTCCTTTTGTGCGGAATTTTCAACTATTTCAGATGTTTTTTATCCTTATAGCTTTAAAATACGCTTGTAATAGGGCCAAAGTCCCTGCTTTTCGGGGTAATGCGGGGCAAGCTGGCACAGGTCGGTGCCGGGATATTCATTGCCCTCAATGATGGCGGGACCCTCCGGCGTGATGGCAACATCCCAGCCGACATGGCGCATTTGCGGAATGATCTTTGCCGCCTGCTTTGCCAGCGCAATTGCCTCGGGCACCATTGGGAGCTGATAGCCCATGAAGGTGATTCCGGTGTCGGGGTGTTTTTCAAAAACATTGAAATAATCGTCCGTTGCAACGGAGCGAATCTTTCCGCTTGCCTCATCGACGCGGCAGAGTACGCCGCCCCGTCCGGAGTTGTCGCAGCAGGAGTCGCCGCGTCCGATCTTGACGATAATATAGGCAATTTGCACCTCATCCCCGACGATATCAGTGACGATGCGCATCGAGTTGACCGACTGCGGATGCAGACGCGCCATATCAGGATGCTGCGGGAGCGCGTGTTCTAAGATCACCAGCTTCTTTTCACGAATATAAGCAAGCATGGCTACCGCGTCCGCAAAGTCCGCCGTATTCAGCTTTTCTACGCCTTTGCCGCAAGAGCCGTGATTCGGCTTGGCAAAGATCGCCTCTTGCCCGCGGATAAAATCGCCAAGCTCAGCTGCGGTCGCCGTCTCTCCATTCAGCGTCTGCCGATGCAAGAAGTCTGCAAAGCGTTGGTTGAAGCGCAGCTTATCGTCAAATTCGTCTGCGAAGGAATAATCGTTCATCAGCTCACAGACCTTTTTATTGCGCACGCGCGTCAAATAGGTGTTGCGCTGCTTACCGTTCATGTTGTAGAAGCCGAACATGACATAGTCATAATAGCCCGCCCCGTAGCGCAAAGCGCACCAAGCCATGCTGCAAAGGGTGCGTACTTTGCTCTGTCCGCTCTTTTCCTTGACGATCTGCGTCATTTGCTTGAGTCTGTCAAAGCGCATACCCCGCACAACGCGGGCGATATATTTGATTCCCGGCATATAATCTCTCCCATTACAGCGCGACGGCAATCGCCTCGCGGACATTGCGCACACGCAGAAGCTCCAAGCCCTCCGGCGCGTGCAGCTCTCTTGCGTTTCGCGGTACAACGCACTGCGTAAAGCCGAGCCTGCGAATTTCGGAAAGCCGCTGCGAGAGCTGCCCGACCGCGCGAATCTCACCCGTCAGACCGACCTCACCGACGGCGGCAAGGGTATCCGAAACCGGCTTGTCCAGCGCAGCGGAAGCCGCAGCAATAACGACCGCCAAATCGGAGGCAGGCTCGTCCAAGCGCAGACCGCCAATGACATTCAGATAGACGTCGGCGTTGGAAAACCGCAGACCGCCGCGCTTTTCTAAAACGGCAAGGAGCATCGCAGTGCGGTTATAATCCAAGCCGTTGCCTGAGCGGCGCGGCACGGCAAGGGTAGTCGGACTGACGAGTGCCTGCACCTCTGCCAAAACAGGACGCGTGCCTTCCATTACGCAGGCAACGCAGGTGCCGGGTGTGCCGTGCGGTCTGCCGTCAAGCAGCATCTCGGAGGGATTCGGCACTTCCCGCAGACCGGTATCCTGCATCTCAAACACGCCGATTTCGTTTGTCGAGCCGAAGCGGTTCTTTGCCGCACGGAGGAGGCGGTGCGCAGTGTGGGACTCGCCTTCAAAATATAGTACGCAATCGACCATATGCTCCAAGACCTTAGGACCTGCGATTGCGCCCTCTTTGTTGATATGCCCGACGACAAAGACCGTGACGCCGCTGCTCTTGCAATACTGCATCAGCCGCAGGGTGCATTCCTTGACCTGTGTGACGCTGCCGGGTGAGGCAGGCTTGTCCTCCGCGTAAAGCGTCTGAATGGAATCGACAATCAGAAGATCCGGCTGCACCCGTTCACTCGCGCCAAGAACCTCATCTAAGCTTGTTTCGCAGAGAATAAACAGATTTTTGCCGGAGACGCCCAACCGCTCGGCGCGGAGCTTTAATTGACCCTCGCTTTCCTCACCGGAGACATAGAGCACCGTCTGCTCACGGGCGATCTGTTCGCAAATTTGCAATAACAGGGTCGATTTGCCGATGCCCGGCGCGCCGCTGACCAAAACAAGCGAACCTTTGACCGCACCGCCGCCGAGAACGCGATCCAACTCCGAAAGCCCCGTGGTAAAACGGAGCGCCTCGTCGGTCTTCGCCTCGCTGAGACGCTTCGCCACGGCGGAGGTCTTGCGCGCAGCGGGTGCGGCAGTCACCTTTTCGCTCGGCGCAGGCGTGTATTCCTCTAAGGTATTCCACTGACCGCACGAAGGGCAGCGACCCGCCCATTTGGGTGTTTCGTTGCCGCAATTTGTGCAGAGAAAGACGGTTTTAGACTTCATTGATTTCCTCCAGATGACTCGCAAGCGTGCAGGCAATGACGGAGGCGAGCTTTTTTTGATAAGCTTCGTCGCGCAGTAAGGCTTCCTCGGCAGGGTTTGACAGGAAACCGCATTCGACCAACACGGCAGGGCAGGAGATATGCTCCAACAGATAGATGCCCTTTGCCTGCTTACATTCGCGGTGGTTCTTGGGATCGACCTGCTCTGCCAGCTCGCTTTGCAGCAATTCCGCAAGCTCCTGACTGCCGCTGGCGTAAAACACCTGCGCACCGCGATACTGCGACTCGGAAAACTGATTCTGATGGATGCTGACCAGCAGCGCGTTCGGCGTCTGCTCGACCATTGCCACGCGGTTATGAATGTCGGAGACTTTTTTCTGCGCAATCGTCTCCCCCTCCGTATAGACGGAGACATCCTCGGTGCGGATCATTTTCGTTTGAATGCCGAGAAAATGCAGCAGATCGTTCAAGCGCTGCGAAATTTCCAAATTTAGCGTGCTTTCCCGAACGCCGGTGACGGAAATCGCGCCGCCGTCCTCACCGCCATGCCCCGCATCAATGACGACAATCGGTGCTGAGCTCACCTCAGAGGAAAGCACCGCCACCGCGGAGCCGGCACGGGACAGCAGCATTGCGCCCATAATCACGGCTGCGCAGACAAACAGGTAAAACCCAACGGATTTTTTAAAATAAGACATCGGAACACCCCCCCACACAACTCTATGCCGTGCGGTCAGGCGTTATTTCAGCTTTTATTGTACCATGTTTTTACGCCCTGTCAACACGAAAAGCTTCTCCGGCCGGCTTGATTCGCCGTCAAAGCTGCAACGTACGGCGAAAAATCCCACTCTCTGAAATCGCCCCGTCACTGCGCTCTTCGCAATCCACACGCGTGAACGCACCATAGTAAACGAAACAGCCGATGTAGGGTGGGGAGGTATTTTTAACCCTCCCGTGCAGCATTATACCGGCTTGGTGATCCCTGTACGGCGTTCCTTGGACAGGCCGCCTGCGAGGACGACCTCCGAGCCGACGAAGCGGGCGCGGCGTAAGATGGCCTCGCCGTACTTTTCCCGCAGATCGTCAACGGTGTTATCCAGCTTTGCTTTGCGGGCGTAGTCCTCCGCGCTAATGACGGAAAACAGATCATATTGCCTTACGCCGCGTTCTTCCAATCTTGTCGCATGCACGCCGAGCTGACGCAGAGGAGTTTCTCCGTCCCACGCCTCGTCAAAAATACGGCAGGCATGGCGGAACATCTCCTCGGTGCTGTCCGTCGCGTTGGGCAGGGTCGCTTGGTGCGAAAAATTGACAAAATCCTTCGTCCGCAGGCTGACGGCAATGCAGCGGGCAGATTTTTTGTCGCGCCGCATCCGCGTGCCGACCGTCTCGCACAGGGACAACAGCACGCGGTAAGCCTCCGCCGCGTTGGTCACATCGGCGGGCAGCGTGGTCGCGTTGCCGTAGCCCTTGTTATCCTCCGGAATCGGAAGCAAGGTGTCGCTGTAACGCCCGTTGGCGGAATTCCAAAGGTCAATACCCGGCTTATACAGTTTTTTCCGAATGACCTCCGGGTCGGCATGCGCAAGCTGCCCGATGGTCTCAATGCCGAGCAGATGCAGCTTTTTCTCCGTGGCGGGTCCGATCATGAACAAATCACGCACGGGCAGCGGCCAAAGCTTTTTCTCCATCTCCCACGGGTAGAGCGTATGCACCTTGTTCGGCTTTTCAAAATCGCCTGCCATCTTTGCCAACAGCTTATTGGTCGAGATGCCGATATTGACCGTGAAGCCCAGCTCGTCATAGATCCGCTGCCGCAGCATCTCCGCCGCCGCCACGGGAGAGCCGTACAGTCCCTCCGTACCCGTCATATCCGCCCACGCTTCATCAATGGAATACTGCTCCACAATCGGCGCAAACTGCCGCAGCAGGGCGGTAAAGTGCCGCGATGCCTCAACATACAGCGCATAGTCCGGCGGCACAATGGTCAGCTCGGGGCATTTTTGCTGCGCCTTGAAGATCGGCTCACCTGTTTTGACACCGTATTTTTTTGCAGGCTGGCTTTTGGCAAGGATCACGCCCTGCCGGTTCTCCCGGTCTCCCGCGACGGCGGATGGAATCTCACGCAGATCAAGGGTCTCGCCTAAGACCTTGATGCGATAAGCTGCCGTCCATGACAGAAAAGCGCTGTTGACATCAATATGAAAGATCACTTTATCCATCAGTACACCACCCGAAACAGCGTCCACCTGTGCGTCCGCACCGTATAGCGCAGCTCAAAAAGATGCTCCTGCCCATTCTGAAACGCCTTGCACAGATATTGGATCGCGTCAATGCCCGCATACTGGATCGGCTTTGCGCAGACGACCTGCGAAATGGCGACCGTTTGCAGCTGATGCGCCTCGTCCTCCATGCGGAAGCGCAGCGGCGTGATGCTGCCGTCGGCGGCAAAGACAGAGATCACTTCGATTTGCAGACTCACACCGATTTGCCTCCTTTCTTTCCCGCTTCCATTATATCAAACATATGTTCGAAAATCAAGAGGAAATATGCGGCGTAGCCCCAAGATAGAAGAATGCTGCGGAAGTGTCCCCTCCGCAGCATTCCTTGCTGTTTGAACTTACTTCAGGTTGCGCTCGTAAGCCTCGATCATCTTCTTGACCATCTGACCGCCGACGGAGCCAGCCTCACGAGAAGTGAGGTCGCCGTTGTAGCCCTGCTTCAGGTTGACGCCGACTTCGCTGGCAGCTTCCATCTTGAACTTGTCCATCGCTTCGCGTGCTTCCGGAATGTTGATCTGGTTGTTGCTCTTCATACTTTTCCATCTCCTTTTGTCGATTTGTGCCATAAGCGTCCGCAGCGCCAAAAAAGCATATCCTTCGCCACGCGATGCGGAAACGCTTTTTCGACAAAATCGAACACTGTTGCCACGGTCGTAGTTTCACCGACTTTCGCGCGAATATTGATGTTAAATTTTGAAAAAACACAGTACTCTTGATATGTTCCAAAAAAGGAAAAGCACGGAAATTCCTGAATTTTAAAATCGCGAAAAGACACTGCTACGGACGAAACATCCAATGTAGGGTGGGGACATGTCACAATTGACCGCATAGGCGGTAGACAGCAGGCACGAACGAGTTTGTACGCAGTCTGTAATTCCTACATGAGATTGCCACGGCGCGAGCGCCTCGCAATGACATGCTGGGGAGATTTGCACACAGTCGGCAGTTCCAGCACCGGCTTAGGACATGTCCCCATCCTACAGAGCGTTTTATAGCAATAGCTATATAATAAAATCCCGGTCAAAGCAAGGGTATTCTTTGCTCTGACTGGGATTTTTAAAAGAATATCATATTATTTTTAACGACGGCAGCATCTATGCTTCCTCTGCTTTATGCTTTCCGGTGGGGCGAATGAATGCAAGGAGAATGATGCCGATTTGGATGGGGACGCCGGAGACGAAGGTCATGAAGGTGTGGAATTCGACGAATTGCAAGTAAATGGCAAGCAGGAGCGTCCAGCATAGTGCGGAGGCGAGGATCAGCGTGACGATACGCTTGCCCCATTTGACATTACAATAAATTGCGACGGCAAAAGAAAGCGGGATCGCCCAGATAAAAACGAGCCAGTTGCGGTCATGGAACAGGACGCCCAAACGACTGTAGCCGATGATGGCAAAGAACCAAACGCACACAATCCCCAATAAGGTAACGGCAATCTTGCGGGCGATCTGCTGCCGCTCATCGGTGGACTTTGGACGTTCCGGTGTGTACTTTTCAAAAAATGCAGCGATCGGGATACCGTAAAGCTCTGCCAACGCATTGAGCGTCTCGACATCCGGCGTGACCTCTCCCGTCTCCCAGCGTGAGATCGCTTTATCGGAGTAGCCGATCTTTTGCGACAGTTCGATTTGCGTCAGCTTGCGTTCCTTACGGAGCTTGACCAAGTTCTCTCTGACAATTTCTTTGATATTTTCCATATGCTCATCCCATTCTGACAGGAAAATTGCAGCGTTTTTCACACTGATTCTTATTGCAAATGAGTTTACCATGAAAATTCAAAAAAAGCAAGGATTTTTTGGTTAAAATGTTGAAATTCTCGCAATTCTCGTTTAGCGAGAGTCAATTTGACAGGCTCTCGCTGGGCGAAAATCGTTTCTCGGAGACGCGTCCAAAATGGTAGAGCGCGGATTTCACACTTTCTCTTGCAAAAGCTGACAAAATAGGGTACGGTATGCAAAGCGATCAGCATGCATTGCGACGCAGGGTCAAGGAGGACTTTCCATGAAAAAAGACGGGGCGCTCCCGCTGAAAACGGTCTACTATACCGATGAGCGGAACGATGAATTTTCGACCGCAGTCATTACCCCAAAGCGGATTGATGAAACCTATCCCTATCTCCGAAGCGAGCCGAAATGGAGCATTCTGCGCTGGCTCTCCTATCGTCTAATCGCCACTCCCCTTGCCTATCTCTACTGCAAGTGTACGCTGCATTTCAAGGTGAAAAACCGCAAAGTCTTGAAGTCGGTAAAGAAGACGGGTTACTTTCTTTATGCCAACCATACGCAGGAAATCGCGGATGCGTTTCTCCCGACTCTGGCAGTGTTCCCGAAAAGTGTATTTGTCATTGTACACCCGAACAATGTCTCCATGCCGTATTTAGGCAGAGTCACGCCCTACCTCGGTGCGCTCCCGCTGCCCTCTAATCTCAAGGCAATGCGAAACTTTAAAAATGCAGTGGAAAAACGCATTCTGCAAGGGAAATGCGTGACCATCTATCCGGAGGCACACATTTGGCCATACTATACCGGCATTCGCAACTTTCCCGCAACCTCAATGAAGTACCCTGTGGAATATAACGCGCCCAGCTTTGCCATGACGACGACCTATCACGCACGCGGTAAGGGGAAAAAGCCCAAGGCTGTGACCTATTTAGACGGTCCATTCTATCCGGATACGAGCGTTCCACCGCGCGAACGGGCGCAGGCGCTGCGTGATCGTATCTATGCGGCAATGCTGGAACGGAGCAAGCAGAGTGATTGCGAATACATTCGTTATGAAAAGCGAGGTGAAAGCGAAGAATGAATCTGCTCTATTGCGGCAATGAGGGTGTCTTTGACGGTGTACTGACCTCTGCATTGTCCGTCGTGCGCCGTCTGACCGAGCAGCGACCGATCACGGTTTATTTGTTTACCATGGAGCTGACGCGTCTCTCTCCGAACTACACGCCGTTGACACAGCGGCACGCGGCATGGATTGAGGAAGCGCTTCGTCGGCATAATACGAAAACCCAAGTTGTATTGCATGATGTTACAGCGCTCTACGAGACACATTTACGCGAGAATGCCAACGAAAGCTGTTATTGTTCTCCCTATACCTTATTACGCCTGCTGGCGGATCTGCTTCCCATGCCGGACAAGCTGTTATATCTCGACGCGGATGTGATGCTGAACAAGGACGCCGGACTGTTATATGATATAGACGTTTCTTCCGTCGAATACGCCGCTGCGCGGGATCATTACGGGAGATTCCTCATTCAGCCGAATTACATCAATGCAGGTGTTTTATTATTCAATATGAAAAAGTGCCGCGAAACACGAATCTTTGAGAAGTCGAGAGAGATTTTGCGCAGGAAGAAGCTACCTTTTGCCGACCAATCCGCACTGATCCGCTCAACGACCTGCCGAAAGGTACTTCCCCATTCCTTCAATGACCAAAAATTCCTATACAAGAGCACCGTTGTGCGGCATTTTTCAAAGAGGCTGTTTTACCTGCCCTATCCGCATACGGAGAATGTCAAGCAGTGGCACGTTCAGCGGGTGCATGAGAAATTCGGCTATACCTGCTTTGACGATGTGCTGGACGAATATATAAAACTCAAGGAGAGCTATCAAAATGAATCAGTCTGATGTACAGTTGTTCTTTTCCTGTGACGATGCTTATGTGCCGTTTCTTGCGGTAACGCTGGAATCTCTGCGCGCAAACTGCGATCAAAGCCGTCGTTATTACCTCCACGTTCTTCATACAGGGCTTTCTGCAGAGAATATCGCCCGTCTTACCGAAGCATTCAATGGCGGCATCTTCACCGTCGAGTTTCATGATATCAGTGCCACGGTGGAAGCTTTTTCCGCGCGCTTGCACACCCGGGACTATTATTCCCGCACGACCTATTACCGTCTTTTTATCCCCGATCTGTTCCCCATGCTCGACCGCGCGCTGTATCTCGACAGCGATCTGGTCGTGCGCGGCGATATTGCGCAGCTCTACGACACGGAGCTTGGCGACCATTTGGCAGCGGCGATCCCGGATACCTTCATTGACAGAGAGGAGAGCCTGCGCCTTTATGCCACCAAACGCGTGGGGCTGGAAAGCAGCAAGAGCTATTTCAACGCCGGTGTCTTGCTGATGAATCTGCGCGCTATGCGGGAGTATGGCTTCCAAAAGGTCTTTCTCTCCCTGCTGGACGCGGTCAAGTTCAATATTGCGCAGGATCAGGATTATTTGAATGTGATCTGCCAAAACCGTACCGTGCTTTTGGGCCGGGAGTGGAATACCATGCCCTTTGAGGCGGAAACGCCGGAGACGAAGCTCGTTCACTTCAATCTCGACAATAAGCCGTGGCACAAGGACGGCGTGCCCTACAGCGGACTGTTTTGGCACTATGCTGACCGCTCCGCCTACGCCGCCGATGTTCGCAATGTTCGTAAGAACTATTCCGAGCAACAGCGGATGCAGTCTGCAACGGAGACAAACAATCTTCTCACCATGGCACGCGCGCAGGCAGCCGACACAGCCGAAAACGCCCGTATTCATCAACGAATCCATCAAATTGTACCACAATGAAGCAGAAAAATATCCCCCGTGCGGCAGACCGTCTTGCCGTGCTGGAAAAGATTGCGGAGTATGAACGGGCGGGTAAATTTGATATTGATGTAGAGGACGATCCCGAAAGCAGGGTCTTGCTCCCCGACGAGATTGAATACCTGCACAAAGGCGTTTGGGGCGCGGTGCAGCGTGAGGCGGCGTTCTTTGCAGCCTATACGTTTCTCGGCATCGCGCGGATGAAAAAGCAAATCATTCTCCATAAACCCTTAGGCGTGGAGAATCTGTCACAGGTTCAGGGTGGCGCGATCATTACCTGCAACCATTTTAACCCCTTGGACAGCTTCGTCATGCAGCGCGTCTTTGATGCGTCGCACCATAAAAAGCGAATGTACCGCATCATTCGCGAGGGTAACTATACCTCCTTCGGCGGCTTTTACGGTTTTTTGATGCGTCACTGCAACACGCTGCCGCTCAGTTCGAACATGGAGACGATGAAAAAGTTCCTGCGGGCGGTGAGCACGGCGCTTGCAGAGGGCAACTGCATTCTGATCTACCCCGAGCAGAGTATGTGGTGGAACTATCGCAAGCCCAAGCCCATGAAATCGGGCGCTTTCGACATGGCGGTCAAAAACCGTGTGCCGGTCGTCCCCTGTTTTATCACACTGCAAGACAGTAAATACATCGGGCAGGATGGCTTCCCTGTGCAGGAATACACGCCGCACATCGGCAAAGCGATCTTTCCCGACGAAAGTCTCGGTCGCATTGCCGCCCGTGAAAAGCTGCGCGACGAGAATTTTGCCTTTTTCCGCGAAACCTATGAAACCGTTTACGGCATTCCGCTCACCTATACGACGGAGAAATGATTATCATTTATTGTAGAAAATAAACTCTCTCGAAAAGGTCATTGCCTTTTGGAGAGAGTTTATGTATAATGGGATCGAACAATCATAAAATGGTCAGGGTTACCTATGATGGAAATCAAAGAAGTCAAAACGGACAAAAAACAGTATCTTTCGCTATTATTGTCAGCCGATGAGCAAGAAAGCATGATCGACCGCTATTTAGAAAGAGGAACAATGTATGTGCTGGAGGATCACGGGGTCAAGGGCGAATGCGTCGTGACAGACGAAGGAAATGGCGTTCTGGAAATCAAGAATATCGCCATTGCAGCCGCCGAGCAACGGAAGGGGTATGGAAAAGCCCTCGTTCAATTTATCGCTGAAGCATACCGGCAAAAATTTACTATTTTGCAGGTTGGAACCGGGGACAGTCCTTTGACCGTCCCTTTTTATGAAAAGTGCGGTTTTACCCGTTCGCATAGGATTCAAAATTTCTTTCCGGCAAATTACGATCACCCGATTTATGAAGCAGGCGTTCAGCTGGTGGATATGATCTACTTGCAAAGGAAGCTATAAGCTTTAATCCATCAGACAATGCAAGTTGTGTTAACTACACCTGTGGTTTGCATTGTGTGCCATAATTTATATGTTACATTTTATTATGGATGTTTTTCGACGAAATTCATTCTTTTTCGCAAATTATAAATTTGTTTCGACTTCGTTCATAGTTTCTTCAAAAGTGCTTTGTATACTGCAAGTGTAAGGTCGATATCGGAACTGCCCCGGTTCGAACTTGCAGTCCATCTTTTCATTTATCTCTCTTTTTTATTTTTCCCCTCTCTCATTTCTGTAGCGGATTCCCGACTGTTCTCCCCCGATCAGTCGGGAATTTGCTATTTCTATCAAGAACAAATTGCCCTATAGAGTCGTACGAAGTGTGCCACTCCTTCATTCCGAAGGCTGAGATTGCCACGTCGCGGGGGGGCCCGCACAGACAAGAGCCGGAGCCCGTTGGGGGGCGGTGTGGGGGCGGCGGCCCGGGG
>JAQXWB010000008.1 GCA_029225225.1 Bacillota bacterium | reverse complement strand
TGACCAGCATTTCCAACCGTGTCAACAATACCGGTGCAACGCTGACATGGGCAGGCAACGCATTGGATCTGCGTGATAAGGTCGAGCTGCAGTATGTATTCAATGTTCCCTCCGGAACCGACCGCAGCAAGATTACTGTTGCAGTCACCTATACAGATGTTGTATTGGGCGCACAGACAAAGACCTTCAGCGGCTCTGAGATTCAGGAGTACAGTGCAACAAGATGCAAGATCACGGTAGACACACTGAAGTCCTATGACATGAGCGTGCCTGTAACTGCGGTTCTGTACTACGATGGCGTGGAGCAGGGCACCGCGGTGTACAGCATCGAGTCCTATGCAGCAGGCAAGTACACAGCCGATACCGCGCTTGGTAACTGCATGGCATTCCTGATGCTCTACGGCAATGCCGCACTTGCTTACTTCGGCTAAGTTCTTTTAGCATCGGTATCGAATAAGCATTCAAATCAATCATAAAAGAATCCCTGTTGAGTATACCGCTCAACAGGGATTCTGTTATTGCATAGGCCTTACGCAAGTCTCCGGCTTGACCGGAGATTTTGCCTTGACCCCGCCTGAAGGGGGTAGTCAAAAATCTCCTTGTGCAGAGTTTCCTTAGGTTATCCCTGTGCTGAACCCTCTTTTTCCGGGCGTTTTTGCGCGTAAAATACAAAGCGGTTTAGCATTGACATTGCGGCGGAATGCGGGTATAATTCTTATTTAGAGAAATATTCATTTTCGGAGGAAGCAATATGCTGAAAAATACGGAAAAAACCATGGATAAAATCGTTGCGCTGTGCAAAAACCGCGGCTTTGTCTTCGCCGGCTCGGAAATTTACGGCGGGCTTGCGAATACATGGGACTACGGCCCGCTCGGCGTCGAGCTGAAAAATAACATCAAGCGCGCTTGGTGGAAAAAGTTCGTGCAGGAAAACCCCTATAACGTCGGACTCGACGCGGCGATTCTGATGAATCCGCAGACATGGGTTGCCTCGGGCCATTTGGGCGGCTTCTCCGACCCGCTGATGGACTGCCGCGAGTGCAAGGAGCGTTTCCGCGCGGATAAGCTCATCGAGGATTTCTGCGCGGAGCAGGGTATCGAGCTGCAAAAGCCCATTGATTCCTTCTCCCAGAGCGAGATGAAGGACTTCATTGAGGCGCATAATATCCCCTGCCCCACCTGCGGTAAGCACAATTTTACCGACATCCGTCAGTTTAACCTGATGTTCAAGACCTTCCAAGGCGTTACCGAGGACGCGAAGAACACCGTCTATCTCCGCCCGGAGACTGCGCAGGGCATTTTCGTCAACTTCGTCAACGTCCAGCGCACGACGCGCCGCAAGCTCCCCTTCGGCATCGGGCAGATCGGCAAGTCCTTCCGCAATGAGATTACCCCGGGTAACTTCATCTTCCGCGTGCGCGAGTTCGAGCAGATGGAGCTGGAATTCTTCTGCGAGCCGGACACCGACCTCGAGTGGTTCGCCTACTGGCGCGGCTTCTGCAAGCAGTGGCTGCTGTCGCTGGGTATGCGTGAGGAGAATCTCCGCCTGCGTGACCACGACCCCGAGGAGCTGTGCTTCTACTCCAAGGCGACGACAGACTTTGAGTTCCTGTTCCCCTTCGGCTGGGGCGAGCTTTGGGGCGTCGCCGACCGCACCGATTATGACCTGACGCAGCACCAGAACACCTCCAACAAGGATCTGACCTACTACGATCAGGAGAAGAACCAACGCTATATCCCCTATGTCATCGAGCCGTCCCTCGGCGTCGAGCGCAGCTTCCTTGCGTTCCTGGTCGATGCCTACGACGAGGAGGTCGTCGGGCAGGACAAGAAGGGCAACGACGATATCCGCACCGTGCTGCATCTGCATCCGGCGCTTGCGCCCTTCAAGGCGGCGGTGCTGCCCCTGTCAAAGAAGCTTTCGCCCGCTGCCGAGGAGATCTACCGCGAGCTGCAAAAGGACTTTATGGTCGATTTCGATGACGCCGGTTCCATCGGCAAGCGCTACCGCCGCGAGGACGAGATCGGCACGCCCTTCTGCATCACGGTGGATTTTGAGACGGTCGGCGACGAAAACACCCCGGCAGACCACGCCGTCACCGTCCGCGACCGCGACACCATGGAGCAGGTTCGTATTCCCATCAGCGAGCTGAAGTCCTATCTGACGGAAAAGCTCGCGTTTTAAGGAAGTGACCCCGCATGCACCAAGTCGATAAGCCCTCTCTGCGGGAACGGCTCAAGCCCCGCGAGTGCTCCCCGAAGGTTACATGGGCACTGACGGTAGGCTTGCTCGTCTGCGCGATTCTCGGCACGCATCTGCTGTGCCAAATGATCGGCACGCTGGACTTCTCCCGTGGCAGGTTCTCGTCCTTCTTCCACGAGCCGACGATCTTCCTGCTCAACCTCCTGCCCGTGGTGCTGTTGATCGTGTTCACCTACTTTGCCACAAACCGCGCATGGCTGGCGTTTTTGATCCCCTCAACCCTGCTGCTCATCATGGAGTTCGTCAACTATTTCAAGATCGTCCTGCGCGGCGATCCCTTCGTTGCCGAGGACTTCTTTCTGATCGGCGAGGGTGCGGGAATTATCGGGCAGTATGAGCTGCACTTCCCCCTTTGGTTTTATGTTTCGATTCTCCTGCTGATCGGCGGAACGGTCGTGCTGATGCGCTACGCCCGCGGCAGGCTCCCAAAGCGCCTTTGGTGGGTGCGTGCAACTGCCCTTGTGCTGTGCGTCGGCTTCGGTGCCATCGCGTGGACCTGCTGGTATAGTGACCGCTCCCTCTACGAGGCGCAGCAGAATTACTCCCTTTTCAACGAATGGCGCGAGTCGGAGTACCGCGCCTCCCACGGCTTCTTCTGGTCGTTCCTCCGCTCGGTGGATGAGGCGTTCCCCTCTGCGCCGGAGGGCTACTCCGAGGAGGCGGCGCAGGCGCTGCTCGGCGCTTATACCGACGAGGCGATTCCCGAGGAAAAACGCGTCAATGTCGTTGTGACGATGCTGGAAAGCTACTCCGATTTGTCCGTGTTCGACACGATTTCCTTCACCGACGATCCTTATACGGAGTTCCACGCCTTGCAAAGTGAGAGCTACCACGGCACCCTTGTCGTGGATGTTGTCGGCGGCGGCACGGTCAATTCCGAGCGCTCCTTCCTGACGGGCAATATCTACCCGCAGCCGCGCTACCGTACCCCCGCAAGCTCCTACGTCCGCTACTTCAAAGCGAACGGCTACCGCACCGACGGCGCGCACCCGGGTTTTGACTGGTTCTACAGCCGAAACACCATCAACGAGCGCCTCGGCTTCGACCGGTATCTGTTCATGGAGAACTATTTCAGCGACCTGACGGACGACGAGCACGCGATGGACGACGTATTTTTCCCTGCGATGGCGCAGTGCTACGACGAGCAGACCGCTGCCGACGAGACGCCCTATTTCTCCTTCTCCGTCAGCTATCAGAATCACAGCCCCTATGGCGATTCACAGCTCTTAGGGCAGGAATTTGTCTCGCACGAGGGCTTGAACGATTCCGCATATTATCAGATCAACAATTATCTCTCCGGTGTCGCCGATACCGGCAGGCAAATGGCTGCCTATGTCGATACCTTCCGCGACAATGCCGAGCCGGTGGTTCTGCTCTTCTTCGGCGATCATAAGCCGACCTTCGGCGCGGGCAACTGCTACTATGAGGACATGGGCATCTCCGCTGCGGAAAACAGTCCGGAGGGGTGCCGGAACCTCTATACCACGCCCTATCTGATCTGGGCGAACGACGCGGCGAAGGAGGTCTTGGGCTTCAGCTTTACCGGCGAGGGCAGGACGATCTCTCCGGCGTTTTTGATGGCGGAGCTGTTCGACTGCTGCGGCTGGGAGGGCCCTCAGTGGATGCAGTACCAGCGCACCGTCCGCGACGAGATCCCCGTGATCCACTGCCAGTCCATGTTTATGACGGACGGTGAACTGACCGCGGAGCTGCCGGAGGACAAGGAGACGATATTCCGGAACTTCCTCATCGCCGAATATGATATGCGCGATAAGCTGCACACCTATGACAGCATGAAATAGACTTATAGCGCCCCCCTCAAATTTTGAAAAAGGAATGGTTACTATGGAAAAACTGTACGGCAAACAGCTGGAACGCACCGCGTACCAAGCAAGGCTGCTCGCGCTCGACGCGGTTCATACCGCAGCCTCCGGGCATATCGGCGGCAGCCTCTCCATCATCGACACGCTCACGACGCTCTATTTTAATGTGATGCATGTCGATCCCGCAAACCCGCAGGATCCCGACCGCGACCGCTTTGTCCTTTCGAAGGGACACTGCACGCCTGCGCTCTATCCGGTTCTGTCCCTGCGCGGCTTCTTCCCGCAGGAGGATCTGAAGCTTTTCCGCTCCATCAAGGGGCATTATTCCGGCCATGCCGAGATGCGCCATGTGAAGGGCGTCGATATGTCCACCGGCTCTCTGGGTCAGGGCATCTCCGCCGCCGTCGGTATGGCGCTGGCAGGCAAGGTCGCAAAGAAGGACTACCGTGTTTACGCCGTTTTGGGTGACGGTGAGATCGCGGAGGGTCAGGTTTGGGAGGCGGCAATGTCCGCCGCGAAGTACGGTCTGGATAACCTCTGTGCCGTCGTGGATGTCAACGGCTTGCAGATTGACGGCGCGACAAAGGATGTCATGCCGTCCGAGCCGCTGGACAGGAAATTTGAGGCATTCAACTGGAATGTCATCCATGTGGACGGTCACGACTTCGACGCGCTGGTCAAGGCGTTTGAGGACGCGAAGGCGTGCAAGGGCAAGCCCACGATGCTTTTGGCGAAGACCACCAAGGGCAAGGGTGTCTCCTTCATGGAAGGCAACTACGCCTGGCACGGCAAAGCCCCGAACGACGAGCAGTACGAGCAGGCAAAGGCAGAGGTCGAAGCGAAATTAGCGGAATTGGAGGGCAAGTAATATGGCAGGAAAAATCGCAACACGCGCCGCTTACGGCGAGGCGCTGGTCGAGCTGGCGGAAAAGTACCCCGAGCTTGTCGTCTTTGACGCGGACTTGGCGGGCGCGACGATGACAAAGGGCTTCGCCGCGAAATATCCCGAGCGTTTCTTTGACATGGGCATTGCCGAGTGCAACATGACCGGCGTTGCGGCAGGTATGTCCACCTGCGGCTTTAAGCCCTTTACGAACACCTTCGCCATCTTTGCCTCCGGCAGAGCGTGGGAGCAGGTGCGCAATTCCATCGCCTATCCGCATCTGAACGTCAAGGTTGTCGGCTCCCACGGCGGTCTGTCCGTCGGCGAGGACGGCGCGACGCATCAGGCAATCGAGGACTTTGCCCTGATGCGTGCCATTCCGGGCATGAAAGTGATCTGCCCCTGCGACGGCAACGAGATGAAGCTCGCAGTCGAGGCGCTGCTCAACTATGAAGGCCCCGCATACCTGCGTCTGGGGAGAAGCGCCGTCGATATCGTCACCGATGAGATCGAGGGCTACAAGTTCGAGCTGGACAAGGGCATCACCCTTGCAGACGGCAAGGACGTCACCGTGATTGCCACGGGCATTATGGTGCAGATGGCGCTCAAGGCACGCGAGATCATGGCAGGTGAGGGCGTCTCCGTCCGCGTCATTGATATGCACACGATCAAGCCGCTGGATGAAGAACTGGTTGTCAAGGCGGCGAAGGAGACGGGCTGCATCGTCACCACCGAGGAGCATAACATCATCGGCGGCTTGGGCGGCGCGGTCGCGGAGTGCCTGAGTGAAAAGTGCCCGACCCCGTTGGTGCGCCACGGCGTGAACGACGAATTCGGCAGAAGCGGCACGGCGGCGGCGGTGCTCGAGGCGTACAAGCTCACCCCCGAAGGCATCTGCGAAAAGATCCGCGAAGCCCTCAAAAAGAAATAACAGAATCGACACCCCCGCAAGGGGGTGTCAGAAATTTTTTAGTGAATAGTGAATGGTGAACAGTGACTCATGAATGAGTAAATGCACCCCCTAATTGTCATTGCGAGGAGCGCAGCGACGTGGCAATCTTGTGCAGCAACTACCGATTGTGTACAAACTTGTTTGCCTGTACTGTCTGCCGCTTCGCGGACTCCGGGGACATGTCCCCGACCTACAGCGTGTTTACCGTTCCTTTTTCCATGTCTTGACTTTGGGGTTTTCCCGCAGCTCGCGAAAGAAATCCTGCAAGCAGGCGCGGGACGCCTCCTCCAACACGCCTGCCGTCACCGTCGGGCGGTGGTTGTAGGGCAGGGCGAAGAGATCCGTCAGCGTGCCGCAGGAGCCTGCCTTCCGGTCGGGCGCGCCGTAGACCACGCGGGGAATGCGGGCGTTGATGATTGCGCCTGCGCACATGGGGCACGGCTCCAGCGTGACATAGAGCGTGCAGCGCCACAGACGCCAGCCCCCCAGCGTGCGGCAAGCCTCGTCGATAGCCTCAAGCTCGGCGTGCGAAAGGGCGTTTTTTGCCGTCTCGCGCCGATTCCTGCCCCGCCCGACGATCCGATCCCCGTCGGTAATGATACAGCCGACCGGCACCTCGCCCTCTGCCGCCGCCTCACGCGCCAGCTCCAGCGCCTGCGCCATGTATTCCTCGTCCGTCATGCGCCCACCTCCTGTTTTCCTTCATGATAGACGATTTCCCGCGCCGCGTCAATCCTTTTCCGCCGCCTGCGGGTCAGTCCGTGCCGCTTTGCGGTAAAAGTTCCCGCCAACCGCCGCAGCAGACTTGTGCAGAGGTTTCAAAAAATTGTGAAAATGCACAAATTCCAATCAACAAAATTATATAAAATGTGAAAACTTTATTTTTGGTTCAGAAAAGGATTGCAAAATGAAATGAAACAGGTTATACTGAATTCAGATGAAATTGGAATCGTTTCCAATTTCAAAAAATAATCGTTTCACGATGAAATTTTATGGAGGAATGAAAATGAAGAAACTCATCGCTTTGCTTCTGTCCCTTGCGATGGTCGCTTGCCTGTTTGCCGGCTGCGCCGGTGACGGCGAGACCCCGACGACAGAAGCTCCCACCACCGAAGCTGCTCCCACCACCGAAGCAGCTCCCACCACCGAAGGCGGCGAACAGACTGCAGCTACCGGCTCCGTCTATTACCTGAACTTCAAGCCCGAAGCCGATGCCGCTTGGCAGGAGCTCGCAGCTACCTACACCGCACAGACCGGCGTGCCCGTCAAGGTCGTCACTGCCGCTTCCGGCAAGTACTCCGAGACCCTGACCGCCGAAATGTCCAAGGACACCGCTCCCACCCTGTTCCAGTGCGGCAACCTCGCCGGTCTGGAAACTTGGCAGGACTATTGCCTCCCGCTCGACGGCACCGCGTTCCTGAACGAGATGACCACCGAGGACTTCAACCTGAAGAAGGACGGCGTCACCTACTGCGCAGGCTACTGCTATGAGGCTTACGGCATCATCGTCAACACCGCTCTGCTGGCTGATGCCGGCTACACGGTTGCCGACATTACCGACTTCGCTTCTCTGAAGGCTGTCGCTGAGGACATCACCGCTCGCTCCGAGGAGCTGGGCTTCTCCGCATTCTCCTCCGCCGGTCTGGACGGCTCCTCTTCTTGGCGCTTCTCCGGCCACCTCGCCAATATGCCTCTGTACTATCAGGGCGTCGGCGCTGATTCCGCTACCATCACCTCCGATTACCTTGACAACTTCAAGGCAATCTGGGATCTGTACATCAACAACTCCACCTGCGCTCCCGCCGAGATCGGCCCGAAGACCGGCGACGAGTCCGAGGCTGAATTCGGCACCGGCAAGGCTGTCTTCTTCCAGAACGGCACTTGGGAATACAACAACCTCGTCAACGACGAGACCAAGGCGTTCTTCATGAACCCCGAAGACCTCACCATGATCCCCATCTACTGCGGCGTGGAAGGCGAAGAGAACTCCGCTCTGTGCTGCGGCACCGAGAACTGCTGGGCAGTCAACGCCAAGGCTTCCGCTGAGGATCAGCAGGCTACCCTCGACTTCCTGTACTGGGTTGTCACCTCTGATGAGGGCACCAAGATGATGGCCGAGCAGTTTGGCCCGATCCCCTTCAAGAATGCGAAGGAATCCGAGAACGTCTTCTTCAACGCTGCGAATGCGCTGTTTGCTGAGGGCAAGTACAATGTCGCTTGGGCATTCAACTACACCCCGAACGTTGACTCTTGGAGACAGGGCGTTGTTGACGCGCTCATGGCTTACTCCACCGCGGGCGGTTCTTGGGACGATGTCGTCACCGCGTTCGTCGATGGCTGGGCAACCGAATGGGAGCTCCAGAACGGCTGATTTTTCACCGAACGGAATACTGCGAACTAAGGGGCGGGCAAATGCCCGCCCTGATTTCTTTCAGCGCCCCCTTGTGCCGGCGGAGGCGTACCTTCGCCCTGCAATGTCTTGCTTTCGTTGCAGGACGGGGGTATGCCCCTGCCGACCTGTGGCATTCTAATCTATAAAAAATGAAAAGGAGGCAATGGTAGATGAAAAAAAATATGCAGAACGGAGAGACCGTTTTGCTTGAGAAAACTCCGCTTTCCTTCCGGTTCCATTCTGTTTATACCGTATGGCTGATTGTCCGCGGCATCCTCGGACTCCTCGGCTTTGTGTTCGGCATCGCGTTGCTGTTCAATTTTGCAAAGCTTGAGAATCAGGCTGCCCTGACCATCATCATTCCCACACTGTTTGGACTTTTCTGCGCGATCACGGCACTTGTGACTGCGAGAAAGCTCAAAAAGCGGAGCGGCTTTAACGCAAATGTCACCATGCTCGTCATGGACACGATTTTCACCGCGATGGTCTGCGGCTGCCTGCGTGCCAAGTGGCTCGGGCTGTACCCGCTGGATCAGCTCCGCGTGATGCACGCAAATCTCCTGACCGACGGCTACGGCGCCGCCGAGTGGGCAAAGGCACCCGCAGTCAGTTGGCTTGCCGCCGTGATTGGCGGAGTTGCGTTTCTTGTGCTGATTGCCGCGCCGATCTTTGTCTATTATTATAAGCGCCGCGGTCAAATGCTGACGTTCGCCCCCAAGGTTGATCCGGCGGCGCACAGCAGTAAGCTGCTCCGCAGACCGATGCAGCGGAGCTTCCCGCTGTTCATCCTCCCGACGCTTGCTGCGTTCTTTATCGGCTTTCTTTGGCCGTTCCTGCTCGGTATTTACCGCTCCTTCAGCAGCTTCTCCTCGCCGATTGACTTCACATGGAACGGCTTCGCTAACTACATCAAGGCGTTCCAAGATGAGGGCTTCCGGTACGCCTTCGGGTTTACCGCCATTTATGCGGTTGTCTCCATTATTCTGATCAATGTATTTGCCTTTGCGCTGGCCTATGCGCTGACGCAGAAGCTCAAAGGCTCCAACATCTTCCGCACGATCTTCTTCATGCCGAACCTCATCGGCGGCATTGTCCTTGCGTATATTTGGAAGCTGATCTTCGACGCCGTCCTCGGTTCGAGCTATATGACCAATGCCAACATCGGCTTCTGGACGCTGGTTGTGCTGGTCGCATGGCAGCAGATCGGCTATATCATGATTATCTACATCGCGGGTCTGCAAGCTGTCCCCGAGGACATGCTTGAGGCGGCGAAGATCGACGGCGCGAACCGCTGGCAGACGCTTTGGCGCGTCACGATTCCGAACGTCATGCCGTCCATCACGATCTGCATGTTCCTGACCCTGACGAACTCCTTTAAGCTCTTCGACCAGAACTTCGCGCTCACCGGCGGCTCTCCGAAGCTCCCCGGCACGCGGATCCTGCAAACGGAGATGCTTGCTCTGCACATCTATAATACCAACAACATCAACAACAAGTGGAAAGGCACCGCGCAGGCGGAGGCGGTGGTCTTCTTTATCATCGTCGCAGTCCTTGCGCTGATCCAGCTCCGCGCGACCAGAAAGAAGGAGGTGCAGCAATGATGACCAGTCAGCAGCTTACGACGCCGAACGGCGCAGTTAAGGTAAAAAAGAAGAGCAAGGTCGGCAGCACGATCTTGACGATCCTCTTTGCGATTGTCTGTGTGGGCTATATCCTGCCGATCATCCTTGTGTTGATCAACTCCTTTAAGCTCAACAGCGCCATCAATACCGATACCTTTGCCCTGCCCAACGGCGAAACCTTCGTCGGTCTGGACAACTATATCAAGGGCGCGACCTTCGGTAACTATCCCTTCTATAAGTCCCTGCTGTACAGCCTTGTGATCACGCTGATATCCGCGTTCCTGATTTTGCTGTGCACCTCTATGAGCGCTTGGTACATCTCCCGCGTGGGCAGCCGCTTTACGAAGATCTTCTACTTCGCGTGCGTCTTTTCCATGATCGTCCCGTTCCAGATGGTCATGTTCCCTCTGGTTACCGTGGCGACCGATCTGCGTCTGAACACGCCTTGGACGATTCCCATCATCTACCTCGGCTTTGGCGCGGGTCTTGCGGTCTTTATGTTTACGGGCTTCGTCAAGAGCCTGCCCCTTGAGATCGAGGAGGCGGCAGCCATCGACGGGTGCGGGCCCATCCGTACCTTCTTCATGGTTGTCCTGCCGATGCTCAAGCCGACGCTGATCTCGGTGGGCATCCTTGAAGTCATGTGGGTGTGGAACGACTATCTGCTCCCGACCCTCGTTCTCGACATCAATAAGTATAAGACCATCCCCATCCATGTCCAGTATCTGCAAGGCAGCTACGGTTCGGTTGACCTCGGCGCGACGATGGCGGTTATGATGTTCAGCCTCCTGCCGATCATCATTGTCTACCTGTTCTGCCAGAAGCACATCATTAAGGGTGTCGCGGCAGGCGCCGTCAAGGGCTGATCTATGACCATCAAAGACCTTGCGAAGGAGACGGGCTATTCCGTCGGCACGATCTCGCGCGTCTTGAACGGGCAGCCGAATGTCAGTGAGCGCGCAAAGCAGACGATCCTTGCCTATGTCGAGAAAAGCGGATTTCAGCTCAATGCCAACGCAAAGCAATTGCGCCAGACCCATGGCGACGGCATTTTAGCCGTCGTCACGGGTCGGCAGAACGAATTATTCGCCCACATGATCGAGCATATTCAGCGTTTGCTCGCGGAAACGCAATATCCGCTGACGGTGGATTATGTCGATGAGAGCGACGACGCCGTGCAGCACGCGCTGCGCTGCTGTAGGGAGAAAAAACCGCTGGGCATTCTCTTCCTCGGCGGCGATACGCAGCTTTTTGCGCAGAGCTTCGGCGGCATTCGCGTGCCGAGTGTCCTGCTGACCTCGGATGCCTCCGCGTTAGGCTTCCGCAATCTCTCCTCTGTCACGACGGACGATATTGCCGCCGCGCAGTGCGCCGTGGAGTACCTGTTCGCGCAGGGTCACCGCAGGATCGGCATTATCAACGGCGATCTGATCTATTCCGGCTTAAGCTGGCTGCGCTATGAGGGTTGCCGCCGCGCCTTTGCCGCGCACGGTATGACGCTCTCCGAGACGCAGTGCGCCACCGCGCGCTATTCCTTTGCCGACGGCTATGCCGCCGCGCAGCGATTGGTGGGCGCGCAGGAGCTGACGGCGATCTTTGCCATGTCGGATGTGATGGCAATCGGCGCGATGCGTGCGCTGCGGGACAGCGGTCTGCGCGTGCCGGAGGATATCTCCGTCATCGGCTTTGACGGACTGGCGCTTGGAGAGTATTATTTCCCGAAGCTCACCACCATCCGGCAGGACGCTGAACAGCTTGCGCGGCGCGGTGTGGAGCTTCTGCTGCAAGCGCTCGAGAAGAAGAGCCCCGCGCGGCACGAAAAGGTTCCCTTCGAGCTTGCCGTCCAAGACAGCGTCACGCGCCTCACCGCCTCCTCGTAGCTGCGGCTGTCAGCCGCGAGCGTGCAGGAACTCCCAATCGAGCCTGTAGCGCGCAGCATCCCTGACGCGCCTGCGCAGGGGTTCAGTGAATAGTGAATAACCTCAGAGCGGCAGACAACGCCCCGCCCTACAGAGGTTTCAAGAAACCACCATCAACACGAAATTTCCCGGAAGGATTGACATACACAAATGAGAGCAAGCGGCATTTTAATGCACATTTCCTCGCTGCCCTCGCCCTACGGCATCGGTACCTTGGGCAAGGCGGCGTATGAATTCGCGGATTTCCTCCATGCGGCAGGACAGCGTTACTGGCAGATTCTGCCCATCGGCCCCACCAGCTACGGTGACAGTCCCTATCAGTCGTTCAGCACCTGCGCGGGAAATCCTTACTTTATTGACCTGGATACCCTCATTGCGGACGGACTGCTTTTGCAGGAGGAGGTCGATGCGATCGACTGGAGCGCGCACGAAAAGCGCGTGGATTACGGCTTCCAGTTCGGTGTCCGCTATGACCTGCTTTATCGTGCCTATGAGCGCGGCAGAGATCGTTACGCAGAGGAGATTCGCCGCTTCCGTGAAGAAAACCCGTGGTTGGAGGACTATGCCCTGTTCATGGCGGTCAAGCGCAGCCGCGGCATGGCGTCGTGGGAGACTTGGCCCGAGGAGATTCGCCTGCGTCACCCGGGTGCTGCGGATACCTACGCAACCGTCCTTGCGGAGGATATGAATTTCTTCATCTTCCTGCAATTCCTCTTCTTCCGCCAGTGGGACGCGCTGCGGGACTATGTTCACGGCTTAGGCATTCAAATCATCGGCGACCTGCCCATTTATGTTCCCTATGATTCCTGCGATGTCTGGGCGAACCCCGAACTGTTCCAGCTCGATCCGGACGGCACACCCATCGGCGTCGCCGGCTGCCCGCCGGATTACTTCTCCGCAGATGGTCAGCTCTGGGGCAACCCGCTCTATGACTGGGACAGAATGCGGCAGGACGGCTTTGCGTGGTGGAAGCGCCGCATTGCCGCCGCTTCGAGACTCTTTGACGTCATCCGTATCGACCATTTCCGCGGACTGGAAAGCTATTGGTTCATCCCCTACGGAGATACCACCGCACGGAACGGGCATTGGGTCAAGGGGCCGGATCACGATTTTATCCATGCGCTCCATGGGGCGTTCCCGCAGCTCCGCCTGATCGCGGAGGATTTAGGCTTCCTGACGGAGGACGTGATCCGTTTGCAGCGGGATTCCGGCTACCCCGGCATGAAGGTGTTGGAATTCGCCTTCGATCCGCGTGAGCCGACCAATTACCTCCCGCACCGGTATGAGCGCAACTGCATTTGCTACAGCGGCACGCATGATAATGAGACGCTGGTGCAATGGCTGGAGGGGCAGTCGGACGAGACAATCTCCTATGTCATGGAATATCTCGGCGTGGACTCCCGCGAGGCGTGCCGCATGGGCATCCTGCGCTGGGGCATGGCAAGTGTTGCGGATACCTTTATCGCGCAGATGCAGGACTACCTTGCACTGGGCGCGGAGGCAAGAATGAACCTCCCCGGCACGCTCAGCACCGATAACTGGAGCTGGCGCGTTGAAAAAGACGCCTGCACCCCTGAGCTTGCCGCCCAAATTCGCCGCCTGACTCAACTCTACGAACGCTGAAATCAATAAAAAACACGACGCGGAACACCTCCGCGCCGTGTTTTTTATCGTAGGGCGGGGACATGTCCCCGGAGGTGCAGGAACTTCCGACCGCGTACAAACCTATTCGCCCGTACCGCCCGCCGCTTACGCGGAAGGCGGGAACATGTCCCCGTCCTACAAGGGTATACCGTTATGCAAGCGTTCCTGTAAAAACGCATACGGCGTCGCCGGTGAGGTGAATCTGCGTCGCGTCTGCCCCCGCTGTGACATCGACAAACAGCGTGCCGCCCTCGCATTCGACGCGGACGTGTTCGCCGCTGACCAAGCCCCGCAGCGTCAGAGCCGCCGCCGTTGCCCCCGTGCCCGTGCCGCAGGCGAGGGTAAAATCCTCAACGCCGCGCTCGAAGGTCAGAAGCCGTACCGCCCCTTCGCCGAGCTGCTCGTACAGATTTACATTCGCACCCCGCGGCAACTCTTCCGCATGGCGCAAGGAACGCGCAAATTCGCGCAAATTCGCTCGATTTTCGCTCAAATTAGCGGAAATCACCAGATGCGGGATGCCGGGTTCGCCCAATTCAAGGTAATCGCAGACATACCCGCCGATCACGGTTTGTAATTTGACGACGCTCGGCGCATTCAAACGAATGCGGTATTGGCTTTCGCTGATACGCATGCCGACGACCATTCCGGCAGGTGTCTCGATGCGCTGCACCTCGCCGGACAGACCTCGGTCATGGCAGTGGCGGCAGATGCAGCGCGCGCCGTTGCCGCACATCTCGGCGGTCGAGCCGTCGTTGTTGTAAAAGCGCATTTTGCAGTCGCCGCCCCGTTCAGGTGCTTCAAGGATCATCAGCCCGTCCGCACCGACGGAAAATTTTCTCCTGCAAAGCTGCTTTGCCAGCTTGGGGTAGTCGGTTTCCGGAATTGCGCGGTCAAAATTTTCGAGCAGAACAAAGTCGTTGCCTGCGCCGCAATATTTGTAAAAGGTCAAGCGATTCCCTCCTTGCTGCGATCCGATCCTGCCGCTTGATTTTCCCCATCATATCACAGCTTCCCCCGCCCGTCAAGAACCCGAGTTTCTCCCTGCCCAACGGATGAAAATCCGTGCGAAGCGCACTTCAGTCTGCGGCGTACCCTTTGTCACAATTCTTATTCGTGAATCCAAGGGGCAGGTTCGTTGACACAAAAGGACGATCCTATTTGTCATTGCGAGGAGCGCAGCGACGTGGCAATCAATGCAGTTTTAAGTTTGTACGCAGCCGATCATTCCTGCACGGGATTGCCACGCCTCGTTCCTCGGCTCGCAATGACAAGGAAGGGTGACCTTGAGACTTTTTCATACTCACGATGCGCTCGTTCCCCTTTCCCTCTTAGCCCGTCCTTACCTCTCAGCCTTTCTGCCTATTGACTCCTGCGCCAAAGGCGGGTATAATAGCATCATTTCTTGTAACAAAACGGGCTGCTTTGCGGTGTCGAATCGGAAAGGAAAGTGATGCAATGAAGCTGTCAAAGGGATATAAAAAATTTTTGCTCCTCTGGTCGGGGGAACTTGTCTCGGCAATCGGCGGCGGACTTTCGAGCTTCGGACTCAGCGTATATGTTTTTCAGCAGACCGGCAGCGCCGCAAGCACCGCGCTGGTGACGCTGCTGGCGTTTCTCCCCGCGCTGGTGCTCGGTGTGCCTGCGGGTGTGTTGGCGGATCGCTTTGACCGCAGATTGATGATGATGCTCGGCGACGGCTGTTCGGCAATCGGCTTGATCTATATTTTAATTTGTATGATGCACGGCGAGGCTGCCTTGTGGCAAATCTGCGTGGGCGTTACGATCAGCTCGATGTTCTCCGCGCTGCTGGATCCGGCGTATAAAGCCACCGTAACCGATCTTTTGACAAAAGAGGAATATACGAAAGCAAGCGGACTGATCGCATTGGCAGGCAGCTCAAGATACCTGATCGCGCCTGCGTTGGCGGGTGTGCTGCTCGCCGTGTCGGATATCCGGCTGCTGCTGATCATCGACATTTCCACCTTCTTCTTTACGGTGACGGTGACCGGGATCGTGAGAAAAGGGCTGCAAAGCAACCAAACCGCAGAACCGCATTCCTTTTTCGCGGATGTCAAGGACGGCTGGAACGTCATTCGCAAGCAGAGCGGAGCGATTTCCCTGATCGTGATGACCTTCTTTATGACCTTTGCCTTGGGGAGCGTCCAAATTCTCTCGGAGCCGATGATCCTGAGCTTTGCGAGCAGCACCACCCTCGGCATTGCGGAGACGGTTTGCGCCACAGGAATGCTCGTGTCCAGCCTGATCGTGGGTATTTTCGGAATCAAAAAGCATTTTGTGCGGACCCTGTGCCTGTCTCTGTTTATGGCAGGCGCTTGTATGATCCTGTTTGGCATGAAGGAAAGCATTTTGATGATCTGTGTGTTCGGCTTCCTGTTTTTTGCCATGCTGCCCTTTGCGAACGGAAGCTTTGATTATCTGCTCCGCACCAATATCCCGCCTGCGCTGCAAGGGCGCGCATGGGGATTGATCGGACTGTTTACGCAGATCGGCTATGTGGCGGCTTACGGAATCTCGGGTCTGCTGGCGGACGGTGCCGCCGATGTCCTGAAGCTCAGCGTCGGACGCGGTGCGGCGATTGTCATTATCGCCTCCGGCATTTTGATGATGGTTGCCACAACCGCGCTGTACTTCATGAAAAATGTCAGAAAATTAGAAAACACATAAACACAGCGCCTCTCTTATGCGGAGAGGCGCTGTGTTTATGTGTAGGCCGGGGACATGTTCGCTCGCTTCTCCCGCCGCAGGCGGCGCTCGCAAACGTCCCCCCCCGCCGACCGCGAAGCGGCAGACAGTATGCATGCACGAGATTGTACACATTTGGTAGCTCCTGCACCGTTGGGGACATGTCCCCGCCCTACAGGGAGCTTCATTGCAATGACACAGAAAGCTGCCCTAATTTGTCATTGCGAGGAGCGCAGCGACGTGGCAATCTTTTTCACTTCCCTGTGCGTACTTTGTGTGCGAATAAATCATCCCATGCGCTGCAATTTCAGCAGGGTGTCCCGAAAATCATCCGGCAGGGGACAGGTGACGGTGACCTCCCTGCCCGTGCGCGGGTGGACGAAGGTCAGCGCCTGCGCGTGCAGGCATTGTGTGGTCAGCCCCAGCTCCGCTCTGCCGCTGCCGTAGACGGGATCGCCGACAATCGGGTGGTTGAGATACGCCATATGGACGCGGATCTGGTGCGTTCTGCCCGTTTCCAATCTGCAGCGCAAATGCGTGTACTGCCCGTAGCGCGCGATGACCTCCCAATGCGTCACCGCCTCGCGCCCGTTTCGCTGCACGACTGCCATTTTTTTGCGGTCGGTCGGATGCCGCCCGATGGGGGCGCTTACGGTGCCGCTGTCCTCCTTGAAGCCGCCGTGGACAAGGCATTCGTAGGTGCGCCGCAGGGTATGATCCTTGAGCTGTTCGGCGAGCGCCTGATGGGCATAGTCGTTCTTTGCGACGATGAGCAGTCCCGTCGTGTCCTTGTCGATGCGGTGGACGATGCCGGGGCGCTTTTCGCCGTTGATGCCCGAGAGGGAATCGCCGCAGTGATGCAGCAGGGCGTTGACGAGCGTCCCGTCCGAATGCCCCGCCGCAGGGTGGACGACCATATTCTTTGGCTTGTTGATGACGAGAACGTCTGCGTCCTCAAAGACGATGTCCAGCGGAAGCTCCTGCGCGGCAATCTCGACCTCGCGCACCTCCGGCACCGTGACGCAATAGACCGCGCCCGCCTCCGTCTTGGCGTTCTTCTTCACCGGCACGCCGCGCAGCGTGACAAAACCTTGCTCCAAAAGCCTCTGCACGGCGCTGCGCGTCAGCCCGGAAGCCTCCCGTGCCAAAAAAATATCGACGCGCTCTCCTGCATTCTGCGCAACCAGTTCCATACGCTTACCTCACTATCATACCACGCTTTGATATAAACCGGAGATGCAGGTCGCACCTCCGGTTTCCCTTAGGGTTCGTTTTCCGTTTGTTCGGACTTCTTCGGCTTCTTTTCACGGTCGAAGAAGATAATGTAGAGCATCAGCGCAAAGCAGCCGCAGGTGATGAAGCAGTCAGCGACATTGAAGATCGGGAAGTCAATGAAATCGAAGCATATCATATCCGTGACATAGCCGTGCCAAAGGCGGTCAATCATATTGCCGATGCCGCCGCCCGCGATTGCCGCGAGGCAGACCCATTCGAATTTCTTCGTGACCCATTTTTTCCAAATCATCACAACGAGGAGCGCCAAAAAGAGAACCATCACAAGAACGAACAGCCACATTTGTCCGGCGAGCATACCCCATGCGCCGCCCGTGTTCTGCGTATGCGTGATGTGGAAGATGCCGAGGAAGCTGTCTGTCGGCAGAGAACCCGCCTTGTCCGCCGCGACGGTGAGCGCCTTCGTCCACTGATCCAGCGCAACGATCCCCCCCGCGAGGAGAACGAGAAGAAGATAAAACATGATATCACCCGTTTCGAATTGATAATCGGTAGTTTCCACACGAGATTGCCACGTCGCTGCGCTCCTCGCAATGACATAATACGCTACCCCATTTGTCATTGCGAGACCAGTGCGCACACTGGTCGTGGCAATCTCGTGCAGGCATTCACACCACAAATAAGAGCGGCATGTCTACAAAGTCGCAAATTTCCTGCTCTGCGCCACGGCGAGGGCGTCGCAGCGGTTGTTTTTGGCGTTTTCGGCGTGCCCCTTGACCCAGTGCCAATGCACGTCGTGGTATTCCAGCAGCGGCAAAAGCTGCTCCCAGAGATCGACGTTCAGCGCCGGCTTCTTGTCCGCCTTGACCCAGCCCTTTGCTTTCCAGCCGTAAACCCAGCGCTTCGTGACGGCGTCGCAGACATACTTCGAGTCCGTGTAAAGCTCCACACGGCACGGCTCCTTGAGCTTGCCGAGGGCGGAGATCACGCCCGTCAGCTCCATGCGGTTGTTGGTCGTCTGCGTTTCGCCGCCGGACAGCTCCTTCTCCACGCCGTTCCACTCCAAAATGGCGCCCCAGCCGCCCGGGCCCGGATTGCCGGAGCACGCGCCGTCGGTATAGATCGTGACTGTTTTCATTCGTCCATTTTCAGAACCGCCATAAACGCCTCCGACGGGACGGAAACCGTGCCGAAGGTGCGCATGCGCTTCTTGCCCTCCTTCTGCTTTTCAAGGAGCTTCTTCTTACGCGTGATGTCGCCGCCGTAGCACTTGGCAAGGACGTCCTTGCGCAGTGCCTTGATCGTCTCGCGGGCAATGATCTTGCCGCCCACCGCCGCCTGCACGGGGATTTCGAACATCTGCCGCGGAATGTTCTCCTTCAGCTTTTCGCAGATCTTTCTCGCGCGCGCGTAGGCGTTGTCTGCGAACAGAATGAAGGAGAGCGCGTCCACGATTTCGCCGTTTAAGAGGATGTCCAGCTTGACCAAACGCGACGGACGGTAGCCGTCCAGCTCGTAGTCAAGCGAGCCGTAGCCGCGCGTGCGGGACTTGAGCGCGTCAAAAAAGTCATAGATGATCTCGTTGAGCGGCATGAAATAGCGCAGCTCCACGCGGCTCTTGTCGAGGTAGGTCATGTCTCTGTATTCGCCGCGCCGCTGCTGGCACAAATCCATGATGTTGCCGACGTACTCGGGCGGCGTGATGATGCTCGCCTTGACGAACGGCTCCTCACTGAGCTGAATTTCGGCGGGATCGGGGTAGTTCAGCGGCGTGTAGATTTCCACGACTTCGCCGTTGGTCTTCGTCACGCGGTAGACGACGTTCGGCGCGGTGGTGATGAGGTCGAGATTATATTCCCGCTCCAAACGCTCCATGATGATCTCCATGTGCAGCAGTCCCAAGAAGCCGCAGCGGAAGCCGAAGCCGAGGGCGATGGAGTTTTCCTGCGTGTAGGACATGGAGGCGTCGTTGAGCTTTAGCTTTTCCAGCGCGTCGCGCAGGTCGCCGTATTTGCTGCCGTCGGCGGGGTAGACGCCGGAATAGACCATCGGCTGCACAGATTGATAGCCCGGCAGAGGCTCCGCGCACGGGCGCGTTGCTTCCGTAATGGTGTCGCCCACGCGGGTGTCCGCGACGGTCTTGATCGAGGCGGTCAGATAGCCGACCTCACCCGCGCCGAGGCTGTCGGTGGGGGTCATACCCGTCGGGTGGAGGGTGCCGACCTCGACGATCTTGTATTCCGCACCCGTCGCCATCATGCGGATGTCCATGCCGGGGCGCAGAATGCCGTTCTTCACGCGAAGATAGACGATAACGCCGCGATAGGAGTCGTATTGGCTGTCGAAGATCAATGCCTGCACCGGAGCCTCACGGTCGCCGACCGGCGCGGGAATGCCGTTCACGATCTCCTCCAAGACAGCGTGAATGTTGATGCCGTTTTTCGCAGAGATTTCGGGCGCGTCCATCGCGGGCAGCCCGATGACCTCCTCGATCTCCTGCTTGACCTCCTGCGGGCGGGCAGCGGGCAGGTCGATCTTGTTGATCACGGGTACGACCTCCAGCCCCGCGTCCACGGCGAGGTAGGTGTTGGCAAGGGTCTGTGCCTCAATGCCCTGCGACGCGTCCACGACCAGCACCGCGCCCTCGCACGCCGCAAGAGAGCGGGAGACTTCGTAGTTGAAGTCCACATGACCCGGGGTGTCGATGAGGTTGAGGGTATAAGTCTCGCCGTCGTCGGCGGTATAGTTGAGCTTGACGGCGCGGGCTTTGATCGTGATGCCGCGCTCGCGCTCCAAGTCCATGGAATCTAAAATTTGATTTTCCATCTCGCGCTTGTCAATCGTGTGGCATTCCTCCAGCAGACGGTCGGCAAGGGTGGACTTTCCGTGGTCGATGTGGGCGATGATGGAAAAATTACGGATGTGCTGCAAGTCGGTCATGGGCTTCACCTTACTTCATAAACTTGTCAATTGCGTCGCAGAGGTCATAAATGGCGGTGTCGTCGCCTTCTTCGACGGCGTCCACGATGCAATGTGTGATATGCTCTTTCAAAATCTCTTTTCCGGCGTTGTCAATGGCGGCGCGGACGGCGGCGAGCTGGATGAGCACCTCGGAGCAGTCGCAGTCCTCCTCGACCATGCGCTTGACCTTGTCCAAATGCCCGATGGCGCGGGCGAGACGGTTGGCGACCGCCTTTTTGTTGGCATGTACATGCGGGTGCGAATGCTCGTGTTCATGGTCATGCCCGTGCAGGGACAGACCGTTTTCCTTCGGCTGGTGCATAGAGAACGGCTCCTTTGCGAATCATATACTTAATATTATACCATAGACTTTCTCCCTTGAAAAGAGGCAAATCGCAAAAACCGCCCCTCCCCTCTGTAGGGGCGGATATCATCCGCCCGCCGGCACAGACTTGTACGCAGCCGCTGCTTCCTGCACGCGGGCGGCTGATAGCCGCCCCTACGCAAAAAGGAAACGCCGGTCACAAATAATTCACAAAATATTTCATTTCGGCTATTGACAAACCAAATTTCGGGTTGTATAGTTAGCTTAGCACTCAGGAAGACGGAGTGCTAACAGATCAAACGCAGGGAGGTCAAAGGGATGGAGCTGTCCGAGCGAAAACAGAAGATCTTAAAAGCGATTGTCGATCTTTATATCCGCAGTGCCGAGCCGGTCGGGTCAAAGACCATTGCCGCGCTGCCGGACATGGACTTCTCCTCCGCGACGATCCGCAACGAGATGGCGGAGCTGACGAGCATGGGCTTTTTGGAGCAGCCGCACACCTCGGCGGGGCGCGTGCCCAGCCCTGCGGGATATCGGTTTTACATTGACCGCCTGATGCAGGACTACCGCCTGTCGGTAGACGAGACGCAGTCGATCAATCAGGCGATGGAGCTGCGGATGCAGGAATTCGACAAGGCGATGAGCAAGGTCGGAAAGCTTGTCTCCCAGCTTACGAATCTTCCCGCCTACGCCATGACCGCCCATACCCAGAGCGTGATGGTGCGGCGCTTTGAGATTCTGCCCGCCGACCGGGGCAGCTTCATCTTGGTCGTGATGATGACAGATGAGACGGTGCGCAATAAGCTCATCAAGCTGCCGCTGAGCGTGACGGAGCAGGACTTAAAGCTCCTGTCCGCCGTGCTGAACGCGAGTCTGACGGAGCTTCCCGTGGAGCAGTTCACGCCGGAAACCTTGGATCGCGTGAGCAGAAGCGCGGGCGCGGCGTCGGGGCTGGTGCCGATCATCGTGGATTTCACGACGCATCTGTTGGAGGATTGCCGCCGGGGCGAGGTTTATGTGACGGGGCAGAACCGCTTGCTGGGTCAGCCCGAGTACCAAGACCTTGCGAAGGCGCAGGAGGTGCTTGGCGCGCTGGACGAGGAGACGATTTCCAATCTGCCCGCCAAGCTGAATGACAACAGTCCCGTTCAGATCCTTGTGGGACCGGAAAATGTCGCGCAGGAGCTGAAGGATACCTCCGTCGTGATGACGCGCTTCGACATTGGCGACGGGATGCAGGGCATGATCGGCGTGGTCGGCCCGCAGCGTATGGATTACGCGCAGATCACCGCGAGATTAAGCTACTTTGCCGAGGGGCTGGGACGGATGTTCGGAAAGTCCGAGCTGCCCGAGGCGAAGAAGGAGGAATAAAGATTGTCTAAGATGAAAGAAGAAAAGCAGCCCGAAACGGCGGAAAAGACAGAACCGACCGTAAAGGAAGCCGCAGAACATACCGAGCCTGCCGCGCAGACGGACAAACAGGAAAACGCGCCGGAGAAGTCCGAGAAGGCGGAAAAGGCAGAGAAAAAGAAAAAAGCCGAGCCGACCGAGCTGGAAAAGGCGAAGGAGGCGCAGGCAAAGGAGCATGAACAGTATCTGCGCTTGGCGGCGGAATATGATAACTTCCGCAAGCGCACGCAGCGGGAGAAGGACGGCATCTATCAGGACGCCGTCGCGGACACCGCAAAGAAGTTCCTCTCCGTTTACGATAACTTAGCGCGAGCGCTCAACAACGAGACGGCGGACGAAGCATATAAAAAAGGCGTCGAGATGACGATGAACGAGCTGGTCAAAATTCTGAACGGCATCGGCATCAACGCCTTCGGAGAAGCCGGTGAAGCGTTCGACCCGCAGCGCCATAACGCGGTCATGCATATCGAGGACGAGAGCCTCGGAGAAAACGTCATTGCGGAGGTCTTCCAAACCGGCTTTGTCATGGGCGAAAAGGTCATCCGCTTTGCAATGGTCAAAGTCGCCAACTAATGGCAAACGCTCCGATTTTGTCATTGCGAGGAGCGCAGCGACGCGGCAATCTCGTGCAGGAACTACCAAGTGCGTACAAACCTACAACCTGAGATTGCCACGACCAGTGTGCGCACTGGTTTCGCAATGACAAAAAAGGGCAGCCTATTATGTCATTGCGAGGAGCGCAGCGACGCGGCAATCCCGTGCAGGAACTACCAAGCGCGTACAAACCTACAGCCGGAGATTGCCACGCCTCGTTCCTCGGCTCGCAATGACAGGGATTGACAGCAAACAGCCAAAACAAACATTTGTAAAATATTAACTTTTGATATAGGAGGATTTCATCATGGGAAAAATCATTGGTATTGATCTTGGTACAACCAACTCTTGCGTCGCCGTTATGGAAGGCGGCGAGCCTGTTGTCATTGCGAATGCCGAGGGCAATCGCACCACTCCGTCCGTCGTCGCGTTCTCCAAGACCGGCGAGCGCATGGTCGGACAGGTCGCAAAGCGTCAGGCGGTCACGAACGCCGACCGTACCGTCGCGTCCATCAAGCGCCATATGGGCACCGATTATAAGGTAGACATCGACGGCAAGAAATACACCCCGCAGGAGATCTCTGCAATGATCCTGCGCAAGCTGAAGGCAGACGCCGAGGCGTTCCTCGGTCAGACCATTACCGAGGCGGTCATCACCGTCCCCGCGTACTTCAACGACGCCCAGCGTCAGGCAACCAAGGACGCCGGCAAGATCGCGGGTCTTGAGGTCAAGCGTATCATCAACGAGCCGACCGCAGCAGCGCTGGCTTACGGCGTGGATAAGGAAGCCGAGCAGAAGATCATGGTTTATGACCTCGGCGGCGGCACCTTTGATGTCTCCATCCTCGACATCGGCGACGGCGTGGTGGAAGTCCTTGCCACCAACGGCAATACCCACCTCGGCGGCGACGATTTCGATAAGTGCATCATGGATTACCTCGTCGCGGAGTTCAAAAAGGCGGAGGGCATTGACCTGTCGAACGATAAGGTTGCTATGCAGCGCCTGAAGGAAGCGGCGGAGAAGGCAAAGATTGAGCTGTCCGGCGTGACCAGCTCCACGATCAACCTGCCGTATATCACCGCAGATGCCACCGGCCCGAAGCACCTCGACGTGACCCTCACCCGCGCGAAGTTCAATGAGCTGACCGCGCATCTGGTCGACGCGACCATGACGCCGGTGCGTCAGGCGATGGCGGATGCGGGCATCAAGGCAAGTGACCTGAGCAAGGTGCTCCTTGTCGGCGGCTCCTCGAGAATCCCCGCCGTGCAGGACGCGGTCAAGACCATCACCGGCAAGGACGGCTTCAAGGGCATCAACCCCGACGAGTGCGTCGCAGTCGGCGCGGCGATTCAGGGCGGCGTCCTCGGCGGCGACGTCAAGGGTCTGCTGCTGCTCGATGTCACCCCGCTGTCGCTGGGTCTGGAGACGATGGGCGGCGTGTTCACCCGTCTGATCGACCGCAACACCACCATTCCGACCAAGAAGAGCCAGATCTTCTCCACCGCCGCAGACGGGCAGACCTCCGTGGAAATCCACGTTCTGCAAGGCGAGCGCGAGATGGCGGCTTATAATAAGACCCTCGGCAAGTTCCAGCTCACGGGTATCGCTCCCGCCCCCAGAGGTGTGCCCCAGATCGAGGTCAGCTTCGATATCGATGCTAACGGTATTGTCAATGTCTCGGCAAAGGATCTCGGCACCGGCAAGGAGCAGAACATCACCATCACCGCTTCCTCCAACCTGTCCAAGGAGGACATTGACAAGGCGGTCAAGGAAGCCGAGCAGTACGCCGCCGAGGATAAGGCGCGCAAGGAAGAGGTCGATACCCACAACGCAGCCGATCAGGTGATCTACCAGACCGAAAAGACCCTGAACGAGATGGGCGACAAGATCGACGCAAGCGATAAGGCAAGTATCGAAGCCGCAGTGGAGGATCTGAAGACCAAGAATAAGGGCAACGACGTGGCAGCCATCAAGGCAGCGACCGACGCGGTGCAGAAAGCGTTCTACGCGGTGTCCGAGAAGCTCTACCAGCAGAACGGCGGTGCGAACCCGACTGGCGGCGCAGCGCCCAATAACGGCGGCAACGACGACGGCGTAGTCGACGCAGACTTCGAGGAAGTCAACGATTAAAAAACCAAAGCGGGCGGAGCCTCTCCGCCCGCTAAAGCCTCTCGTAGGGGCGGCTATCAGCCGCCCGCGTGCAGGCACCGATTCAGGATATGTAGCGCGCGGCATCCCTGACGCGCCTATGCAGGCATCACGAATTTCAGTGAATAGTGAATAATGAATAGTGAACAGTGAATCGTGTCGGAGCACTTCGCGCGGATGAAAAATGCGTATATGCCGCCCCTCCGTGTCATTGCGAGGAGCGCAGCGACGTGGCAATCTCGTGCAGGAACTGCCGACCGCGTACCGAATTGCAGGAAACGGGAAAGGTCGGAACGACGAACCACCTGTTCACTTTTCACTATTCACCATTCACTATTCACCGTTACTTAACAAATTTCTATCCCCAAAAGAGGGTGAACGTATGGCAAACGAAAATAAAAGAGACTATTACGAGGTGCTCGGTGTGGCGAAGGACGCCTCCGACGCCGATATCAAGCGTGCCTACCGCAAGCTCGCGGCGCAGTACCATCCGGATGTCAACCACGAGCCGGGCGCGGAGGAGCGCTTTAAGGAGATCAACGAGGCAAACGAGGTTCTGTCCGACCCCGACAAACGCGCGCGCTATGACCAATTCGGCTTTGCGGGTGTAGACCCGAACTTCAACGCGGGCGCGGCGGGCGGCAATCCCTTCGGCGACTTCGGAGATTTCGGCGACTTGGGCGATCTTTTCGGCAGCTTCTTCGGCGGCGCAAGAACCTCCCGCAGAACCGCGAATTCGCCCATGCGCGGCGAGGACATCAGTGCACGCGTTGAGATCACCTTTGAGGAGGCCGCCTTCGGCACGGAAAAGGAGGTCTCCGCCTCGCGCATCGAGGATTGCGACCGCTGCAACGGTACGGGCGCAGCGCCGGGCACGAAAGCCGAGACCTGCACACGCTGCAACGGACGCGGTACGGTGCGCACGCAGCAGAGCTTTATGGGCATGACCATGCAGTCCGACAGCGTCTGCCCCGAATGCCGCGGCACAGGCAAGATTATCCGCACGCCCTGCGAGCGCTGTAAGGGCAAGGGCAAGGTGCGCCGCAGCTTCAAGACGAAGCTCCGCATTCCCGCCGGCATCGACAATGGGCAGACCCTCCGCGTGCGCGGCGAGGGCTGCACCGGCTCAAACGGCGGACCCCGCGGCGACCTGATGGTTACGGTCGGCGTCAAGAATCATCCCGTCTTCACGCGGCAGGGGCAGAGCATCTATTGCGAGATGCCGATCTCGTTCACGCAGGCAGCCTGCGGCGCGGAGCTTGAGGTGCCGACGCTGGAGGGCAAGGTGCGCTATACGATTGAAGAGGGCACGCAGACCGGCACGACCTTCCGCCTGCGGGGGAAGGGAATCCCCTTTGTGAACGGCAAGGGACGGGGCGACGAATTCGTCACCGTGGTGGTCGAAACGCCGACGAAGCTCACCAAGGAGCAAAAAGAACTGCTCAAAAAATTCGAAGACTGCACCGAGGGCAACCAGCCCAAACGCAAAAAATTCTTCGAACGCTTTCGCTGAGAAAATCAAACCGGCGGCGATCAGCCGCCGGTTTTTTGCGCATAGCACCCTTTGTAGGGCGGGGACAGTCCTAATCCGGTGCAGGAAGCGCCGGATTACGCACAATCTTCCCCACTATGTCATTGCGAGGAGCGCAGCGACGCGGCAATCTCATGCAGGAACTCCCAAGTGCGTACAAACCAACAGTCAGAGATTGCCACAGCCAGTGTGCACACTGGCTTCGCAATGACAAGTGGGGGAGCCTGTCATGTCATTGCGAGGAGCGTACCCGTAGCGCGCGGCATCCTTGACGCGCCTGTAGGCAGCCGATTCATAAGGCGCGTCAAGGATGCCGCGCGCTACAACTGCGGAGGAAGCCCTGCCCTATGAAAAAACCGCTGCAAAAACGACCCAACCGATTTTGTCTCGGTTGGGTCGTTGCATTATCCTTCCAATGTTTCGGAAAGCTCCAAGCCGGGGTTGCGGCGGATGGTGAAGTCGATCGCCCACATACTCGAAAAGACCAGCAGCTTATGCCCGCGATAGTCCTCCAGCAGCTCCGCGTCGGAGGAGAGATTCAAGTCCTTCTCGTCGCACGGGCAGGCCTTGATAAACCGCAGAACCTCATAGGGCAGCCCCTCCATACGCAGCTCCACACCGTATTCGCTGAGCATACGGTAGCGGAACACATCGAATTGCAGCGTGCCGACGACGCCGACGATGACCTCCTCCATGCCGGTATTTGGCACCTTGAAAATCTGAATGGCGCCCTCCTGCGCAATCTGCTCCGTGCCCTTGACGAATTGCTTGCGCTTCATCGTGTCCTTCGGGCTGACGCGGGAAAAGTGCTCCGGCGCGAAGGTCGGAATGCCAGCAAAGCGGAACTTTTTGCCCGGCACGGTTACGGTGTCGCCGATGGAGAAGATGCCCGGGTCAAACACGCCGATGATGTCGCCCGCATACGCCTCGTCAATGATCTCGCGCTCCTGCGCCATCATCTGCTGCGGCTGTGACAGACGTAGCTTTTTGTTGCCCTGTACATGGAAGACCTCCGCCTCGCGTTCATACTTGCCGGAGCAGATCCGCATAAACGCCAAACGGTCGCGGTGTGCCTTGTTCATGTTCGCCTGAATTTTGAACACAAAGGCGGAAAAATCCGGGGAAAACGCATCAATCTCCCCACAATCGGCAACTCTCGACAGGGGCGGCGGCGTCATGCGCAAAAACGCCTCCAAAAACGGCTCCACGCCGAAATTCGTCAGTGCCGAGCCGAAGAACACGGGGCTTAATTCGCCTCTGCGCACCTCGTCCATGTCAAATTCTCTGCCCGCGCCCAAAAGCTCGACGTCGTCTCTCAGCTGCTGCGCGCGCTCCGCGCCGATCATCTCATCGACCTTGGGGTCGTCCAGAGAGACTTCCATTTTCTCCGCGCGGTGCTTGCCCGAGACGCCGGAGAAGAAGTCAATCAGGCTCTTTTGGCGGTCGTAAACGCCCTGAAACTCCTTGCCGCAGCCGATGGGCCAGTTCACGGCGTAGGTCTCTATGCCCAGCTCCCGCTCCAATTCGTCGAGCAGGTCAAAGGGATCCTTCGCCTCGCGATCCATTTTGTTGATAAAGGTAAAGATCGGAATGTGCCGCATCGCACAGACCTTGAACAGCTTGCGCGTCTGCGCCTCGACGCCCTTGCTGCCGTCAATGACCATCACCGCCGAGTCCGCCGCCATCAGCGTGCGGTAGGTGTCCTCGGAGAAGTCTTGGTGACCGGGGGTGTCGAGAATGTTGATGCAGTAGCCCTCGTATTGGAACTGCATCACGGAAGAGGTAACGGAAATACCGCGCTGCTTTTCGATCTCCATCCAGTCCGAGACGGCGGCGCGGGCATTTTTCTTGCCCTTGACCGCGCCAGCCTGTGCAATGGCTCCGCCGTAGAGCAGGAATTTCTCGGTCAGCGTGGTCTTGCCGGCGTCCGGGTGCGAGATGATCGCAAAGGTGCGCCGACGGTTGATCTCCTGTTGTAAGGTTGACATAATATATAATTCCTCCCAATATTGCGTCGTTATTTCCCAAAACGAACGCTAAGGCGGCGTAATCCCTCGCCTGAAGGCAGCAGTTAACATAAAATAAAACCTCCTGTAGGGCGGGGGCATGTCTCCGCCGCGTGTAGGAACTACCGACTGCGCATAATCAAAAATATTTTATCACATTTTTCCGCCCATTACAAGCACCGCAGCGGATTTCGGTGATTTTTCGCGGATATCGGTTGCAATCGTCACGGGGGACTGGTATAATAAAACCATTCTGAACAACGGAGGTCGGTTTTTATGAGCTTCCTGAAGATCTTTTTGACCGAGGCGACCGAAGCGGCAGCGCAGCAGGGGGGTACACTGGACGGCATGATCGATATGCTGGACAGCCTCATGCTTATTATGCTCTTCGGCTTTGGCATCTATGGGCTTTACAGCGCCATTCGCCTGCGGAAGGAGCAGCTTCTCTTCCCGAATAAATTTCTCTATCCCGGCAACTGCGACCCGGCGGCGTGTCTTGACCCGGGCGAGTTCATCGACTTTATCATCCCGCGCGCGCTGATCCTGAGTGTTGCGCTGATTTTGCTCGGCGGGCTGCTTGCGCTGAACTCCTTTGTGCTGCACATTGACTCGTGGCTCATCGACCTCGGCATGATCGTGATGCCGGTCGCCGTCATCGTTTGGTATTGCTTCGTGCAGCGCAAGGCGGCGAAGAATTTCTGGTGATGCCGATGAAGATTGTGATCTTGGACGGCTACGCCTCCAATCCGGGGGATGTGAGCTGGGAGGAGCTTGCCGCGTTCGGCGAGCTGACAGTCTATGAACGGACAGCAAAGGATGAGGTCGCCGCGCGTATCGGAGACGCGGAGATCGTGTTTCTGAATAAGACGCCGGTGGACGCGGCAGTGTTCGAGCAATGCAAGAGCCTCCGTATGATCGGCGTACTCGCCACGGGCTATAATATTGTGGACATTGCCGCGGCCAAGGCGCACGGCGTCACGGTCTGCAACGTCCCCGGCTATTCCACGGGCGCGGTGGCGCAGATGACCTTTGCGTTGCTGCTGGAAATGACGCAGCATGTCGGGGAACATTCGCAGGCGGTTCACGGGGGTCAGTGGCAGAACTGCCCGGATTTCTGCTTCTGGAACGCGCCCTTGACGGAGCTTGCGGGAAAGACCCTCGGCATCGTCGGCTACGGTGCAATCGGGCAGGCGGTCGGCAACATCGCGCAGGCGTTCGGGATGCGGCTTTTGGTCACCGCAAGGCATGAAAAGCCCGTGCCGGAGGGCACGCAATTCGTCACGTTGGACGAGCTGCTTGCCCGTTCGGATGTCGTGTCGCTCCACTGCCCGCAGACGGCGGAGAATCTGCATATGCTTGACGCGGCGGCGCTGGCAAAAATGAAGGACGGCGCAATTTTGCTCAATACCGCGCGCGGCGGACTGATCGACGAACAGGCGGTCGCGGACGCTCTAAAAAGCGGCAAGCTTGCGGGCTACGGCGCGGATGTCGTGTCAAAGGAGCCAATCGCTTCCGATAATCCGCTGCTGACCGCACCGAACTGCTACCTGACACCCCATATCGCATGGGCGCCGAAGGAAACCCGCCTGCGCCTGCACCACATCGCGGCGGAAAACCTCCGCGCATTCCTGAACGGCACCCCGCAGAATGTTGTTTCATAGTGAATAGTGAATGGGTAAATTGTCGGCTGCGGTAGATTGCGTACAAGCTTCCTGCTGTGTCATTGCGAGGAGCGCAGCGACGCGGCAATCTCGTGCAGGAACTTCCAAGTGCGTACAAACCTACAGCCTGAGATTGCCACGACCAGTGTGCGCACTGGTCTCGCAATGACAAAAAAGGGCAGCCTATTATGTCATTGCGAGGAGCGCAGCGACGTGGCAATCTTGTGCAGGAACTTCCAAGTGCGTACAAACCAACAGCCTGAGATTGCCACGACCAGTGTGCGCACTGGTC
>JAQXWB010000007.1 GCA_029225225.1 Bacillota bacterium | reverse complement strand
CTGGGCATGGGCCTTGCCGTCATCTTCGTCATGGCGCTGGCCTCCGCCGCGACGTGGGCGGTCAACGAGTTCCTGCTCGTCCCGCTGAGTCTTGCGTATATGCAGACGGTCGTGTTCATCCTCGTCATCGCCGCCCTCGTCCAGTTCGTCGAGATGTTTTTGCAGAAGGCGCTGCCCGCGCTGTACCAGTCCCTCGGCATCTACCTGCCCCTCATCACGACCAACTGCGCCGTGCTGGGCGTGGCGCTGCTGAACATCCAGAACGGCTACACCTTCTTAGAGTCCGTGGTCTACGGCATCACGGGCGGCATCGGCTTCACGCTGGCGATCGTCCTGTTCTCCTCCATCCGCGAACGGCTGGAGGACTGCGACTGCCCCAAGGCGTTCAGGGGCTTCCCGCTGGCGCTGATCGCGGCAGGCTTGCTTGCCCTGTCGTTCATGGGCTTTTCGGGCTTTAAGGTCTTTTAAGGAGGTACGGCTATGGAAAAAATACTCTATGCCATCGCCGTGCTCGGCGTGCTGGGCGCGGTATTCGGCGGCATCTTAGCCGTCGCGTCCAAGGTCTTTGCCGTCAAGGTAGACGAGCGTCTGCCCAAGCTGACAAGCGCGCTGCCCGGGGCGAACTGCGGCGGCTGCGGCTTTGCAGGCTGTCAGGCATACGCGCAGGCGGTCATTGACGGCAAAGCAGAGATCGGTCTGTGTGCCGCAGGCGGCGCGGAGGCTGCAAAGAAAATGTCCGAGGTTATGGGCGTGGAAAGCGTCGAGGTGGAACGAAAGGTCGCCATGGTCAAATGCCGTGGGCAGAACCATCTTCCCAAGGGGCGCTATGACGGCATCGCCGATTGCCGCTCCGCCATGTTTGTCACGGGCGACGGGCCCTCCGCCTGCCCGAACGGCTGCCTCGGCTTCGGCACCTGCGAGTCCGTCTGCAAATTCGATGCCATCCATGTCGTCGGCGGCGTCGCCCGCGTAGACGCGGACAAATGCACGGGCTGTATGCAGTGCGTCGAGGTCTGCCCGCGTAAGGTCATCATCCCCGTCACCTACAACACGGATATCGTCATTGCCTGCTCCAACCACGAGCGCGGCGCGCATACCCGCAAGGTCTGCGACATCGGCTGTGTCGGCTGCCACCTGTGCGAAAAGCAGTGCGATTACGATGCCATCCACGTCATCAACAACCTCGCGACCATTGATTACACAAAATGCGTCTCCTGCGGACGCTGCGCAGCGGTCTGCCCGAGGCAGCTCATCTCCGACTCGAACCTCCGCACCGACATGGACGCCGTCCCCGCCATGCAACGCTGATGCTTCAGTAGGGCGGGGACATGTCCCCGGTGGTGCAGGAACTACCGATTGCGTACAAACCTCCCCACCATGTCATTGCGAGGAGCGCAGCGACGTGGCAATCTCATGCACGCTCCCCCCTCAAATGCCGCACACTCACCGTAGGGCACGACGACTCGGTGTGCCGGTGCAGAACCCTAACCGCGCACAGTCCCCCCTTATCCCATTACACATTCATCCAAAAATCAATTTTCCCTTGAAAGCGCATACAATTTCTCACTCCCGACCAAAATCAGCGGTTGGGAGTGGTTTTTATTGGGAAAAATACGAATTGACAAATTCTTCTTTTGTGCTATACTATGCAAAAAACGACAATCTCGGAGGCTCTCATGGGAAAATTCTCAAATATTATGATCGCAAGCGACTTTGACCGCACCCTGACCAACCCGCAGGATGAAATTCCGCAGTCCAATCTCGACGCGATCCGTTATTTCATGGACGAGGGCGGCACCTTTACCGTAGCCAGCGGCAGAAGCATCCCGCTGTTCCGCCAAAGAGCGGCGCTCGTGCCCGTCAATGCCCCCTGCATTCTCAGCAACGGCGCAATCCTGTACGACTATGCGACCGAAACACTTGCGCACTTCGAACCGCTGGACGAGGAATTCGCGCCCAAGATCATCGCCGCCGCCCGGGCGTACGACAATTCGCTGAGCGTTGAGGTGCAGTGCCTTGACGCACATTACATCTACGGCACAGATACCACGCGTGACCGCTTCCTTGCCGCAAGCGGGGTGAAGCCGATCCATGTGGAGGAGGATCCGCCCTTCCCGTGGATGAAGATCGTCGTCTGCGCCGCGCAGGATCGCGTGATCGAGAGCTATGACGAGGTACCGCCCGAAAAGCTCGAAAAATTCCGCCTGCTGATGGAATATCTTGACCGCTTCTGCCGCGAGAAATGCTATGTCACGCGCTCCATGCCGCGGGTCATCGAGATCGGCGCGAACACCTGCAATAAGGGAACGGCGGCGCGCGCGCTGGCAAATTCTCTCGGCGGAAAAACCCTTGTTTGCATCGGCGACGCGATGAACGATCTTGCCATGCTCCGCGAGGCAGATATTGCCTATGTCCCCACGGACTGCGATCCCTCTCTGCGCCCCCTCCCCTTCTGCAAGCCCACGGTTCCCTGCACGGAAGGTACCGTCGCCGCGGCAATCAAGGCGCTGGAAGAAACCCTGAAATAATAAAATCCATCGCCCCTGCAAGCCCATTGCAGAGGCGATGTTTTTCTTTCTTATCAATGTAGGGCGGGGACATGTCTAAACCGACCACGCGGCGGCAGACAGTACAAAGGAACAAATTTATACGCAGTCGGTAGTTACTACACGAGATTGCCACGTCGCTTCGCTCCTCGCAATGACACGGGAAGGCTACCCTAATTTGTCATTGCGAGACCGGTGCGCACACTGGTCGTGGCAATCTCGTGCAGGCACCCTCTTTATTCCGTCGCGCCGCCGATGCTGAAATACTCCTGCGCAGGCGTGCCCGTGTTTCCGTTGTATTCCAGCAGAAAACCCGCGCACTCGCCGTTCGGCGCTTCGATCTCGAGGTACCACATCGGCATTCCCTCTGGGCGCTCAAGCGCGCTGAAGATCACGCAGCCGTCGTCCACATAGGTAGATTGCACCGCCTTGTCCGTCAGCACATAGCCGCCCTCCTCATCCCAAACTACGCCGAACAGGTTAACATAACTTCCGACAAAATGGGGAATGATATATGCGCGGTCATACTCCCCCTCCCGCCATGTCACGGTAGCGGTCGGTTCCTTTTCGAACGGCTCATTGAGGAGCACGCCGAGTGTCCCTGTCTTGGCGTAGGCAGCATAGGCGCTGTTTTCCACCATATCAATAAGCTGTGATTCCAGCGTCATAGGTGCTTCAGTCGTTCTCGCCTGCGGCGGCTCTGCCGCACAAGCGCTGAGCATCAGTATCAGCATCGTGCAGAGGCATAGGATCCGTTGTTTCATGGCTGCTCCTTCCCGAATATCTCCATATAGCAGGAATTTTCCTGCGGAGGATTGCACTTCTCGACGGTATGTGTTATAATTGATGCATCGGATCAAGCGCCGTGTTTTCCTTTTCGTGGAAGCCGCTGCGCTTGCCGTTATTTGTTATTATAGCATATTCTTTTTCATTTGTGGAGTGTTTTATGAAAAAAAGACGATTTCGTATTTGGCTGCTGCTGTCCTGTTTGTGGCTTGTGCTGATTTTTGGCCACTCGTCCATGCCGGCTGCCGCAAGCAACGCCGAAAGTCTCGGGTTTTTGGCAGTTGTGCAGACGATATTTCCGTGGATGACGCACCATCTTCTGCGGAAGTTAGGACATTTTACCGAGTTTGCCGTCCTCGGCGTGTTTGTGACCGGCACTTTCCGCAACGCGAAGAATTTCACGCTGTTTAAGCCGCTCGGTCTGTGCCTGTTCACCGCCGTGTGCGACGAAACGCTACAGCTTTTCATCGCCGGACGCAGCGGCAACGTCCGCGACATTTGGATCGACTTCTCCGGCGCCCTTCTGGGCACACTGCTGACATGCCTGATCTATAAACTCCGCAAGCGCTGACCCCTCTGCACCTCTGTAGGGCGGGGACATGTCCCGTTCGTGTGCAGGAACCATCAACTGCGTACAAAGAAGCAACAAGATTGCCGCGTCGCTGCGCTCCGCGCAATGACAAGCGTGGTAGCGTGGTGTGTGATTTCGAGGAGCGCCGCGACGCGGCAATCTTGTTGCTTATTTGTACGCCGGTGGTGGTTGCTGCACACGAACGGGACATGTCCCCGCCC
>JAQXWB010000006.1 GCA_029225225.1 Bacillota bacterium | reverse complement strand
CGACCGGTGCGCAGCCTCTTGCGACGAAGGAGTGTTACGGATGCAGTGTACCCCTTGCGGGTAGTGTGCGCATCGGTCTCGCAATGACAAGTGGGGTAGCCTTTCCGTGTCATTGCGAGGAGCGCAGCGACGCGGCAATCTTGTGCAGTCACTCTCAAAAGTGAACAATCCAATGTAGGGCGGCGACATGTCTCCGCCGGTGCAGGAACTACGGAATGCGAACAAACCTGTTTGCTTGTACCGCCGGCCGCTTCGCGGACGGCGGGGACATGTCCCCACTCTACAGTCGTTGCTCGAACCCTACGGGTTCAAGCTCCTCAATTCCTTCATTCCTTCATTTCTTCATTGTTCATTGTGCAATTGCCCATCCCGCTCTACAGAGGTTGTGCCATTTTTAATGCCTCGGAAAGGGAGGCGCCGGGGGTGACGATGACGGTGCGGTAGCGGTCGTAAATTACCATGCCGGGCTTCGCGCCGTTCGGCTTTTTCAAAAAACGTACCGGCGTGACATCTACGGGGACATTCTGCCCTTCTCTTGCCTCGGAATAGTATGCCGCCAGCATCGCCGCCTCGGTGATGGTTTGATCCGGCACCTCTGCGCCTGCGGAGGCAATGATGACGTGCGCGCCGTGTATCTTCTGCGCGTGCAGCCAGATGTCATTTTTCTGCGCGGTTTTGAGCGAAAGTTGATCGTTTTGACGATTGTTTCTTCCGATATAAATCGGGAAACCGTCGGAGGAGCGAAACGCCATCGGCTTAGAGGGCGCTTGCTTCATCTGCTTGCCCGATTTGCCGCTTTTGCGGCGGTCAGTGGAGCGGAGATAGCCGCCGTCCTCCAATTCCGCTCGTATTTCGCTCAGATCCCGCTCATTTTCCGCGCGCGCCAGTTCTTCCAGTACGCCTGCAAGGTAATTGACTTCAATCTCGCCGTGCGCGATCTGCTCGGTGAGGATCTTTTCAGCGTGCTTTGCCTTGGCATAGTCCTTATAGAACTTCGCTGCGTTCTGCTGCGGTGAGAGGTTCGGCTTGAGCGGAATTTCAATTTCCTTCATCTCCGCGTCGTAAAAATCCACCGCGCGGAGGAGCGTCTGTCCCCGCGTGATCGCGTGGAGATTTGCCGTGACGATATCGCCCATGCGGCGCAGCGTCTCGCGGTCGAGCGTCGCCTCGCGCTCCTGCCGCTGAATTTCAAGCTTGCGCAGGGTGCGCTCATGCAGCGTCGTGACCGCCTTTCGGAGGCTCTGCGACTTCTGACGGATGCGGTCTGCGCGATCCGTCTCGGTATAAAACGCGTCGAGCAGGGCAGAAAAGCTCGGCATCTCGCGCAAAAGCATATAATTGCCGTACTGCGCAATCGGGCGGTAGGTGAAATCGGCGGGCTTGTCCTCGTTCTCGCGCAGGAGCAGATAGGGCTTCGGCGTTTCCTGCATGGAAAGCTCTCGCGCCAAAAAAGCCGCTGCTTTCGGTCGGTCGAGGGTTAAAATGTCCGTGTCCGTCTCTCCGGTCAAACGGTAGGTCAGCTCGCGCGCGATCAAAGGGGATAGCCCGGCGAAGGTGTCGATCAGCCATTTATCCAGCCGCTTCGGGGTGGTTTCCGCCTGCAAAAGCGCCAAAAGCTCTGCCTCTCCCGTCTCCTGCGGAATGCGCTTGTCCTGCTTGGGCGGCTCGTGGTAGAACAGCCCGGGCAGCACCTGCCGCGTCTCGGACATCTCAAAATCCACGCGCCGCAGGCAGTCGAGGATGCGCCCGTCCGCGCCCGTCAGGATGAGATTGGAATTGCGCCCCATCAGCTCTAAAATCAGTTCCTTGCGGCATGGGACGCCCATCTCATCCGTGCAGTCAAAGGCAAGAGTGACTGCACGTTCGGCGGTCGGCTGGTAGATTTCCGCGATGCGTCCGCCGGACAGGTGCTTGCGCAGGAGCATACAGAACATCGGCGGCTGAGCGGGATTGTCAAAGCTCGCCTGCGTCAGATGAATGCGCGGGCGGTTGACATTTGCCGAGAGCAGCAGCTTTTCGCGGCCGCGCAAAAGCAAAAGCACGGTGTCGCGGGAGGGCTGTTGAATCTTATCAATGCGCGCGCCGAGCAGGGTCGGTTTCAGCTCCTGCACAACGGCGGTTAAAAAGTAAGCGTCAAAGGGCATAGTCTTCCTCCGTAGCGGCGGCGAATAGCGCTTCCGCGCGCGCCTGCCTGCCAAGCAACCAGAGCGCGCCGAAGAGCGTCTCAAGTCCCGTCGCCTTTGCGTATTGCGCGGGTGTCGCGTTTTTGGGGATTGCGTGGGTGTGGCTGTTTTTTCCGCGCCGGTAAAACGCAATCTCCTCCTCGGTGAGCAGGGGAGCAATGCGCTCGGCAAGCACTGCCTGTGCCGGGGCGCAGACGCGGGCGATGGTATCGTGATGCAGACGTCCGTTGGTTGTGCCGCCGCCGAGGCACAGCTTGGTGCGCACAAGCAGCTCAAACACCGCGTCACCGATGTGCGCGAGGGCAAGGGCGGACATCGCATTCACCTGCACGGGCGTCATTTCGGGGTGGAATAACGCGTTCATTCCGCAATCAGGCGGTATGCGCCGTACATACCGGCATCGTTGCCGAGGGTGGCAAGGGAGAATTCCGTCCCCTTGCAGGCGTGGAACATGTGCTGCGCAAAGTGCCGCTTCACACCTTCTAACAGATAATCACCCGCTTTGGAAACGCCGCCGCCGAGAATGATGCGTTCGGGGTCGCAGACGCAGCAAGCCGAGGCAAGCGCCTCTCCGAGGTAGTCAAAGACCTGTTCCAGCGTTTCAACAGCAAGGGAATCGCCCGCCTTCGCTGCGTCGAACACATCCTTGCAGGTCAGCGCTTCCACACTGCGCAGGGTGGAGGGAGTGCCGTCCTTGACAAGGCGCTCCTTTGCCATGCGGACGATGCCCGTTGCGGAGGCGTAGCGCTCAATGCAGCCACGCTTGCCGCAGGTGCAGGGCTGCTTGTCGGGGGCGCTGACGGTGATATGCCCGATCTCGCCGCCGACGCCGTGCGCACCGACCAAAATTTTACCGTTTAAGATGACGCCGCCGCCGACGCCTGTGCCGAGGGTGACGAACATGGACGAACGGCTGCCTGCGCCGCCGCCCTTCCACGCCTCGCCGAGGGCGGCGCAGTTGGCGTCGTTGCCGCCCTTGACGCGCAGACCGGTGAGCGCACCGAGGGTATCATGCAGGTTAAACACGCCCCAGTTGAGGTTGACGCAGCGATTGATCACGCCTTCGTCGTTGATCGGGCCCGGTACGCCGACGCCGACTCCCGTCACGGCGCTTTTTGCAATGCTCTTTTCCGCAAGGATCGCGTCGATCGCCGCAGCAATGTCTGGCAGAATCCGTTCGCCGTCATTTTCCGTATGGGTTGGGATTTCGCGCTTGTCCAGCAGCGTGCCCGTCTCGTCAAACAGACCGAGCTTGACGGTCGTGCCGCCGACATCTACACCGAAACCGTATTTCATCCAATGCACATCCTTTCTGTTTCTGCTGCCATTATACACAATCGCAAAGAGGATTTCTACCTAAACTTTTTTGAATATTGTATTGAGTTTTTCGCCGTTTTGATGTACCATAATAAAAAAAGCAAATCTTACCGGAAGGAGACTTCATAGATGATTAAACTGGATATTTCCAATGTATGGGGCGATTTGTCCCTGCCCGACCTTCTTGCTACGGAGCAGGAGGTATTTAACGCCCATAAGCTCCTCGCTGACGGCAAGGGCCCCGGCAATGACTTCCTCGGCTGGCTGAATCTGCCGACCTTCGAGGAGACGGACGAGATGCGCCGCATCCGCCGCGCGGCAGAGAAGATCCGTTCGGATTCCGACATTTTTGTCGTTGTCGGCATCGGCGGCTCTTATTTGGGGCCGCGCGCTGCTATCGAGCTGGTCAAGGGGCAGAACCATAACCTTCGCGGCAAGGATCCGCAGGTGTTCTTCGCGGGCAACAACCTCTCCACCCGCGCGTGGCAGGAGCTGTGCGCCCTACTGGAGGGCAAGGATTTCTCCATCAATATCATTTCCAAGTCCGGCACGACGACCGAGCCTGCCATCGCGACCCGCGCGCTGCGGTGGATGCTCGAGCGGAAGTACGGCGCGGAGAAGGCCAAAAAGCGTATCTATGTCACCACCGATCCCAACAAGGGCGCGCTGCGTCAGATGGCGACGGAGGAGGGCTATGAGACGTTTGTCATTCCGCCCAATGTCGGCGGACGCTACAGCGTGCTGACGGCGGTCGGTCTGCTGCCGATGGCGGTCGCGGGCATCAGCCCCGTCGATGTGATGCTCGGCGCAGCGCGTGCAAGAAAAGAGCTGGATGTCCGTTCGTTCGAAAATCCCGCGTGGCAGTATGCCGCCATCCGCAACCTGCTCTACCGCAAGGGCAAGTCCATTGAGATGCTGTGCTGCTATGAGCCGAGCTTCCGCTATTTTGCGGGCTGGTGGCAGCAGCTCTTCGGTGAGAGCGAGGGCAAGGACGGCAAGGGCATCTTCCCCGCTACGGCGGAATTCACCGCTGACCTGCACTCCCTCGGTCAGATGATCCAGCAGGGTGAGCGCAACCTGTTCGAGACGGTCGTCCGCTTTACCCCGCCGCGCAAGAAGACGTCTATTGAGGTCGATTGGAAGAATCTTGACGGTCTGAATTACTTAGAGGGCAAGACGCTGGACTTCGTGGAGGAGCAGGCGTTCCAAGGCACATTGAGCGCCCATGTGGACGGCGGCGTTCCCGTCATGGTGCTGCAAACCGATGAGGTTGACGCGGATACCCTCGGCGAGCTGTTCTATTTCTTCGAGCTGTCCTGCGGCATCTCGGCGTACATGCTCGGCGTGAACCCGTTCAACCAGCCCGGTGTGGAATTCTACAAGAAGAATATGTTCAAGCTCCTCGGCAAGCCGGGGTATTGATTCGTAAATACCTACACGAGATTGCCACAACCGGTGTGCGCAATGGTCTCGCAATGACAAGGAGGGTGGCTTTTCCGTGTCATTGCGCAGAACGGCGGATATGGATATTTTGTTAAAATTTCCCGCATGCTTGCAAAAACGGAAAAAACTTGATACAATAGAATTACCAATACAAAGGAGGAATTCCCTATGGTCAAGCTAATCATGGGACTGAAAGGTTCCGGCAAAACCAAGCAGTTGATCCAAGATATCAACGAATCCGTAAAGAACGAGACCGGCAGCATGGTCTGCATCGAAAAGGGCACCAAGCTGCGTTATGATATTGACATCCGTGTCCGCCTGATCGACTATCAGGAGTACATGATGGGCTCGCTGACCTTCCTGAAGGGCTTTATCAGCGGTCTGCACGCGGGCAACTTTGACATCAGCCACATCTTTATTGACAGCTTCTATAAGCTCATCGAGAACGCGACCGTCGCCGAGGTTGAGGACTTCGTGCTGTGGTGCGATAAATTCGGCAAGGCGAACGACATCTCCTTCACCGTCGTCGTCTCCGAAGATCCCGCCAAGGCTACCGAAGCGATGAAGGCATACTTGTAAGCGAATCGAAATCAACCGAGCTTCGAGGGCGGCTGCGTCTTCGAAGCTCGGTTTGCACATACGGCTGCATAAAAGTATTCCACACAAAACGTTTCTCACGTTTTGTGTGGAATTTTTTGCTTTGATTGTGGTTGTGAAGAAAGGAAAAATGGTGGATTCTGTTTGCAGTATGCAAAGACTGGGCGTAATGTGGGTACGCAAGCAGAGAACCGGATATTGTCACGCAGGTGCGCCGTCGGCTTATCCGCAGATATTTCCACGGCATCGGCGCCCGCATATCCGAGGATCAAGGAAGTTCTGATCTCTATTATTATCATACCATGGCTTTCCCGCGAAGTTGTGAACGGATTTTGAAAATTATGAGAAAACGATTTGAAGAAACGCGTCCATGGGGTGCCTACTGCTACTGCAGGCTCTGCACGCACCGAGACAGCAAAGCGGCGAGCGATTCCTTTTCTTCTTCCGAAAGCGCGGACAGCAATGCAGCACTGTCTGCGTCACGACCGGCGTTGTGATGCAGATAATGACCGCATTTTCGCAGCAGTTGGAGCACCCTATCCTCCGTTGTCATTTCCGTTGTCATTTGAGAAGGTTCTACCAAAGCTGTGCCGAAGTGCTCCATTCCCTTTGCGCATTGCAGATGCTCCTGCGGGCAATGATTCTCGCAGCAGGGACAATTGGTTTCCTTTTGTGTCATAGCTTTTGCTCCTTTCTAATCGGTACGGTCGGGTGAGAAGGTCTGCATTTTGCTGCCTCCTCGATGGGGTCGGATCGGAGTGTTCGATAGGTGGAAACGATCACGACTGCGGAGAGCAGGAAGGTAAGCGCATCCGATACCGGCATGGAGTACAGCACGCCGTCCAGCCCGAAAAAGCGCGGCAAGAGCAGCGCAAAGCCGACACCGAAGACGACCTCACGCACCATGGACAAAACGGTGGAGGTCAGCGCCTTGCCGAGCGACTGCAAATAGATGAAGGTCGCTTTATTCACCGTGGCGAAGACCATCATGCACAGATAAATGCGGAAGCATTTGATCGCGTAATCGGTGTAATAGACGCTTTCGTTTGCGGCGCCGAAAATGCCGATGAGCCGGCGCGGGAACACTTCCACGATCAGCAGCGCCAACGCGCCGACCAGCGCCTCCGCGATCAGCAGACGCGTGAACAGGCTTCTTGCGCGATCCTTGCGATTCGCACCGATGTTATACCCGACAATCGGGATGCAGCCTGCCGCCATGCCGACCGCAATGGAGATCACAATTTGGAAGAATTTCATCACAATACCGACCACCGCCATCGGGATCTGCGCGTATGCCTCCTGTGAGAAAATCTCGTCCATTGCGCCGTACTTGCGGATCATGTTGTTGATCGCTGCCATTGCCGCGACCAAAGAGATCTGCGACAGGAAGCTGCAAATGCCCAGCGGCAGGTATTTTGCGGCGAGCCTGCCGTGGATACGGAAGCTGCTTTTGTTCAGCTTTACCGCCTTCATATGGAACAGATACCAGACGGCCAGCGCCGCCGTCACGATCTGCCCGAGAATCGTCGCGACTGCCGCGCCCATCATGCCCCGGCGGAACACAAAAATGAAGATCGGATCCAGCATGATGTTGACCGCGGCGCCCGCCAGCGTGGATACCATCGCGAATTTGGGGCTGCCGTCCGAGCGGATGATCGGATTCATCGCCTGCCCAAACATATAGAAGGGGACACCGAGGGTGATCCAGAAGAAATATTCCTTTGCGCAGCGGAAGGTCTCCTCATTGACCCGTCCGCCGAACATGGTCAGAATGCCTTCCTGAAAAATCAGGTAGACCGCGGTCAGAATGACGCTGCTGATCACGCAGATCAGGACAGCGCTGCCGATGCTCTTGTGCGCGTCATCCTTCTTGTTTGCCCCGAGGCTGATGCTGACAAAGGCGCAGCAGCCGTCGCCGATCATGACGGCAATGGCGAGCGCTACCACGGTCAGCGGGAATACGACCGTATTGGCGGCATTGCCGTAAGAGCCGAGATACGACGCATTTGCGATAAAGATCTGGTCAACGATGTTGTACAATGCGGCGACCAGCAGGGAGATGATGCAGGGAATCGCGTATTTCCGCATCAGCTTGCCGATTTTTTCCGTTTCCAAAAAGAGATTTGACTTTTGCTCCAAGATTTTTTTCCTCCAAATGATTGATTTTTCAAAAAAGCTCGTCGGGGGTTAACCCAAACGGCGCAAAAAAAGCGTGCAGCAAAAGCCGGATTTACGCTTTCGCTACACGCTTGTTTCTGCGGTCAGTTGAAATATTCCCCGACCGGACTCTGATTATATTGTTTCTTCAGTTTTAGAATGACGGAGCCGTCCGGCTGCAGCGTCTCTTCCAAAATTTTGTACATTTTGTACTGTGTTCTGCTTCTGTCGAGAGACTGCTTATAGCGCTTGACCTCCTCCTGCACCGACGCTTCCGTCTGCCCAAGCTCCTCCTTGCGCATGAAATGCAGCGTCTGGCAGATGCACGCTGCCTTCACTCGTTTCATTCGCTCACCTCCCTCCGGCGGTCACCGACGAAACATGACGCCAAAAATAAACAGCGCGTAGCAACAACCGGATTTACGCAGTCATGCTACACGCTGTAATACTATTATAGTCGATTCCCCCGAGGAAGTCAAGCGACCGGCGGCAAAAAATTTTAACTGTTCAAAAAACACAAATCATGTGCGCGTTCTCAGGGTTACTGATATTGTGTCAGATCAATAATTTCCACTGTGCCATCCTCTCTGGTCACTTCCATCTGATGATTTCCAATGAGATTATAATCAATGATGTCTCGCCAGGAAACAAATCTGGTATCTGTGCAGGCTATGTCCAGGGCGCTGTCGATATTGCAGTACCAGTTGGAAACCAACCCTCTGTCAATATTTTCCTCATCCGTCAAGCCAAAGTATCGAAGCGAAACCCCGAGGCCTGTATCGTCCCATGTTGGGTCGATGTGGAATGCCGTGCCATCAAGCCATATCAGTGGCCACATGTGACTGGAATCCGAATTTTGCATATCCGCACTCGCTCTTTCACATTCAATCCCCAGTTGCTGGAAGGCAAATTGACAGAGATATGTGTAGGTATGGCATACACCTTTGTTATTTTGTAATGCTTGATAAATCACAATATCAGGGAAGAGGTATTTATCATCCGACATGTTTAATGCCTCCGCCCAGTCGTAATCATAAGAGATGCGTTGCGCAAAATATTTGTAAATAGCAAGCACCTTTTCCAAATCCGTCATGTCCTCAGTGATGGTTTCATTCATCAGTGTCAGATATTCCTGATCGATCTTATTCAGCATTTGCTCACACTCTTCCGCAGAATATGCGTACTCAAATGTCATTCCCTTGTGATCGGGGGTGATTTGATAACTCGAAAGAATAAAAGTGTAGGGGCTTTCCTGAAGATATCCAAGTACAGACAGATTATCATCGTAGCTGTCTGTCAACTGCACTTCTGATTCATGGGCAAAAATGGCATCCATCGCGTTTTTGTAGGCGTCCATTTTCGCATCGGTCAGATAATGCAGATCCGCAGGGGTCAGAACATAGTGATTGATCTGCGTTATTACAGGCTCCTTGGGAGTGTTAATTTCTGACGACGGGGCTTCTGTCTCTGATGAGAATGAGGTTTCTGTCTCTGATAAGGATGAGGCTTCTTCATTCCCTTTAACGGATGATTCTGCCGTCGAATCTGTGACCGGCTGGTCTTTTACACCACAGGCAGTAAAAGAAATCGTTGTAAGTATGAGCAGAAATACGATCAATTTTTTCATGTTGCTTCGCTCCTGTCGTAAATTTGTCGGATCGCCTTTCGCCTATACAGTAGGCACTATTATAAGAACCGGACACCAACCGCAATACTGATAATTGCAAAAATTGGTGTCCGGTTATGGTGCGCGAGGCGGGAGTTGAACCCAACAGAGAAAGACGCTTCAACCATTTGTTTACAATGGGTTGGTTATTTGTCGTTGTCAATTTCGTTGGCACTTTTGGATTTGTAGAAGTCTCGCATGGCTTTGACTTTTGCCGCTTGGTCTCTTTCGCTGATGTGGGTGTATATCTTGTGCATCGTCGTGTAGTCCTTCCAGCCGCCGATTTTCATGGCGGTTTCCTCCGGCATCCCGACGTGTTTTGCCAGCGATGCAAAGCTGTGCCGCAGACCATGGGCGCCGACCTCCGGAAGACCGGCTGCGGCGCATACCCTGTTGACCTGCGGTGAGATCGTGTTGGGGTTGCAGGTGACGATATACTTTGACGTTCTCGGCGTGGTAGCGAGCAGCTCTTCCAGTCTGTCGATCATGATCGGCACGTCGCGGCGGGATGTGATATTTTTGTTTGCCGTTTGGTGAACAACCTTATGGTTATCGTCAAAGACGGCAGCGCCGCGCACATGGATCAACTGGCGCTTCAGGTCGATGTCATCCCACGTCAGATCGAGGATTTCTGAGCGCCGGAGACTGTGCAGCCCCAACAGCGCCGCCAGCTCCCCGGGCTGTCCTCGCATTGCTTCGACAAAGACGATGATCTGTTCAGCCGTCAAAAATTCATGCTCATTTTTTACCATTTGCGGAAGTTTGATATCCGGGATGCGCAGACCGTTGTCGGTAAGCACCGCAGTCACCAGACCCCACGCGTTTTTGACGGTTTTCGGCTTTACTACGCGGCTTTCCCGGTCAATCGCCGCCTGCCATTGCTCGCGGCTGATGTGCGCGATGGACAGCGGCATCAAATTTTGAAATCTGTGATAGCGTATATAGGAGTATCCGCGGATCGTAGACGCCGAGAGCGCGCCGCGGTACATACTGATATAACGATCCATCGCGTTGGCAAGCGTGATATTTTTCGCGGCGGCTTCCGGCTGCTTCAGACCGGCTCGGATCGCCATGGCCTCGGCGACTGCCTCCGCCTCGGTGGGGCGCGTGATGTTGATATCCTGCCCTTTAATGCGCATTCGGACGTGCCAGTTCCCTGACGGCAGGCGCGTTGCTTTCGGTGGTTTCATGTTTCCCCTCCATAGAGTTGTATATTTCGACAAAAAACAAAAAAGTAATGGACTTTGTAAATATTAGGTGCTATTATATCATTACAGTTAATTATATTGGGAGGATAATATGGACACTGCAAATAAGCTATTAATCATCATAAACTCTGCAATGCTTTTAGTAACAGTCGTATCCGTAATATGTGCGGTAGTAGCATATAAGCACCAAAAAAAGCGAGCGAGGAAAGAATCGGCGTGTAAGCTTGCTCAGTTCTATGCTGAGAATATCATCAAAAAGTATTCGCTTGTCAGCAGCGTTTTCAATATCTGCAAAACATTTGAGTACATAAAGAAATCTGTTGAAATAGACAAAATCCGGAATTTTGATAACGAAGAACTCGAAAAGATTCTGAAGGCCAAAAAAATAGAAAAGAAGGACTTCCTGTTGAAGGCAACCAGCTTTGACCCTTTTGTTATTCTCAATTGTCGTATTGCACAAATCGAGTTATTAAGTGATCGAAGCAGGATATATAGCGAATTTGTCGAGAAAAGCGAAAAAGATGATAAACTGATTTTGAAAAATCCAGCGTTCTTGATGAATGATTTTTCCCAAGATATCACAGATCTTCTTAATAGTCTTGAATGGTTCAGCATGAATTGCAACTACAGGATCGCAGACGAGGAGCTATTATATCAATCACTCCATCAAACATTCATATCTACCATATGGATGCTGTATGCCTTTATTGCTTCTAACAATACAAATAACGAAAATAAAATGTATACTAATATTATCGATCTTTTCAATTTGTGGCGCGACAGATTGAATGGCATTGTCGCGCACGCAGAAAAGAAAAAAAAGAAGGTAGATAAGGAAGAAGCCAAAATTGAGGAAAAGAAGAAAAAAAGCAAAGCAAAAGTTTTTCAAGGTAAGAAGCTTTGAATCGGTAGCTGCCTATTGACATTTTTGCCAATTTAGGATAATATGTACACAGAGATGTTGCACCCATATAAATGGCAGGCGTGCGACATACTCTAAGGAGGGTTTATCATGTGGTCACAATCTGTTAGCGTTCTGAATCCTTACGAGGCACTTAAAGCTATCGCAGAGAAGGAAGAGAAGAAAAAGAACGGCTAATACAAATGCAGACGCAGAACACGCAGGAAGCAATGTATCCGCCATCTTACAGCAGGAATAAAGCAAGACCTTAGTTTACAAAACCAATGACCGAGGCCGCCTCCCAAAACGGGAGGCGGTTTTTCTTAGTTTTGACTATAGAAAATTCTGCCTTGCATAAGGTTCTTTTTGTAGTAGCAGCTCGCAGACATATCTTGATTCTCCTGTATGCACTTTCTCGCAGCACTGCACTTTTCATACAGGCCGCAGCAGGCGAAGTCGCTTGGGTAGCCCAAAAGAAAAACTCTTATATCAGTACAAATTGCTTCCGACAATTTCCCAAAGCCATCCGCGGGGGTTATGTTGATCCGCATCCAGCCGCCGCTGACTGCGGATTTTATTTCTCCGCATTGCTCGTAAAACCGAACTCGGTTTGCAGGCACTTCCACAACCGTTTTATCTTTCTGCCGGATAAATCTGACGATAACCTTTGATCCTGCCGTATTCTCCTCCTGGGCGATGATGCCAAGACCGCTGCTGCCGATATTATAGCGCAGGCTGACGCCTCCTTTGAGATCAACCGCTACAACATGCTGCGCAGACATATTGAAATCTTCGAGGAGCGTATCTATCGCATGTCTGACTGAAAGGTAGAGGCTCTGCGGTGTGATTGCTGCGGCTAAGCTATTTATCGTTATTTGTTCGCACATAGTACATCTTCCTTTATGGTGTCCAAGTTGGACACCGTGTTTTATTCTTGCGCAAGCATTTCGTAAAAGACGCTTTCCGGAATGATTTCAATATCATATCCGTCCAATTTGTACTGCTCCGCTTTCTTCTGTTTGCTGCTTTTCCTGTCTTTGATGCTTTTGCAATAGTCGTTGTTCCCGAGGATAAGATAGTTTGTCTTTTTTGTGATCCCGTTATCCGCATAGCCGCCTCGATCTACAACAAGCTGTGCTGCCTGCATCCGCGTCATACGCTCTAAAGCGCCGGTAAAAACGCAGCGTTTCCTATATAGCGGGTGTGACGTATCAAATTCTGTATTCTCGGTTGTAATGCGTTCCAGATGCGACCATCTGTAAGCGTCTCTCTTTGTTTTTTCAACAAAAATTGTGGCCGATCCGTATTTTTCAGTTGCTTTGCCTTTCAGGCAATCAAAACAAGCCAATGTCGTATCGCAGTCTGCCAAAGATCGATGACTGATCGGTTGCGCTACGCCGAAAGCCTGTGCAATATCACACAGTCTGTGATGTTTCAGCTCCGGCAAAAGCCGCCTCGCCAGACGCAGGGTATCGACAAAATCATTATTCACGGTACGACCCAAATATTCCTCAGCGTAATCGTACAAAAAATTGATGTCAAAATTGACATTATGCCCGACAAGGATATCATCGCCCAAAAAATCCAGAATTGCCGGAAGAACCTCCGTTGGAGTCGGAGCGTCGCGCAACATATCGTTAGTTATGCCTGTCAGTTGTTCTATGTAGCCATCAACTGAATCAAATGGTTTGACCAGTGTCTGCATTTTGTCAACAGGAACACCGTCACGGACGCGAATAGCCGCAAATTCGATGATCTCGTCATATTCGGCCGAGTATCCTGTTGTTTCTGTATCAATCACGGTATAGTCCTGGGGAAACTGGAGCAGACTTTTGCCTTTCCCGTCGCGCACTTTGGTCGGCAGCGAATCAAACAATGATATAGATATAGACATATTTGCCTCCGTTTAGGTGTCCAACATGGACACCTTATTTTTTTAATCCTCGCTCCATGATAGGAGCAACCATATCAATGTCAGGCGGCGTGGTTCCCGCCTCGGCTTGTGGGGCGGCTTGCCCGTCGAGCAGCTCATAGGCCCGCCCCATCAGTTGGCGCTTGCCGGATTTTGCGAGTTTTTGGTAGACCTCCAACAATTCCGCTTCGTCGGGTTGCAGTTGCTGTTGGCTCGGAGCGTTTGAATCAAAAAACGCACTTACCGGGACATTCAGCTCCTGCGCGAGCTTTTCAAGCACATCCGTCTTCGGGCTTGCTCCGTTTTTCCATGATGTAACGTTAGACGAACTAAGCCCAAGTTTTTTTACAATACTCGTCGGAGTAGTTCCGTTTAATGCGCATATTCGTTTTAATTGTTCAAAAAACACAAATAACACCGCCTTTAATTAGCACAAATCAACAAAAAACAAAGAATCGAATTTTTATTCTTGACAAGTTCGATATATCGAATTATAATTCGTGTATAGGAAACGATAATGCATTATTGATTTCTGCATTCAACCATTACGAATCGCCTTTTTGGTTCGTTGATTCGCTTTTCATCGGGAGCGACGAACCGCATGCATAGCATGTGGTTCTGCGTTCTCCTGATGCAAGTGAAGATGTTTGATCCCGCCCGCACTTAGGGCAGACAATATAGCCTTCTTGCGGAATTGTCGGTGATTGCGTAACGATAAACTTTGCCCCGCAGCCGAAGCAGTGTGTTGTAGCAGGTTGTTGGTTGCTGCCGCAAATAGGGCAGGAAATATAACCGTCATGTGCGATAGGCTTTACCGGCGCTGTTGCCACAGGCTTTACGGTCGGTGTATTTGCCGCTACCTGCCGAGGCTGCGCTGCACGGCTCTTTGCTTGCTTAATTTCTTCCAATTCCTCTTTGTGCATTTTTTCGTCCGCGCGGGCTGCGACGCCCAGCACATAGGATTGCGCCAAGGCAAACATAAAAAACAGCCCGCCGCCGATTGCCCAATAGAGGAAGATCAGCCAAGCGCCGTCCTCCGCATTAAGCGAGAACACAATGCCGCAGATCACCGCAGCCGCCAAAACCAACCAACCGACCCATTGAAACGCAGTGCTTAATTTTTTCATTGTTTATTCTCCCTTCGTTTATTCCAGTGTCCAAGTTGGACACCGTATTTTACTTAGATATCTTATGCGAGGAGGTTAGTCAAGCGACCATGCCTATAATCTTAAATCCGAAAGAAAACGAAATTTTCGACCGCATTGTCGACCTTCTGGCTGAGGAAAAGTGCGAGTTGATGCAGGCCGAAAGAATCCTTGCGTGCGTTGTTCTGCGGATTCGCGGAAGCTCGCTCGTGCAGGATTCCAGCCATAAGCACGGGCTGTCTCCAGTTCGAATTAAGGACGTGCCGGAAAAGAATAATCCTTTTGCAGCGCTACCTTTTCGCCTTGATATAGGAGTCGATTAACGCACCGGTTATACCTTGTGCTATCGCACCTATCGCGGATAGCGAGCAATCACGCACAACAGATAGCCCTTTTTTTACCGACGACCAATGGCCATTGTCCTTTATTTTTGAAAGAAATTCGTGCCCTTGGAAAGTGATATAGTTCACCCTAATATCCATTATCCCGTTATCACTATCGAGCATTGTTGTATCTATGTAACCAGCCTGTCCCAAATTAAACAACGTGTAGAACACGTCGCTTTCTCCGTAATCGGGCAAGTCCGAGCATATTTGCTCAATACATACCGGACAGTACTCAACCACGCCGCTATCCGTCGGGATAAAGTAATCCTGTGCCTCTAAGTATAGCAGCACATCACGCACACATTCGTAGTTTAATACCATAACACATGGCTCCTTTTCTGTCGGCAGTATCCAACTTGGACACCGTGGTTACAAAAAATATCTGACGCGAGGAGGTGAAAAAGTGAAAGAGCATTTAAAAATTACCTGCGCGAGAAGCGTATTGAATACCGTTGTCACTGCTTCTGACAAGCTGCGCAGTGCATTGGAGAAAACACAGTGCGCAGAGGAAATTGTCTTGCTTACGACTGCTGTTTCCGATCTTGTTCGTGCGCTCTATATTCAAGACGCTGTAATGCCTGTGCTATCAGACATTTCCCATGCTCCGTGCGAAGACGGCATAGCGGATGACATGCCTTAGCTTCATTTGCTGCCATTGAAAATGGGCATACGATTCTATTTTCCATGCTATATTCAACCTTTCTATATCCATTTTGGTAATACATTATCAATTATAAACGACATCTTTAGCGATGTCAAGGAAGGAGGCGAAATTTATGCCTGCTCGGACAACGCCCCTCACGCCGTGGGGGAAGGAAGTCAAAAAGCGGATGCTGGATACCGATATCCAGCCGCGGCAGCTTGTCGCCAGCATCCGGGCGCGGGGACTGCTGATTACAGAAGTGAAACTGTCCCAAATGCTCAGTGGACAGGTTGGGCGGCGGTCGCCGGAAATGGTCGCCGCCGTGGAGGAACTGTTGGACATCCCGCCCGGGATTGCGGGGCGTCCCGCCTGATTATATTATCTCACACCAAAGGAGGAAACCCAAGATGGGAAAGGCAACGAAAGCCGCCGGAAATCCCTACTGTATTGCACGGTTGTCAGCGGCTGAGTGCAACGACGATCTTAGCAGCAGAGAGGGTGCCGCGGCGATCACAGGTATCGAGCGGACAAGGCTTGCTCGCATTGAGCTGGGCATGATCACGCCGCATCCGGACGAGGTGCGCGTCCTTGCGGATGCCTACAACGCGCCGGAGCTGCTCAACTACTACTGCTCCCACGACTGCCAGATCGGGCGCTGCATGGATGTGCTTTTGCCTGCGGAGCAGCCCTCCGGCATTGCGCAGCTCGCGGTGCAGGCGGCAATCGCGCTACGGGACGCGGAAATGATCCGAGATCGTCTGCTGGATATCTCCGCCGACGGGATCGTCGATGCCGGAGAGCAAAAAGAACTGGAAAACATTTTGCATGAGATCGGACAAATCTCACAGGTCGCGCATCAGCTCAACGCTGTCGCGCGGAAGCTCAGAGGGGAGGAATCGTAATGCCGGCGCCGAAGCGGGAACAAATACACAAAGAAAACCTGTTAGAGATCATCCGTAAATATGCTTATACATACGGATACAACTATGCGCAAGTCGCAAAACTTTCCGGATTCTCTGAGCGTACATTTTACAACAGGATAAAGGACCCTGGCAAGCTGACGCTGGACGAGATCAACCGCATCGCCCGGGCGATCAAGATCCCCGCAGCCGAGTTGTCCCCAATCTTGGCGTGGGGGTGGATAAGATAATGGGGGATCCCGCAAAGTGCCGGAGCGGGTGTATCTATTTTTCAAAAAGCACCAAAACCTGCGACTATTGGCTGATTATGGATAAGCGCCGCCCATGCCCGCCCGGGAAGGTCTGCACGGTCTACAGTCGGAGAAAAGCCAAAAAACAATCATGATCTACTCGGAGTACCGTCGGGTGCTTCCACACCCTTCCTCTTTCTTTATATTTTTCTATGCGGGTGCTCCCTCGGGAGCATCCGACGGTGCTCCGATCCAGATTGCGTAGGCGGCTAATCACCGCCAAATACGGACATGTGCGTTGGACGCAGCATGGCAGGCACAGCCGTGCTCTGCGGGTTCGATTCCCGCCGTGTCCTCCAATTTAGAAGGAGGAAAAGCTATGGAAGGAGAAGACTATGCCGCGCGGAAAGAGCAGGATTTAGAACCGGCTTTTGACGCGATTATCCCAGCGCCGGTGCGCTACAATGACGCGCTACGACCAAACGCAAAACTCATGTACGGAGAAATTCGTGCGCTTTGCCGCACTCGCGGTTACTGTTGGGCATCAAATTCCTATTTTGCGAAGCTCTACGGAATGAATGAGCGCTCCATTGCGCGGTTTATCGCACAGCTTGAGGAGCTGAAGCTAATCCGAATTGTCATTTTGCGTGACGATAACGGTCGAGTCTGCGGCAGGAGAATTTACATCGTTTTCCCGTTTGAAACGGAGGAAGATGACACTTCACTCAACATGACCAAAAAGTCCGCCACCCGTCCAAAAAGTCAGGGGGAGGGTGACCAAAATGTCAGTCAGTCATTAAATAATAATATAAAAAATAATAAATACGCGCGCGCGAAGAAATCAACCGATATTGCAGCTGTCAAAGAAGAACTGAAACATTGGGTTGATGGCCTGAGCCTACCGACGCAAGAGACGGCTGATCTGATGGAGCGCCTCTCTGACTTTGCCGATATGCGCCGTGAAATAGGAAGCCCCATGGCTACTGGTCGTTGCGTCAAGATACTTGTCAACGGATTACAACGACACAGCGGCGGCAATGTGGCAGTGATGATCGCAATGCTGGACAAAGCGATCTTCCGAAGATGGGCATCCGTGTATCAGCTCCGCGAGGATGAGCTGCGGGAAGCACTTGGGAAGGGATCGCCAACAAGCTCAGACGATGAGGAGGACATACCATGGTTGGAATGAAATCGCAGGACTGGCTTGATGCGCAGAACAGCGTGGTCGGATCGATGCTGATCTCGCCGGAGCTGGTGCCGAAGATCCTGTCGCAGGTATCCGACAGCGACTTTTCCGGCGGCGCACTGGCGGTAGTGCAAGCGATCCGTCATCTGTTTGCCGCAGGATCCCCGATTGACAGCGTCACCGTCCGGGACAAGCTCGGCGCCAACTACACAAGTTTTATCATGCAGCTCATGGAGATCACGCCGACCGCTGCAAACTGGCAGTACTATGTGGACCTCTGCAAAAAACAGGCGAGGATCGTCAAGCTACAGGAAATCGGCTCGCTCCTCGCCGCAGCAGATACGCAGGAGGAGCAGCAGGCGCTTTTGGAGCAGGCCATCGCCGTAAACTCCGCGCGCCAAGGTATTAAGGCAATCTCATTCCAAGATGCACTGCTGGCATTCATTGACAGGCATTCCTCGGAGACGCCGCCTACTTATCTGCGCTGGCCGATCCGAGAGCTTAACGACATGCTGTTTGTGGAAAAGGGCGATTTTATCATCCTCGGCGGCAGACCGTCAGCCGGAAAGACGGCATGGGCATTACAATGCGCATGGACGCTGTCGGAGACGCTTCGGGTCGGTTTTTTCTCCTTTGAGACGGGAGAGAAAAAATTGACTGACAGACAGGTTGCGGCGATCTGCGGCATACCGCTTGAAAACATCAAGCGAAACGCAATGAATGCCGGGCATTGGGAGTCCGTTATGACCTTAGCCGGTAGTGCTGCTGCCGGAAGAACGCTTGAAATTATTACGGAATCCGGCTTGCAAGCAGATGATATACAGGCGTTTTCCAAGGCGCGGCAATACGATGTGATTTTTTTGGATTACCTGCAAATTATTTCCGTCGGGCGCAATGACAGATATAACCTCGTTACTAATTTATCCATTAGCCTGCACCGGTTTTCCCAAAGCTCCGAGTGCACCGTTATCGGTCTGTCTCAGCTCACGCGCCCCGGAGAGCAGCGCGGCAATCAGTCTCCAACCATGTCCGCCCTAAAGGAATCCGGTCAGTTGGAACAGGATGCCGATGCCGTCCTGCTGCTATACCTTGAGGACGAAAAGAACCCGAACGGTCGGCGCGTGCTGAAATGCGCGAAGAACAAAGAGGGTGAGCGTTTTAAGATGCTCCTCGACTTCGACGGCAAGACCCAGCGGTTTTCCAAGGCGCACGATCCGGGCGGCGTGCAGCGGCAGATTGCGCAGATGGCAAAAGAGACAAAACGGAAGGAGCGTATGCAGCAAATGACATTGCTTCCATCGGACACGCCGGTTCCGTTTTGAAAATGAAGAAAGGAAAGAGGAACATGAAAACAATTGCAATCATGAATGTCAAGGGCGGGGTTGGGAAGACGATGACCACCTGCAATATGGCGCACATCCTCGCGGAAACCTATCATCAGCGGGTTTTGCTGATCGACGCCGACCCGCAGGGCAACGCCACAAAGTTTTTCGGCGTCAACGCCGGAGATGGCGGATTGACGGAGCTGTTTCACGGGCTTTCCTCCTGCTACGATGAGGTCGTCCAAAAGACGGACTATGACAATGTCAGTGTGATCGGTTGCGACAGCAGCCTGTTTAACCTCGACCTCGAGCAGGCAGACGGGCATTGCGGTGACCGGCGTCGCGTCATCAAGGATGTTTGTGACGCTATCGCCGAGGATGATGCCTATGACATTGTCCTGATCGACTGCCCTCCGTCCTTCACGGTCGGCGCGATCTCCGCCCTCGGCGCGGCGGACAGCGTCATAGTCCCGGTCAAACTCGACGCGTTTTCCTTCGACGGGATGGAGTTCCTGCTCGATCAGCTCGCCGCAGTTCATAAGATCAATGGGCAGGCGCGGCTGGAAGGTGTGCTCGTCACGCTCTGGCACAACTGCGGATGCAATGTGCAGGCGGAGGCGGAGCTTCGCAGCCGCGGCATCCGTGTCTTTGACACGCACATCCGGCGCAGCGACAAGGCGGACGAGTCCACATGGTACTGCTCCCCAATCTGTGTCTACAGTCAATATTCCGCTGTCGCTAAGGACTACCGCGCTTTCGTCGCGGAATTCGTGCGGGAGGGAGGTCTGAATCATGGCGTTTGACCTCGCCGCCGCCCTGTCTCTCAAACAGGTGTCCAAGTTGGACACCAAGGAATGCCCGGTGCAGATGATCGACCTCGACCTCATCGACCCGCACCCTGATAATTTCTTCGAGGTCGAGGAGGACGTCACCGACCTCGCGGAAAGCATCGCGCTCAACGGCCTATTGCAGCCGCTCGTCGTGACACCGGCTGACGGAGGGAGATACCGCACAATCGCAGGCCACCGCCGCCGCAAGGCGCTGCTCCAACTCGCCGCCGAAGCGCCGGAAAAGTGGAAGCGCGTCCCCTGCATGGTAACGCACCCGGCATCCAAGGAGCTGGAAGAGCTGGCGCTGATCCAAACCAACACCGAGGCGCGCGAGATCGGATGGGCGGAGAAAAACAAAGCCGCGACCCGCGTCGAGGCGATCTTAGTTAAACTTCAGCAGGAGCAAGGCGTCAAGCTGCCCGGCAAGATGCGTGCCAATGTCGCAAAGATCATCAAAACCTCCGAGAGCCAACTTGCCCGCGCGAAATTTATTGCCGATAATCTGATCAAGCCGCTCAAAAAAAGCACATATCTGACAGCGTTGCATACAAGCTCGCCCACCTGCCGAAGGAACAGCAAAAGGAGCTGTACGAGCACTATAAAAATGCGCTGTGGAAACTGTCCTCGTCGACGATCAAACAATATAAGGACAATATCGCCGACGGGAAAGATCCGTTTGCTATACCGGAATCACACAAAACAGTACGCGATTGCTATAACATGAAGATGAAGGACGACCGTTACCAAAAGTGTGATCATGTTGATGTTATTGAAACTCGTAATGCTGATGTCTCTCTCCATAATTGGGAAAAATGCGGATTTCGCACATGCTGCTCATATTGCTCGTTTCGTTATGACTGCAAGGATGCTTGCAGTCACATAGACAAGGAAATTAAAAAACAGAAGAATAACGATACGTATTCTATCGGCCAGCGCCTAAGAGCATGCAGGATTAGAGCCGATGTATCTGTAGATAACGCTGCAGCGGCGTTGGATCTGACTACCAACAAAATAATAGAAACGGAAACACTTGCCGAATTCAGCGTGTTGCAAGTGTCCAAGTTTTGCGATCTGTACTCCTGCACGCCAAATGATATCTTTGGTTTTGATGCTCCGCCGCAATCTGATGCGCCCGCCAAATGGCGCAGACTGCATTTGGACGGCACCCCAAAAGAAGGTCAGTTTTGCCAAGTGCTGTTATACAGCAACGATCCTATTACAACCTACGGCAAGGTATTTTGCAGTATACGCGCCGCGCGCTGGAAGAACGGCCATTTTATGTCGGCTGTTAACGATCAGGTGCCGCTAAAAGCTAACCTTATCGGCTGGCTTCCCCTTCCGGAACCGCCGGACGGCTATACGGCAACGCTCAGCAGAATCGACGATTTGAATGGTGGAGATGATCATGAGGATAGTTGATATCGAACCGATCATCCGCGAGCTGACCGCTATGAAACCTGGCGGTCAAGGAAAACACACCATGCCTGTACTTCATGGAGGGGAAAGACGATGACTGATAGATTCATAAGCCGAGAGTGGCTGGAGGACATTTTGAATCACTACAATAACATTCGCTGTTGGAATTCGTCTGTGGTAGACTGCGATACCGTTCTTAGTGTGCTTGAAGTGTTGGAAAATGAAATCAAAAGAGCGCCGACAATCTCATCGAGACAGCTTGGAAACCGTATGATGAAAGTAAAGGATGTGGCACTGGAAGCACAGCTTCGCGTGATAGATCTAGAAATCGAAGAGAGCCGTGCAGAATACAGATTGCAGGAAAGCAAAGGAAATGCTATGCTGATGGGATTTTGCAAAGGAATGCTTGTAGCGCGTGAAGAAGTGCGATGCTGGCTTAAAAGGATGGTGAACGATAGAAAAGCGCCTGATTGATATCAATCCCATCATCAGCGATCTGACCGCCATGAAGTCAATGTATGACGCAATTCTGATCGACGGCATGATTAAGGTGCTTGAAAGTGCGCCTACCGTGGACGCTGTTGAAGTCGTGCGCTGCAATGATTGCAAACACGCGTTGACCAACAACCAAAGATATATTTGTTGCCGAAGAAATGGATTTAATAGTGCTTTGAATTTTGACAGTGATAGTTTCTGCTCATTTGGAGAAAGGAGTAGCGACAATGCGGATGATTGATGCTGAAAAGATGGCTGTAGAAGAATCTGAAGCCTACATATTTGCGCAATCCCAGATAAAAGATGAGCTGACGCGGAGTGTGAACGCCGTGGTGCACACGAAGATACAGCGGTTGATAGCCGACACGCCGACAGTGGACGCTGCGGAGGTGATGCGTGATCAGTGGATCAGCGTCAAGGACAGACTGCCGGAAACCGAAGATGAAGTGCTTGTCTTAACGATGTCGAAAAACGGAAACATAAATGTCGACAAGGGTTATTTCGCGAACGGGCGTTTCGTGCATCGCGGCAGAGCGGAGGTCACCCACTGGATGCCGCTGCCGGAGCCGCCGGAGGAAGTCATGAGATGAAGAACATAATTTGTTTGCTCGGGCTGCATCGTGCATCGAAATATGTAATCTACGAAGAAACCCGCATCAAAGGAAAGCATATTTGGCGCGTAAACTACTGCGTGTGCAGACGGTGCTTTAAGCCGATGCGGCGGGTTACTTGGAGGGACAAGCCGTGAAGCGATTTACAACAGACAATCCTGAAACCAACTGCGAACGCCTGCTTAATTTCTCCTACTGTGAAGATAAAAATGTGAAGCTGTTATATGCCGGAGGGAAAGAGCATGTTGATCTAATCGGATATATAGCAGATATGTCCAAAGATTTAGGATGCAATTTGACTCCGGAAGACATTATGGACGGGGCGTGTATGGATTGTGATTGCGTGCTTTCTGTTTTGTATGTTGCGGCGATCCAAGGTGCTGAGCTGCGTGAACAGCTAAAGCGCTATGAGGATACAGGATTGACGCCTAAAGAAGCGGAAACTCTCGCCAACATGACACTTACGCAGAACGAACGGAGGCAGAGACTCGGACTCCACGCAGTTAATGACAATGTTGGCAATTTTATACATCTGTCCCATGAAAAAGGCGGTGATGCGTCTGGATAACAAAAATCTAAAGGCGCTCCTGGCCGCAAACTTTGCGCCATCCGATCTCGTCGTGACGCTGGCTTATGCCGACGCCTCGCGCCCTAAGACCTTCTGCGCCGCGGAGAACAGGATAAAACTATTTATCCGCTGTCTTAGCGCTGAGCGACGCGCAGACGGGAGGGAGCTAAAGTATGTGTATGTAACTGATTCGGCGTTCTCGTACTGCTGCATACATCATCATTTGATCCTCAACGCTACCGGTCAGGACTATGATACCATCCGCCGGCTATGGTCAAAAAACGGAGACTATATAGAATTCTCTTTGATCAGGGATAAAGGCTATGACGGCTGGGCGCGATACCTAAGCAAGGCTCTAATTGAACCTATGCCCCCTTGGGTAAATGTTGATGTCGCCCATCACGGCATACTTCACTATTCGGAAGGATGTGATGCGTCTGAGTAGCAGAAAACAGCGGCGCAAGGTTGTCATCGCCGGGCGGTATATGCGGTCGATCCAGTATACACTTAATTCCGATCCGGATGTGCGGCGGACGCGGGCACCGAAGACGGAAATCTCGTCTGTCGCGCAGGAGGCGATGAATCTTAAACACTCTTGGCAAAAACTCAAGGCGCTCATCGCCGCGAATTTCTCGCCGACTGATCTTGTTGTAACGCTCACCTACCGCGACGCGTCCTTGCCGCCGACGCGTCGCGCTGCGGAAAACCGTCTCAAGCTCTTTATCCGCCGACTGCGCGCTGAGCGGCGGGCAGATGGCAAAGAGCTGAGATACTGCTATGTTACCGAGTTGGGGCATTCCTCCGGGCGCCTCCATCACCATATGATACTCAATTCTACCGGTGATGATTTTGAGATAATCCGCCGACTATGGGCAAAGGACGGCGATAACATAGACTTTGCGCCGATTTGGACAAAGGGCTATGATGGATGGGCGCGATACCTGAGCAAAGAGCCGCGGGAGATCGGTCGGCACTATGTCGGCGAGCGGATGTGGCGCAGCTCCATGGGGCTGATCAAGCCGCAGATCTATTGCGGCTGGGTCGATGCCTCCGACAGACTTACCGCTCCGCCCGGTGCAAGCGAGATTGACTGCCAATCGCGCACCAACGGATACGGAGAATTTACATTTATTGAGTGCATGTTACCTGCCGATACAACTACAGATAGCCTCGCGCTAATTTCTGACTTGGGGTAATGTTTATTTATTGGGAAACAAAATTTTTTCGAGGTGAAAAGTATTGCAAACAAAAACGATGTGTGGTAAAATGGAGACAAGAGATGGATATTTGCTATGCCCGATTTGCCAACGCCAAAAGGTGCTGCGGATCCTGCCGGGGACGGAGGGCAAGCAGATCGCAGTCTACTGCAAAAACTGCCGAAAGGAATCCATCGTGAATATCGAGCAAAAGAGCCTGAGCCAACGCGCCTGAGCCGATTCATCACCGAGAGGTGTGACGGTTCAGGCGCTTTTGTTTTACCCGGAGGTGATAGCCCGTGGCACAAAAGCCACTCAAACCGTGCGCACATATCGGCTGCCGCGTGCTGACGCGGGAGGTCTACTGCCCAAAGCACAAGCCTAAGGATGCCTCCCGCCGAAGCGTGGCGGCAGCGGACTGGCACAAGTGGTACGCGCTGCCGATCTTCAAGGATCACTTGCGTCCCGATCAGCTTCGGCGTGAGCCGTACTGCCGCGCATGTGCCCTCCGTGGAGAGCGGAGACGCGCCACCGATGTGGATCATGTCATCCCGCACCGCGGCGTGTGGGCGTTGTTCATCGATCCCAACAACCTGCAATCGCTCTGTCATTCCTGCCACAGCCGTAAGACGGCGGCGGAAATGGCAGCAGAAAAACGCGGTCGAATTTGATCGCAACCTTCGCCCGCGCCCTTGCGTGCCCGCGCCTGTCACGGACGCACGCGCCCGCGCGGCTTATTGACCCTCTCCCCGCCCAAAAAAAGTTTTTCGGGCGGGCGAAGAAAACCGCGGCCTGACTCGAGCGTGAGAAAAAGTCCCCTATCGGGATTTCGGGGGCGGCGGCGGTGCCAAGAAAGGAGATGGCGGCGTGAGTTCCGCTGTGAAGACACTGGAAAATCAGACGAAGCACCTGACCAATGCCGAGATTGAGGCGCGGGCGGCGGCGGAGGCCTCCGTCATGCCGGATCGCGGCAGGGAGGCGGATTTGGCAAAGCCGGTTAAGGGCTGCATCGGTGCTGCCGGCACTTATTGGCGCACGATTGTCAAGCGGCTCGACGGGGTTGCGCTGCTGGATGATCTCGACCGTGAGGCGCTTGGGATCTATTGCCAGATGCTGGCTCGGCGGGATCGGCTCAACCGGCTTTGCGAGCGGCTGCTTGCGGACGCTTGCACGGAGGACGGCGGCAGCATGTCGACCGAGGCGACAGACAAGTTGGACAGTTTGACCGCGAAGCTGGCCACGCTGGAGCGGAATATTATGGCTTACGCCGACAAGCTTGGATTTACGCCGCAAAGCAGGGTGCGGTTGGCACAGAAGCGTGCGGCCGCCGCTGCCGGCGACGCGGACGCGGACTTTTTCGGCGACTGATGAATTATCCGAACGGAAAGCATCATCCGGCGGCGGTATATGCAAAGCAGGTGGTTTACGGGCGGCTGCATGATATGTGCTGCCCGGAGGAGATTCTTGCATGCAAGCGGCATTTGGAGGATTTGGAACGGCAGGGGACTGAGGAGTTTCCCTATGTGTTTGACTGCACCCGCGCTGACCGAATTTATGCCGCGTTTGCCAAGATGCGGCACTGCCGAGGCGTCCTCCAAGGGCAGCCGATTGCATTGCAGCCTTGGCAGAAGTTTGACCTTGGTGTGCTGTACGGGTGGGTACACAAGGACACCGGCTATCGCAGGTTTAACCGCAGCCTGAATAAGCGTTCCCGCGGCACGGCGAAGTCGACCGAGAATGCCGGCAAGGGGCTGTATCACATGACGGCGGACTGCTATTATCCGCCGTACCACCCGGAGCTTGCCGTCTTTGAGCAGGATCCGGAAGTGGAATGCGTCGCGGTGGACAAGGATCAGGCACGCCGCGTCATGAAGGACGCCCGTGCGATTGCGCTTGCCTCTCCGGCATACGCCAATCGTCTTTTGATCCCAAAGACAAATCCTATCGTTAACCGCAAGCGCGGCGGGCATATGCGGGCGCTGTCCTCGGAAACCAAAAACAAGGACGGCCTCGCGCCATCCTACTATTGCGTGGATGAGTATGAGGCACATCGCGACTCGACGCTGCGTGATATCGGGTTGAACGCCTTTGGCAAGCGCGCGCAGCCGCTGCTGGACGTAATTATGACTGCCGGAGACGATGCAGACAACCGCCCGGCTAAGGTTGAGGAGGATTACGCGCGGCGGATTCTGCGGGGCGAAGTGAAGGATGATCGCTATTTCGTCATGATTCGGGAGCTTCCGGAGGGGGAGAATCCGCATGACAAGAGCAAGTGGTGCTGGGCAAATCCGATGCTGCGATTCCCGGACGAGTACAGCCGGATTTTGCTGGAGCAGATCGAGTCGGAATACACTGAGGCGTATGCGTCCGGCGATGCGGAGAAAATTCGGAAATTTCTTTCCCGCCGTTTGTGTCAATGGCAGACGGCGAGTGTGAACAGCTATTTGAATGAGCATCAGCGCAAGCTTGCGGAGAAAGCACAGATACCGCACAAGAGGTTCGTGGAGCTTGTGCGCGGCTGGGAGGCTTGGGCCGGCTTTGACCTCGGTAAGCGGAGCGACCTAACCGGAACGGCAGTGGTTATCCCGTTGCCGGATGACCGCTATGCAATCACGGTGCATGGGTTTATGCCGGAGAACGGTGCGGTAAGGCATGAGCACACCGACCGTGTGCCCTATAAGGACTGGGCGAAGGACGGGTATTGTACGCTGACGCCCGGCGATGTTACCGACAACAGCTACGCGTATGACTGGATCTGCAAGGTTGAAGCGGAGCAAGAGCTGCTGTTAAAAAATATCGGATATGACGGGCACAATGCCGTCGATCTTGCTATTGCCATCAGCGAGGACCGCCAAGACGAGGACTTCTGCGTCGAGATTCGGCAGACCTGCGCGGGGCAGACGCTTGCCGTCAAAAGTTTCCGCGAGCTGCTGATGCAGGGACGGCTGGTATTTGATGCGTCTCCGCTGCTGATGTGGTGTCTCCGGAACGCTGTGGTGCATGAGAATTATTACGGGGATATCAAACTGTCAAAGAAGCACAAGGACGATTCGGAGCGAATCGATCCATTGGCGGCGGTGATGAATGCGCTGTCGCTGGCGCTTTTGCGGGAGGACAAGCCGGATCTCGGTCGTGCGGCGGCGAGTGAGGATTACGAAATGTGATGGTGCCTGCTTGAGATTGCCACGACCAGTGTGCGCACTGGTCTCGCAATGACAGGAATCGGTGCCCGCTTGAGATTTCCACGACCAGTGTGCGCACTGGTCTCGCAATGACAGGAATCGGTGCCTGCTTGAGATTGCCACGACCAGTGTGCGCACTGGTCTCGCAATGACAGGAATCGGTGCCTGCTTTAGATTGCCACGGCGCGGAGCGCCTCGCAATGACAGGGAATCGGTTCCTGCACGCGGGCGGCTGATAGCCGCCCCTACAGCGGGTATTCGGTGTCCAAGTTGGACACCTTGGGAGGTTTTTATGAAGAAACGAGAAGTGCTGTCGGATCTGCTGGTCTGCGGCGGGGTTGCGGCGGTTGCGGTCGGGGCGGGGTTGATTTATCTGCCTGCGGGGTTGATCGTCGGCGGGTTCGGCGCGATTTGGGTCGCGTGGCAGCTAATGCGCGGAGGTGGTTCGCCGTGATTTTTAAGGCAGCGAAGCCCTCAGCGGGTGCGGTCGCCGGGTCGCCGCAGCTTTTGACGCTGGACAATCCCGCCGGATGGATTTTGGGGGAGTCTGCGTCGGTATCCGCTGACGCGGCACAGAAGATCTCAGCGGTGTATGGCGCGGTGCAGTATATCTGTGATTTTATCTCGGCTCTTCCGGTGTATGTGTTCAATCGCAGCACCAGAACCCGGGTGGAGGGGCACCGTTTGAGCCATGTGCTCAGCGTCCGGCCCAATGAGGCGCAGACGCCGTCTGATTTCAGCCGGTACATGACGCGGTCGCTGATTCTGCGGGGCAATGCTTATGCTTACAACTACCGCGACCCGTCCTCCGGGTATGTGGTGGAGCGGATCCCGTTGTATCCCGACTGCGTGATGCTGCGGAAGATCGACGGGAAACTGCTGTATTACTACACCAATCCGGACAACGGCGAGCTGTTTTGCCTCGATCCGATGGACATCACCCACTACAAGATGGACAGTGAGAACGGCTATACCGGCGTTAGCGTGCTGAAATACGCCGCGCAGACGCTGAAACGGGCGCAGGAGGCGGATGACTATGAGACCGCCGTCTACCGCAACAATTCCCGCCCCAGCGGCATATTGCAGACGGATACTGACCTTGGAGGCGAGTCCAAGGTTGCAGACCCGGACAAGCCGGGGAAGATGTTGAGCAAGAAAGAAAACGTCCGCAGGGCGTGGGAACGCGCCCACGGCGGCGGCGCGAACGCGATGCGGGTTGCCGTGCTGGACAACGGGCTGAAATATCAGGCAATCAAGCTTGACGCCTTTGACGAGAGCTTCGTGAGCGCGAAGGACATCAGCATTGCGGACATTGCGCGGTTCTTCGGGGTTCCGCTCCACGCGCTCATGACCGGCAAGCAGAGCTTCCAGTCGAACGAGCAGAACAGCTTGGAGTTTGTGCAAGGTCGCGGGCTGGCGCTCCTCCGCATGATGGAGGAGGAGGACAGCTACAAGCTTCTGCTGGACAGCGAGCTGAGTAAGCGTTACTGGATCAAGCGGAATCTTGACGGTCGCCTCCGCGGAGACACGGCGGCGCGGGCGACCTTCTACCGGACGATGCACGACATCGGCGCGTATTCCGTCAACGATATCCTCGCGCTGGAGGACCAGCCGGAGGTGCCCGGCGGCGATGTGCGGCTGGCAAGCCTCAACTATGTGCCGCTGGACAAGTTCGAGGAGCTTTCCATGGCGCGAAATTTGAACAAGGAGGTTGAGCAGCAGTAGTGTTTAACGTTTGCAAGAGTATGTCCGTGCAAAAGGCGGTTACGGATGCCGACATGGCGGCGATTAACGCGCTCTCTCGGCGCGAATTGACAGCCGAGGAGGTCTACACCTTCTCCGTCCGCGCCTGCGACGATCAGCCCGACCGGAATTTTGAGCGGTTTT
>JAQXWB010000005.1 GCA_029225225.1 Bacillota bacterium | reverse complement strand
GTTCGTCAGGTCAAGGTTTTGCCTCCAGCTTCCTTCAGATTCCACCTCACGATGGACACCCTTGCTCTTGGCTATAGCCTTCCCGCTACCGGGCGGCTTCGGGACTTTCACCCGTTAGAGTATGCGCCCGCCGGGCGCACTAGCAAGTAGCCCACACAGAGTTCAAAACTTCTGTGTGGGCTACTTGTTGTTTGCTTGAAGAATGTCGGCTTATAGTTGTTTGCTTATGCAAATCCCTAAGTCCAACCCTCTAACGGCGGGAGATTTTTTATGGTGAAGGAAGGGCTGCATAAATGCGCTGAGCGCCTCCGCTGATTTGTTCAGAGGTTCCTTAAGCTTTCTTATGAATAAAAATCACACCCAAACAGCCCTCGCCGCAGTGGCAGGAGACCGTACAGCCCGCAGAGGTATCATAAATCTTGTCAAAATCCATGCACTCGCGTACCGTCCGATGCACCGTCTCGCTAATCTCCGGCGTAACAGGCGTGTGCGTAATAAAAATACGCTCAGGCGAAATATTGTCCGTATGCTCCAAACGGTCGCGGACATATCGCTCCATACACTTGGCATAGTTGCCGCGGTATTTCTTGCCGACGATCATCTTGTTATCCACGACCTCAATACAGGGCTTCAGCTTCAGCAGATTCGCGCCGAGCGCAGTTACGGGTGAGCAGCGCCCGCCCTTGACCATATAGTCCAGCCGATCCAAAAGAAAGCTGATATCAACACGGGTAGCAAATTCATCCAGTGCTGCCTTCATCTCGTCCAAATCCGTCGCGGTTTTTGCCAGACGGCAAGCTTCCATAACGACCTGCCCCTGTCCCGTGGAAAGACTGCGCGAGTCGATCACGCGGACATTCGGCATATTTTCGGCGGCGAGACAGGCGTTGTGGTGCGTGACCGAGAAGCCGGAGCCGATAGAGATATGCACCAAGGCATCATAGCCCTCAATATTCTTTTGAAATGCTTCCTCATACTCTCCGAGCGGCACGGCCGAGGTGCTGCAAAGTGCTCCGCCTGCGGCAACATGGGCAAAAATATCAGCAGGCACGATATCTACCCCATCACGGAAGCTCTTGCCGTCCTTATTCACATACAGCGGAATGATCGTAATATCGTTTTCCCGAACCAGCTCCGGCGACAGGTCACAGGTGCTGTCGGCAGTGATCTTGATTTTCATGCTGCTCACCCCATCTTTATGATTTGTCAAATAAATTATATCAGCCGAACACTTTTCTGTCAAAGGGCAGTTGCCTTTTCATGCCAAATGTGCTATTGTTATAATGGGTTTTTATATTGTCTGCTATTCTTCCCTATAGGCTTTTATGCTTTTTGATGGACGTAACAAATACCGAGCGTTCCCTCGCCGCAATGGCAGGAGATTGTGCAGCCGGCAGTCGTCTCATACGTCGTTTCAAAGTCTATGCACTCGCGCACCGTCCGCCGTACCGTCTCATGAACCTCCTGAGAAACAGGCGTGTTCACGATAAAAATGCGTTCCGGCAGGATGTCTTCCTGATTCTCCAAGCGGTCAAGCACATAATGCTCCATGCATTTGGCATAGTTGCCGCGGTATTTTTTGCCGACGATCATCTTGTTATCCACGACCTCAATGCAAGGCTTCAGCTTTAAGATATTCGCCCCCAGCGCGGAAACGAGGGAACAGCGTCCCCCCTTGACCATGTAGTCCAGACGATCGAGCAGAAAGCTCATATCTACGCGGCAGGCAAATTCGTCCAGCGCAGCCTTCATCTCATCCAAATCGGTCGCGGTTTTGGCAAGCCGACATGCCTCCAAAACAACCTGTCCTTGGCCCGTAGAGAGATTTCGCGAGTCGATGACACGGACATTCGGCATATTCTCCGCCACAATGCAGGCATTATGATGCGTCACGGAAAAACCTGAGCCAATGGAAATATGCACGAGTGCGTCATAGCCCTCCAGATTCTTTTTGAATGCCTCCTCGTACTCCCCGAGGGAGACGGCAGAGGTGCTGCAAATCTCCCCACCGGCTGCCACATGCGCGAAGATGTCAGCAGGCACAATATCCACTCCGTCACGAAAGCTCTCCCCGTTTTTGTTGATATGCAGCGGAGTGATGGAAATATTGTTCTCCCGCAGCAGCTCCGGCGACAAATCGCAGGTGCTGTCTGAGGTGATTTTGATTTTCATACAGTTCACCTATCTTTCTTTTTTCGCGTTCATTATATCAGCGAAAAAAATTAGAGTCAAAGGGCAGTTGCACTTTCATGACAAATGTGTTATTATTAAAATGAGGTGGTATACAATGACGCTGATTGAGCATTATTTTACCTATTTACAAGAGCTTGCCGACGGTTCGCGCGCCGCGCCGGAAGGCATTGAACTGCATGAAACGGAGCCGATGCCCCGTGCAGCGGAGCTGCAAGCGCAGATTCAGGCAATGGGTGTTCCGGAGTTCGTCCGCCGCTGCGCCGCGCAGGATGGTCTGACCCTTCCCGAGGAGGTTTACACCGACTATCGTGAAGAGGATCTTCTTGCCGCACTGAGCGCTATGGTCAAAGAACCTGCGCCCGATGTTGCCCCCGATCCCGCTGCGCCGCCGCAGATCGACGAACCGGACGGGCCGCGCAGCGCCTATGAGGTGCTGCTGGACTGCTGCTGTTTAGATGAAAACCTTCTATTCTATCTGATTGACGTTTTAAAGCGCGGCGCGGAGGAGGAATTTCAAAAGCTCGCCCTCGTCACTGCCCGCAAAGCATTCACGCAGGCGGATTTTCTTTACTGGTTTGCCACAAAGCCCGCGCGCGGCACGCAGGAGGAGCTGATCTGCGTCACTCTGATGGACGCCTGCCTCGACCGTCTTGCCGCCGAGGGGCAGAAGGAGCTGATCGCCGCCCTGATCAGCGGCGATCAAACGACCTTTGAGCTGTTCCGCTGCGACGCACCCGAGCTGGTGCATCTGCCGGAGGCTACCTTTGATTGGTTTGACCGCAACTATCTGCGCGGTTATTATCCGATCCGCTATCTGCTCAAATATAATGGCGTCGATTTTCCGAAGGAGGCAATGCAATGACGCACCGCGCGCTTGCCGAACAAAATTTTGAGAACGGGTATAATTGCGCCCAAGCCGTTCTGCTCGCCTTCTCCGATCTGACTGGGCTGGAGGAAAAGACCGCCCTCTCCCTCGCCTCCTCCTTCGGCGGCGGGATGGGCAGGCTGCGCGAGGTCTGCGGCGCGGTTAGTGGGATGTTCATGGTTGCCGGTCTGCTCTACGGCAGCAATACAACGATCTCCCAGCAGGAAAAAACTGCGCATTATGCGAGAATTCAGGCGCTTGCCGCCCAATTCCGCGAGAAAAACGGCTCTTATCTCTGCCGTGAGCTGCTTGCCGGTGTGCAGACGACGGCAGGCACCGCGCCGGAGGCTCGTACAGCGGAGTATTATAAAAAGCGCCCCTGTAAGCTGCTCTGCGGCGACGCCGCCGAAATCTTAGACCGATACATCAACGAAAATCCCATCCAATGAAAGGACACTTATGGAAGAAATATTAAAAGTCGAGCATCTGTCCAAAAGCTTCCGTCTCTCGGCAAAGCAGCAGAGGCTGGAAAAAACCGGCGAGAAGATACGCCGCGCTGTCAACGATATCTCCTTCTGCGCGTATCGCGGAGAGATCTTCGGACTGTTAGGCCCGAACGGCGCAGGCAAGACGACCACGATGCGCATGCTCGCAACTCTGATCCGTCCCGACAGCGGCGACGCGTTTTTAGACGGCGCAAGCATCGTAACGCAGGAGACGGAGGTTCGCTCTAAGCTCGCGTTTTTGACAGGCGAATTGAAGCTGGAGGACTGCTTTACCCCGGACTATCTGTTCAACTTTTTCTCCGATCTGCACGGCATTGAACCAACGGTTCGCGATAGGCGCAAGCAGGAGCTGTTCTCCCGCTTCGGCATCGACGAATTTGCGCAGACAAAGCTTGCCGACCTTTCGCATGGCATGAAACAGAAGGTATCTATTGCCGTCTCTATCGTCCACGACCCCAATATCATCATTTTTGACGAACCGACCAACGGCTTGGATGTGCTGACAGCAAAGGCAGTGACGGATTATTTGCTGGAACTGAAGCAGCGCGGCAAGACCATTTTGATCTCGACGCACATTTTCAGCCTGATCGAAAAGGTCTGCGACCGTGTCGGCGTGCTGATCGGCGGAAAAATGGTGCTTTGCGACACACTTGCGGCAGTCTGCGCGGGTAAAAGCTTGGAGGATCGTTTCTTTGACCTCTATGCGGAAACGGCAGGTGCGGAGCAATGAGAAACGGTTTACTTACGGTCTTCAAAAAAGAGCTTGCCCGCTTCTTTAGTGATAAGCGTATGGTTTTCAGCACCGTGCTCCTGCCCGGACTGATGATCTATCTGCTTTACAGTTTGATGGGCAGCGCGATCATGAACAAGTTCTCCGCAGACGAGACGACACCGCCGCTCGTTGCGGTATTCGGCTCCTCCGATGCCGTCGAACCGATGCTTTCGCAGTCCGTCCGGTTGGCGGATTTTGCTGCAAAGGAGGACGCGATGGATGCCGTCCGCGCGCAGACTTTGGACGCTCTCGTTGTTTTCCCGGAGGATTTTGACGCAGCGGTCAGCGCCTACGAAATCGGTTCCTCTGCCGCGCCGAATGTTGCGATCTATTATAACTCCACCTCCTCCGATTCACAGGCGGCGTATACGCTGTTGGACGAGCTGTTCAGCGGCTACGAGGCGACACTCTGCAATAAATTCGATATCAACGCGGGCGGCGTGGGCTACGACCTTGCCTCCGATACGGATGAGACGAGCAGTTTCTTCTCCATGCTGCTGCCGATGCTTTTGATGATGTTCCTTTTCTCGGGCTGTATGTCTGTCGCGCCGGAGGCCATCGCGGGCGAAAAGGAGCGCGGCACAATCGCCACCTTGCTCATCACGCCCATCAGCAGAAGTCAAATTGCCCTCGGCAAGATCATGGCGCTCTCCGTAATCGCACTGCTCTCCGCCGCGTCGAGTGCGGTCGGCACCATTCTCTCGCTGCCGAAGCTGATGAGCGGCGCAGGCAGCATTTCCGGCAGCCTGTATTCCGCAAGCGACTATCTTCTTTTGGCGGCGGTGATCGCCTCGACCGTTCTGCTGCTCGTCGCGCTGATCTCCATCGTCTCCGCCTTTGCAAAAACCATTAAAGAAGCGCAGACCTTGGTCACGCCGCTGATGCTCGTGGTCATGTTCCTCGGAATCACTGCAATGTTCGGCAACAGGGCAAGCGGCAACAGCGCAGTTTATCTGATTCCGCTGTATAATTCCGTGCAGAGCATGGTGAGCATTCTGACCTTTGACATTTCCGCCCTGCACCTGCTGCTCACGGTAGGCAGCAACCTTGTCTATGCCCTGCTCGGCACCCTTGTGCTGACACGGATGTTCCGTAACGAAAAGATCATTTTCTCAAAATAACCCCTCTGTAGGGCACGACCACTGGGCGTGCCATCCGCGAAGCGGCAGACAGTACAAGCGAATCAGCTTGTACACGGTTGGTAGTTCCTGCACCGGCACGCCGAGGTCGTTAGCGTAGCCGTTGGCGACGAAGAAGCCTTACGGATACGGCATACCCCTTGCGGGTGCGCGCCCTACGGTGTACTGCTACCGATCTCATTGGGAAAAGCAAAGCCGTTTCTTCCGTCCCTGATCTGCCCCGTAACGTAAAGAAATCTCCCAAACGGAATTTCTGCTCCGTTTGGGAGATATTTTTATAATGTCTGATCCTCCTCTGAGGGAACATATTTCGCAATTTGCTCCAAGGAGCAATGCAAAATGCGGCAGAGATCATTGAGCGTTGTCGTATTCAGCGGTCGGTTCTTCCGCAGCTTGTCTAAAGTCGAAGAGGAAATTCGGTGGTTTTTGATCAATGTATAAGTCGTTTCCTCCGAAGCACGCAGCGTCTCCCAAAACGGCGTATATACGATCAATTCAACCACCTCCCTGTTGTTTTTAACTATACATCAGTAAAGAATACTTGACTATAATCGTAAAAGAGACTATAATCATTATAGTATTATCATGAAGGAAGATGTTTTATTATGGAAAATAGAAATTACAAAGAAATGTATTTGAAACTGATGCGCAGCACTGAAGCGGCAGTCAATCTTCTAATTGCAGCACAGCAGGAATGTGAAGAATTCTATGTAAACGCCTCCGATGAGGACGAAACCGACAATGATACCATCAAAATCTTGTCGCAGAGATAATGTTGCGTTTTATGACCGTTGCTCCATGTCGCGCCGTAGGGGCGGATACTATCCGCCAGCGTGTAGGAACTTCCGACTACGTACGAGCAAGCTGTCCACGGTCGCTCTACGCGGGCGGCTGATAGCCGCCCCTACAGTCGTTATCTACCCCCTCACCGCAAAGAATCTCCCGAACGGAAGGTTTGATCCGTTCGGGAGATTCCTTTATTCGGCAAACAGTAATTACAGTACCTTTGAGAGGAATTCCTGCAAGCGCGCGTTCTTCGGATGCTCAAACAATTCCTCGGGCGGCGCGTCTTCGGCGATCTTGCCGCCGTCTACAAACAGGACGCGGGTCGCGACCTCTCGGGCAAAGCGCATCTCATGGGTGACGATGATCATCGTCATGCCGGTGTCCGCCAGCCGCTTGATCAGGTCGAGCACCTCCCCGACCATCTCGGGGTCAAGCGCGCTCGTCGGTTCGTCAAAGAGCATGAGCTTCGGATGCATCGCCAGTGCGCGGACAATCGCGATTCTCTGCTTCTGTCCGCCGGAAAGCGTTGCGGGGTAGGCATCTGCCTTATCCTCCAAACCGATCTTCCGCAGGAGGTCAAAGGCGGTCGCCTCCGCTTTCGCCTTAATGTCCTTCTTCGTCTGCGTCACGGGCAGCAGTGTCTTCTTTTGCTTACGGAAGGGATTGCTGAGTCGGCACCAAAGGTTCTTCCGTTTCGCCGCGCGCAGATCGGAAAGGTTGAGGCGAATCGGCGCGAGGGTGATGTTTTGCAGGACGGTCTTGTGATTAAACAGGTTAAATTGCTGAAACACCATGCCGATCTTACGGCGCGCGTGGTTGATATCCACATTCCAGTCTGCCAGATCCTCACTTTCAAAATAGATCGAACCTGCAGTCGGATCCTCCATGCAGGTCATACAGCGCAGAAGCGTGCTTTTGCCGCTGCCGGAGCCGCCGATGATCGCGACGCGCTCGCCCTCGTTGACCTTTAGACTGATATCGTCCAAAACGGTCAGGTCGCCGAATTTCTTAGTGAGATGAGACACTTCGATCACTTCTTGCCAGCCTCCTTTCCATCAGCTTCACAAGTGCGGTTGCAGCCGCGACCAAAAGAATATAAATGATCGCCATTGCCAAATACGGCACCATGAACTCATAGCTGTTTGTTCCGATGGCGTTAAACGCGACGTAGATATCCAGCGTGCCGACAAAGCTCACAACCGAAGTCTCCTTGATGAGCGAAATGAATTCGTTGCCGAGCGTCGGCAGAATGTTTTTGAGCGCCTGCGGGATCACAATGCGCAGCATCGCGGTCGAATACGGCAGGCCGAGTGCTCTGCCCGCTTCCATCTGTCCCCCGTCCACGGAGGAAATGCCGCTGCGCATGATCTCCGAAACATAGGCGCTTGAATTCAGACCGAAGATGACAATGCAGACATAGAGCGCGGGATAATTCAGTCCCAGCGCAGGCAGCAGCACATAGTAGCCGAGCAGGAGCTGCACCACGATCGGCGTCCCGCGGAAGAAGCCCACATAAACGCTGCAAATTCGGTTCAAAATCCGCGGCAGGAGCTTATACTGCGGCATCACGCGCACCGCGGCGACCAGCGTGCCGAGCAGTATACCGATGGCAAGACCGAAAACGGCGATCAGCATGGTATTCTTTAAGCCGCGCAGAACCTGACGGTAGCCGCCCTCGTCGATAAAAATGCGGACGAACCTTGCGATCTTTCCGTTCCCTTCCGCAAAGCTTACGGCAGCCTCCGCAATCGCGCCCTTTGCCGAAGCAAAACCCGTCAGCACAGTGCACACAAGGAGAAGTACACACAAAAAAACGGCGAATTTTTTCATTTCTTTTTCCTTTCCGATTCTATACAGACCATGCGCCCCTCTCCGAAGCGGAAAGGGGCGGAGCGATTGCAATCCTATTTGCCGCCGTTGATGGCTTTGGCAATGTAGTTTGCGGGGTCCTGATCAATAATCACATAGCTGATATTCCCGTTAAGCATATCCTGCGCCGCGAGCGCGCCGGACTTATAGCCGACGCAGGTCACAGGGAAGCCTGCAAAGCCCCAATCTTCGTCACCCTCGGTATAATACTGTCCCGTCGTGCCGAGCTGGACGCCGATCTTGGTTGTCTTGTCGCACCCGTTCAAAATAGCTTCCACATCCTGCGCGCTCTTGCAGTCCGTAAAGGTCGCGTCCGTCTCCGGCACGATCAGCATCTGCGACGCCTGATAGTACGGCGTTGTGAAATCGACGAATTCCTTCCGATCCTCCTTCACGGTCAGACCCGCCATCGCAATATCGCACTTCCCTTGACTGACGGAGAGACAGACGGCGTCAAAATCCATGTTCATGATGACAAGCTCTTTGCCTAAGTACGCCGCAAACCCCTTTGCGATCTCCAAGTCAATGCCGTAATAATTCTCCCCGAGCAGGTATTCAAACGGCTCGAACGCGGCGTTCGTCGCAACCACGAGCTGATCCTTGCTGCTGTCCTGCTTCGCAGAGGCAATCGGCTCTACGTCACCGCCGCCGAAATACTTTTCGCAGATCGCATCCAGCGTGCCGTCAGACAGAATCTGTTCAATATAGGCGTTCGCCTGATCCAAAAGCTCCGGCTGGTTTTTATCCACGCCGAACGCATATTCCTCCTCGGTCAGCGCGATCGGAATGACCTTAACGCCCTTCGCCTGACCTGCTTCTCCGCCGCAGCCTGCAAACACTGCGATAATCAGCACAAGCGCGCAAATAAGCGCAATCGTCTTTTTCATTTTCTTTTCCTCCTAATCTTTTTTACTTTACGTTGAGTTTACCACCTTCTTTTGCTTTTGTCAAGCGAAAAAAGAAAATATATTCATTATTTTATGAAATAATTTTCGTATATTATCCTATTACACAATAATTTTGTAAGTATTCTTTCTCCTTGAAACGCAATGGCATTCCTACAGCATCGCATGCACAGCCTCCGTCCGTATTGACACACACTGTTGTATGCGTTATAATTCAATTAGGAGCAATGCTTCAAATTCCTTTAGGAAAGAGTGTGCAGCGTATGATTTGTCCGAAATGCGGAAAGAACTGTCCCGACAACAGCAAATTTTGCGATACTTGCGGAACCCCTCTTGCTACGAATCAATCTAACCAACAGCAAAATAGCAGCTATCAAAACAACGGCTATCAGAATAACGGCTATCAGAATAACGGCTACCAAAATAACGGCTACCAAAATAGCGGCTACCAAAATAACGGCTACCAAAATAGCGGCTACCAAAATAACGGCTACCAAAATAACGGTTATCAGCAATACGGTTATCCGCAGGGCGGCAACTACCGTGTTCCCATCAAAGCGCGTGATATTGCTGTCTGCATCATCCTGTCTATCGTTACCTGCGGCATCTACGGAATCTACTGGCTGGTCTGTCTTGTCGATGATCTGAATGTTGCATGCGGTCGTACAGGCGATACCAGCGGCGGTATGGTCGCTCTGTTAACGATTGTCACCTGCGGCATCTACGGCATGTACTGGGCGTATAAAGCGGGCGAGAAGATCGCCTATGTCAAGCAAAGAAACACCGGTATCATGGACGGAAATGATTCTGTCCTCTATCTGATCCTTTCGATCGTCGGTTTCTCCATTGTGGTTTACGCGCTCCTGCAGAGCGAGCTGAACAAGGTTGCCACGCTCCAGTAAGCAGCGTCTGTTTCGGCTGCTCCGAAATGTCGGCATTGTCTGCCTTCTCGGCGGTGTGTATGCGTTCATCTGCATGCACTTCAATGTCGGCATTCCCTGTCCGTTCCGAAAGCTCACAGGCTTCCTGTGCCCCGGGTGCGGTGTGTCACGTCTGTGTCTGTGTCTTCTGCGCTTGGATTTTGCAGGCGCGTGGGCAGCGAATCCGGTAATCTTCTCTCTTCTCCCTTTCGGCGCGGTTCTCGCCGTGCGGTTTTCCATTCGCTATGTGAAAAGCGGCTGTCGAAAGCTTACCAAAGCAGAAACCGTCCTAACCTACGCCGCCTGCGTCGTCCTCTTAGTCTACGGTGTAATACGAAATCTATAGAACTTCAAAAACCTATGCCGTGCCATCCTGCTCCGGCATAGGTTTTTTGTAGGCTGGAGAAATGTCATAACCGTTGTAGGAGCAACCTGCTGCATGCAAGAAATCAGCAAGAGATTGCCACGTCGCTGCGCTCCTCGCAATGACATAGGAAGCTACCCTCTTTGTCATTGCGAGGGCGCTTGCGCCGTGGCAATCTCTTGAAGAAATTACCGACCGTGTGCGCATCTGTACCGTCTGCCGCTTACGTGGTCGTTGGGGACATGTCCCCGCCCTACAAAGGTGCTTGCAAATCATTGCCTCTCTACCATAAAATCGGCGGGCTGACAAATGCGTCAGCCCGCCGAGGTTTTATTTCTTCACAATGTTTTCAATAAAGCGCATCAGGATCGTTGCGACCTGCGCTCTGGTGGCGTCGCCCTGCGGCAGGAGCTTGCCGTCGGAGCCGTTGATAATCTTCTCTGCAACTGCCCACTGTATGGCATTCTTTGCCCAGCTTGCAACCTTGCCGCCGTCAGGGAATGCACTCAGATCGCCGCGCTTTCCTGTGTCGATTCCTTTTTTCTCCGCATAGCGATACAGGATCGTTGCCATTTGTTCGCGCGTGATCTTTCCCTCCGGGTCAAACTTGTTGTTGCCGACACCGCCGACAATGCCGTTCGCCGCAGCCCACGCGACTGCATCGGTATACCACTGCCCGTTCGGTACATCGGTGAAGGGATTCTTCCCCGTTTCCGGCGCGCCCTCATAGCGCCAAAGGACGGTCACAAGCGTCGCCCGCGTCATGCTGCCTTCCGGGGCGAACTTGTCGTCGCCGACACCATTCATCAGCCCGTTTTGCACGGCATATTCCACCGCGCCGACATACCATTCGTCTTTCGGCACATCTGTAAAGGTCACAGGCTCCTGCGCGTTTGGGTCTTTCTCACCGCACCGCACGCAAGCGCCGTTTTCATAGCTATGCTCCAGCGCCGCAAGCTCCCGCGTTTCCAAAGTTTCGCAGCGCAAGCAGGTACGCTTCTCTTCCCCCTTTTCGGTGCAAGTCGGCGCTTTCGTCTGCGTCCACAAACCGAAATCATGCCCGAGCGCGTCAACATAAGTATCGACATAGCTCTCTCCGCATTCGCAGGTGTGCGTCGTATAGCCCTTCTCCGTACAGGTCGGCGCGGTCACAGTATCCGCATAGGAATGCACATGCGCAGGTACCCAAGTCGCCGTCGGATAGCCATTCCAAATCGGGCTTGTCCAGCCCTCTTTGCCTTCGATAAAATACAACGTCAAGCCTTCTTCTGCACCGGCTGAATCAAATACATCCTCTCCAAGCTCTGGTGCATTCCCCATGAAATAGATTGCATGCAAAGAGGAACACGACATGAAAGCACGATTGCCGATACTCTTCACGCTCTCGGGGAGGAGGAGATCGGTCAACTTCCAGCAGCCGCAAAACGCATGTGCACCGATATTTGACACACTTTTCCCAATTGTTACGCTTGATAAATAATTGCAGGCGTAAAAGGCATCAGCACCGACGCTTATTACACTGTCAGGAATTGTTATTGTTGTTAGCCCCTTGCAGCCTGCAAATGCTCCCCCTCCAATGTCAGTTACACTATTGGGAATGGTCACATTCGTTAAATTCTTGCAGTAATAGAAACTATCTTTCCCAACGCTTTTAACACTTTTCGGAATTTCATATTCTCCTGAAAAACCGCAGGGCATACGGAGTACTTCTGTTTTTTCTTTATCGAAAAGGACTCCGTTCGCATCATTAGAATATATATTGTTACTCTCATCAACGATAATCTCTTCCAGCTTCCAACACTCAAAAAAAGCACCCTCTCCAATACTCGCAACATTCTTTCCTATAGTAATATGTTTTAAGGCTCCACAAGAAATAAAAGCGCACTCACCAATTGTTATGACGCTATCAGGAATTTCTATGCCTGTTATGGCTGAACCGTAGAAAGCATATGCGCCTATACTTGTCACCGCAACCCCGTCGATCTCCGCCGGGATATCCGCTCTGGTCACGGCGTTATCGCAGTCCGTGATCGTACCCGTTTCCTTATCAAAGTAGATGTTGCCGCCCTCGACGGGATAGGCGATATCCGTTTCCGAATAAGCAGACACGGACGCGATGCTCCATGTGCCGCAGAGGAGCACAAAGACCAACAACAGGGACAGTATTCTTTTTTTCATGTATCCTTCACCCTTTCTATGACAGAATAATACTCGTCACGGGTTTATTCTATAACACCCTTCAGTTGTTGTCAACAACTAAATATAGGATTTATCTTTCAATCCGAAAAGTTGTTAACATAGGAATGAGGTGAAGAAAATGGTTGAAAAATTGAAGTTACTCCGCTGGGAGCATGGCGTCAGCCAGCGTGAGGTTGCGGAGGCGGTCGGGGTCAGTCAGCAGTCTATCAACAAATATGAGAATCATGCAGTGGAGCCAGACATTGCGACGCTGATCGCATTGGCGGATTATTTTCATACCTCTGTTGACTATTTGATCGGGCACACGGAGATCGACCGTATCATCGAGCCGGTATCACCGGGTGACCTGAACGAAGAAGAGGCGGTGCTGATCTCACAATGGCGCAGGCTGAATGAAAAAGAACGCGAAAGCCTGCGCATGGTGATTGCAAACTATATAGAAGGAAAGAAAACAACTAACCAGAGCGTTCCTTTGATGCGCCTGTAAAGCGGTGACATGTCCACGCCGGTGCAGGAACTACCATTTTGGAGTGCCTACACAAGATTGCCACAACCAGTGTGCGCACTGGTTTCGCAATGACAAAAGAGGGTAGCTTTTCATGTCATTGCGAGGAGCGCAGCGACGCGGCAATCTTGTGCAGGAACTACCGAGTGCGTGCAAACCTGTTCGTTTGAACCGTCTGCCGCTTCGCAGTCTTAGGGGACATGTCGCCGCCCTACAGGAGTTGATGCAAAATCGCCCCTATGCCAAATAAGGTCGTTTTTCCCAAAAAATCGCAGCCCGTTTCCAACGAAAGGGGCTGCGATTGTTTTCTCTTAATCCTTCGTCACGATGGCGATATGCACATCGTCGAGCTGCTTTTGCTCTACGACAGAAGGGGCGCCCATCATCAGGTCTTGTGCGTTCTTGTTCATTGGGAATGGGATGACCTCGCGGATGGAGTCCTCGCCGGCCAGCAGCATGACCATGCGGTCAACGCCCGGGGCGATACCGGCATGGGGAGGCGCGCCATAGCAGAACGCGTTGTACATCGCCGGGAACTTCGCCTTGACGTCCTCCTCGCCCAAACCAACCAGCTCAAAGGCGCGGATCATGATCTCGGGATCGTGGTTACGGACGGCACCGGAGGACAGCTCCACGCCGTTGCAGACCAAATCGTACTGATAGGCGTAGATATCCAGCGGATCCTTCTCATTGAGCGCCTGCATACCGCCCTGCGGCATGGAGAAGGGGTTGTGGCAGAATTCCAGCTCACCCGACTCCTCGCCGATCTCGTACATCGGGAAATCGACGATCCAGCAGAACTCGTAGCGCTCTGCGTCCATGTGACCCTCGACCTGCGTGCCGAGGAGCTTGCGCAGAACGCCTGCGGTCTTGACGGCGGCGTTATACTTGCCCGCTGCCAGCGCGACAAAGCAGCCCTTGGTCAGACCGAGTTTTTCAACAACCGCGTCCTTATGCTCTGCGACAAACTTCGAGATGCCGCCGACCAACTCACCGTTCTCGTCCAAGCGGAACCAATACGCCTTGCCGCCGGAGAGCATCTCTGCGTCGGCGCAGAGCTTGTCGATAAACTTGCGCGTCTTGGTGAAATTCGGCACGACAACCGCCTTGACGGTCTGCCCCTCGAACGGCGCAAAGCCGCAGTTCGCAAGCGCCTCGGTCGCGTCGGTCAGCTCGAGGTCGATGCGCAGATCCGGCTTGTCCGAGCCGTAGCGATCCATAGCGTCGCGGTAGGAAATGCGGCGGAAGGGCGCAGTAGAAGCAGCCCTGTACTTGCCGTACTTCGTAAAGATGGGCGGCAGAACATCCTCCAAAACGGCGAACACATCGTCCTGCGTGGCAAACGCCATCTCCATATCGAGCTGATAGAACTCGCCGGGGCTGCGGTCGGCGCGGGCATCCTCATCGCGGAAGCAGGGCGCGATCTGGAAATAACGGTCAAAGCCCGAGGTCATGAGGAGCTGCTTGAACTGCTGCGGTGCCTGCGGCAGAGCGTAGAACTTGCCGGGATGATTTCTCGCAGGTACAAGATAATCGCGCGCGCCCTCGGGAGAGGAGCTGGTCAGAATCGGCGTGGTGATCTCCAAAAAGCCGTGCTCGGTCATG
>JAQXWB010000004.1 GCA_029225225.1 Bacillota bacterium | reverse complement strand
CGTGGCTACAAAACGACAGCCGGAGATTGCCACGTCGCTACGCTCCTCGCAATGACAAATAGGGTGGCTATTTTGTGTCAACGAACCTGCCCTCTTTGCTATTCACTGTTCACCATGCACCATTCACGATTCACTCTTAGTCCCGAAAAAGGAGGTTTGCGGATGGATTTGTTTCCGCTTTGGAATTCCCTGCGGGTGGCGGGGATCAGTACGGTCATTATCTTTTTCGTCGGTATTTTTGCCGCGTATTATATCGCGAAGGCGCCGCGGCTTGTCAAGGGTGTGCTCGACGTCTTTCTGACGCTGCCGCTGGTGCTGCCGCCTACCGTGGTGGGCTACCTTTTGCTGCGCGTGCTCGGCCCGAAGCGCATCCTCGGTGCGTGGTTCCTTGAAAACTTCGGTATGCGCCTGACCATGACTTGGTGGTCGGCAATCTTCGCGACCACGGTGGTCATTTTCCCCTTGATGTACCGCACGGCGCGCGGGGCGTTTGAGTCCTTCGACGAGACGCTTGCCTATTCCGCGAAGTCCGTCGGGCTGTCGAATACATACATCTTCTGGCGCATCCGTATGCCGTATTGCAGGCAGGGCATTTTGGCGGGCACCGTGCTGGCCTTTGCGCGCGCCCTCGGTGAATACGGCGCGACCAGCATGGTCTGCGGGTACACCCCGGGACGCACCGCGACGATCTCGACAACGGTCTACCAGCTTTGGCGCACGAATGACGACGGTCTTGCCTTCAAATGGGTGCTGGTCAATCTTGCCATCTCCTTTGTCGTGCTGCTGGCAGTCAACCTGCTGGAAAAAAGGGCGGGGAGGAAAGCATAATGTCGGTCTATGTGGATATCGAAAAACGCCTCGGCAGCTTTCATTTGCGCGTGAAATTTGAAGCGGAGAATGAAATACTGGCGCTGCTGGGCGCGTCCGGCTGCGGCAAGAGCATGACGCTCAAGTGCATCGCGGGCATCGAGAAGCCGGATAAGGGCAGAATCGTCGTGGATGACGTGACGCTGTTTGACTCGGAAAAACACATCAACCTCAGCCCGCAGGCGCGGCGCACGGGGCTGATGTTTCAGAATTACGCCCTGTTCCCCAATATGACGGTGCTGCAAAACCTCCGCGCCGGCGCGAAGCGGGACAGGGACAAAAAGCAGCGGGAGGCGCGTGTCCGCGAGGCGGCGGAGCGCTTCGGTCTGACGGAGCTTTTGGGGCATTATCCGCACCAACTCTCCGGCGGGCAGCAGCAGCGCACGGCGTTGGCGCGGATTCTGCTCTCGGAGCCGCGTATTCTGCTTTTGGACGAGCCGTTTTCCGCGCTGGACAGTCATCTGCGCTTCCGCTTGGAACGGGAGATGGCGGAGGTTCTGCGGCGCTTCGGCAAGACCGTTTTGCTCGTCTCCCACGACCGCGACGAGGTCTACCGCCTCTCCGACCGCGTCGCCGTGATGGGCAACGGCGTGATCGAGACAATCGGCGGGAAGAAGTCCGTCTTTGCCGCGCCGAAAACGCGCAACGCCGCTTTGCTCACGGGCTGCAAAAATGTCTCGAGGGCGGTACGGCTGGACGAGACGCATCTTCTGGCGGAGGAGTGGAATTTACGCCTAAGCGTGCGGGGGATCACGGAAAAGACGGCTTGCGTCGGGATCCGAATGCATGACATCCACGCGGGTGAGGGGGAAAACAGCGTGACCTGCCGCGTGGTCAGCGTGACCGAAAACCCGTTTTCCGTGACGGTCTTCCTGCTTCCGGAGGGGGCGGAAACGACAATTGGCTGGGAGCTGGACAAGGCGGCTTGGCGGGCGATTGCAGCGGAAACGGTGACGGTGTGTTTCCCGGAGGACGCGCTGATGCCCTTGACAGAGGAGTTAGAATAGTAGTGAAAAGTGAATGGTGAATAGTGAATAGTGAATAGTGAATAGGTTGCGCGCCGCTGCGGGTTTTCCTGTTTGTTGCGGCTTAGTACGCGGGTGGTGGTTCCTGCATGAGATGGCACCCGCAAGGGGTATGCCGCATCCGTAACGCTCGTTCCTCGCGAACGGCTGCGCTACCACGCCTCGTTCCTCGACTCGCAATGACAGATAGGGCAGCCCTCCCGTGTCATTGCGAGGAGCGCAGCGACGTGGCAATCTTGTGCAGGAACTATCAAGCGCGAACAAACCTACAACCGGAGATTGCCACGACCAGTGTGCGCACCGGTCTCGCAATGACAAATTAGGGCAGCCCTCCCGTGTCATTGCGAGGAGCGCAGCGACGTGGCAATCTCGTGCAGGAACTACCAAGTGCGTGCAAACCTACAACCGGAGATTGCCACGACCAGTGTGCGCACTGGTCTCGCAATGACAAGTGGGGGAGCGCTCCTTCGTTATTCACAGTTCACAGTTCACGGTTCACAGTTCACGATTCACTATTTACTGAAACACGGAGTTCGAAAAGGAGATTGCCATGAAAAAGGTTACGGTGGAAAATGCGGTCGGGTTGACGCTTTGCCATGACATTACCGCGATGCGCGACGGGTTTAAGGGCGCGGCGTTCAAGCGCGGGCATATTATCACGGAGGAGGACATTCCGAAGCTGCTCGACCTCGGCAAGCGGACGGTCTTTATTTGGGAGGAGAATGCCGGAGAAATCCATGAGGAGGACGCCGCGCTGCGTATGGCGGCGATGGCACCCGTCGAAGGTGCGCATTATACCGCTCTCTCCGAAGGCAAGGTGCTTCTGATGGCAGACGAGCGCGGCATGTTCCGCGTGGACACGGAGCTGCTGCGCGAGATCAACGCGATCGGCGACCTGACGATCTCAACCCTGCCCGACCACTTCCCTGTGGAGGTCGGCGACCGCCTTGCCTCCATGCGCATTGTGCCGCTCGTGACGCAGGAGGTGCAGATCGAGTGCGCCGAGGCGCTTTGCAAAGGCAAAAAGCTCCTTGACCTGCGCCCCTACAAGCAAAAAAAGCTCGGCGTGATCATTACCGGCTCGGAAATTTACACAGGGCGCATCCAAGACAAATTTGAGCCCGTGGTGCGCGCGAAGATGCAGAAGTACCCCGCCGAAATCCTCGGCGTGACGATCTGTGACGACGATTTGGGGATGATCACCGGTGCGGCGCGAAAATTCTTGGACGCGGGCGCGGACTTTTTGATTTTTACCGGCGGTATGTCCGTCGATCCCGACGATCTGACACCCAGCGCGATCCGCAGCTTGGGCGCGGAGATCGTGACCCACGGCGTGCCGTCGCAGCCGGGCAATATGACGCTGGTCGCTTATCTGAACGATGTGCCGATCCTCGGCGTGCCGGGCGCGGCGATCAGTATGCCCACGACCATTTTTGATGTTCTCCTGCCGCAGATTTTCTCGGGCGACCGCCTGACAAAAGCCGATCTCATCCGTTTGGGCGACGGCGGACTTTGCAGACTGTGCAAGCCCTGCCATTTCCCCAACTGTACCTTTGGACGATATTGATATGGTAGACAGCTACGGAAGAAGCATCACCTATCTGCGTCTCTCGGTCACGGAGCTTTGCAACCTGCGCTGCAAATACTGTATGCCGGAAGACGGCGTGTGCAAAAAAAGCCATGCGGATATGCTGAGCGAGGAGGAGATGATCGACGCCGTGCGCGCCGCCGCGTCCTTGGGCGTGAAAAAGCTGCGCATCACGGGCGGCGAGCCTCTGGTGAAGCGGAATATTTTGTCGATCTGCCGCCGCGCCGCCGCCGTCGAGGGGATCGAGGAGGTCTGCCTGACGACGAACGGCATTTTGCTGCCGGAGCTGGCAAAGCCGCTGCGCGAGGCGGGGGTGAAGCGCGTGAATCTCAGCCTTGACACGCTGAACCCGGAGAAGTATCATGATATCACAAGGTGCGGCGCGCTGGACGACGCCCTGCGCGGCTTGGAGGCTGCGCTGTCGGCGGGCTTCAAGCGTGTCAAGCTCAACACGGTGCTGATCGGCGGGTTTAACGACGATGAGATTACCGAGCTTGCGGGGCTGACGCTGCGCTATCCCGTAGATGTCCGCTTTATCGAGCTGATGCCGATGACGGACAGCGAGCGCTTCGGGCAGGACGCCTATCTGCCCTGCGACGCGGTGCTTGAGAAACTGCCGGAGCTGCAAGCGCAGGGCAAGGACGGCGTTTCGCGGCTTTATCGGCTGCCGCACGCGCAGGGAAATGTCGGACTGATCAGTCCGGTGAGCGCGCATTTCTGCAAGACCTGCGACCGTCTCCGTCTGACGGCGGATGGAAAGCTCAAGCCGTGTCTCCATGCGCCGGACGCCTGCTCCATCAAGGGGCTGACGCAGGAGGAGATGGCGGCGCGGATGCAGGAAGCGATCCTCGCCAAGCCTGCCCGCCACGCAGATTTGAGCGCAGAACACCGTTCCCAAGCGGGAAGAGGTATGTACCAAATCGGCGGCTGAAGAACGGGGAAGTGGAGAATAGTGAATCGTGAATCGTGAATAGGTTTGCCGCTGCGGGTTTTCTCGGCGCTTGTTGCTTGGTGCGCGGTCGGTGGTTCCTGCATGAGATTGCCACGACCCCGTTGGGGTCTCGCAATGACAGGTGGGGGAGCTTTACCGTGTCATTGCGAGGAGCGCAGCGACGCGGCAATCTTGTGCAGGAACTACGGAATGTGTACAAAGCTATAGCCTGAGATTGCCACGACCAGTGTGCGCACTGGTCTCGCAATGACACGAAAAGGCTGCCGCGTCCGGCTCGCTATTCACCATTCACTGTTCACGATTCACGATTCACTGCCTACAAACGGGAGGTTTGGATGAAACATTTGGAGGATTTTACGCATTTCAACGACCAAGGGCGCGCGAAAATGGTGGATGTTGGGGAAAAGATGCCGACGCGGCGGACTGCGGTGGCAGGGGCGCGCGTGTGCGTCAGTCCCGAAACGCTGCGGCTCATTCAAACGGGCGGCATGAAAAAGGGCGATGTGCTGACCGTCGCGCAGGTTGCGGGCGTCATGGCTGCCAAGCGCACGCCGGAGCTGATCCCCATGTGTCACCCTGTCGCGGTGGATGGGATTGACTTGAAGCTGTCCTTGGATGAAGCGCGCTGCTGCGTCGAGATTCGCGCCACGGTGTCCTGCGAGGGACGCACGGGGGTGGAGATGGAGGCGCTGACGGCGGCTTCCGCGGCGGCGCTCACCGTTTACGATATGTGCAAGGCGGTGCAGAAGGATATGGTTATCACCGATGTGCGTCTGCTTTCCAAGACGGGCGGCGTGCACGGAGATTTTTTACGGGAGGAAGAGACATGAAGGATACGGCGGCTGTCATTACCGTCAGCGACAAGGCGGTACGGGGCGAACGGGTTGACACAAGCGGTCCTGCCCTTTGCGAGCTGTTACAGCGGGACGGCTGGGAGGTTTTCTATACCACGGTCGTGCCCGACGAGGCGGAGGAGATCAAGGCGGCGCTGCTGCACTGCGCGGACACGCTGCGGCTTGGGCTGATCCTCACCACGGGCGGCACGGGCTTTTCTCCGCGCGATGTCACGCCGGAGGCGACGCTCTCCGTTTTGGAACGTGAGACAAGGGGCATCCCTGAGGTCATGCGCATGGAGAGCATGAAGCACACGCCCCACGGCTGCCTTTCCCGGGCGGTGGCGGGCATTCGCGGGCAGAGCCTGATCGTCAACCTGCCCGGCAGCGAGAGAGCCGCGCGGGAGAACTATGAAGCGATTGCGGGCGCGCTGCACCATGGCGTTTTGATGCTCTATTCCAAAGGCTCCGCCGACTGCGGTGCGCCGACGGGCGTGATCCGCGCGGTCTGCATCAGCGAGAGAAAGGGCGAGCAGAAGCACCCCGTGGACGAGGTTGTTTTACTGCCCGACCACGGCATTGTCGGCGACGCCCACGCGGGCAACTGGCATCGGCAGGTGAGTCTGCTTTCGACCGCGAGCGTGCAGAAGGTGCAGGAGAAAATTCCGTTTGCATTAAAGCCGGGCGCGTTTGCCGAGAATATTTTGATTGAGGGTATTTGCCTCTATGAGCTGCCCGTCGGCACAAGGATGAAGGTTGGAAGCGCCCTGTGCGAGGTCACGCAGATCGGCAAGGAGTGCCACAACGACTGCGCCATCCGCAAGGCGGCGGGCGACTGCGTCATGCCGCGCGAGGGCATTTTCGTCAAGGTGCTGACCGAGGGAAAGGCGAAATCAGGCGATTTTGTGACCGTTTTGCGATAGGAGAAGAAAAAATTACGGAAAAGTTCCGTGTTTTTCGAAAAATCCCCTTGCATTTCAAGAATAACGGTGGTATAATACAGACAATCTATAGTAAGCTTTACTAAAGAGAGGGGAGTTCCCCTCTCTTTCTTGTTGAGTGAATAGTGAATAGGTTCGCCGCTGCGGGGGTTCCGGCTGCTTACGGCTTGCTACGCGGCTGATGGTGCCTGCACGAGATTGCCACGGCGCAAGCGCCTCGCAATGACATGCGGGGTAGCCTTTTCATGTCATTGCGAGGAGCGCATACCCGCAGGGGGCACGCCGCATCCGTAACGCTCCTCCGTCGCGAACGGCTGCGCAGGCGACGCGGCAATCTATTCCCTGCTTGGTACAAAGCCGGTGATTCCTGCACCGGCGGGGACATGTCCCCGTACTACAGGCATTGCAGGGGAGCCTGTGCTATGATGGAAATAAAGGATGGATGAATCATGAAAATTACGGAACAGGTTTGGCAGCTCGCGCAGCCTTTGGTGGAACAGAACGGCTGCGAGCTGTGGGATGTGGAATATGTCCGCGAGGGCGGCGAATGGTTTCTGCGTCTTTACATTGACAAGGACGGCGGCGTGAACATCGACGACTGCGAGGCGGTCTCCCGCGCGGTGGATCCCGTGCTGGACGAGTACGACCCCATCCCTGAGAGCTACCGCTTTGAGGTCTGCTCGGCGGGCTTGGAGCGCGTCTTGAAGCGTCCGTCCGATTTCGAACGCTTCCTCGGCGCGCCGGTGCTGGTCAAGCTCTACCACCCGAAAAACGGCAGCAAGGAATTTGCCGGCGTTTTGCAGGGCTATCAAGACGGCGATGTGACCGTCACGGTGGGAAAAAATACGATGACTTTTGAAAAATCCGAGGTCGCGCTGGTGCGGCTTCGCGTGGAATTCTAAGGGGGCATTTTGAAATGCGATCTGCAAGAGCTACCCAAACAGGAAAAGAAAATAAGGAGAACACGATTATGAACGCTGAAATCTTTGCGGCGCTGCGTCAGCTCGAAAAGGAGCGCGGCATTCCCGTGGAGTACATGGTTGAGCGCATTACACAGGCGCTGGTTGCCGCGTATAAGAAGGACAAGGACGGCTACACGGACAATGTCTATGTTGAGCTGACGGAGGAGAAACTTCTGATGTACGCGCAGAAGGAGGTCGTCGATGAGGTCATCAGCCCCGCGACCGAAATTCTGCTCGACGCCGCCCGCAAGATCGACAAGACCGCCCAGCTCGGCGACCTCGTCAATGTCGAGATCAAGACGCAGGCGTTCGGACGCATCGCCGCCCAGACCGCCAAGCAGGTGATCATTCAGGGCATCCGCGAGGCGGAGCGCGGCATGGTCTTCGAGAGCTTCTCCTCAAAGGAGCATGAAATTCTCACCGGTACGGTTTTGCGCATTGACAACTCGGGCGATATCACCGTCCGCATCGGGCAGGGCAACGACCGCACCGACGCGCTGCTTGCCGTCGGCGAACAGGTGCGCGGCGAGCATTTTACCGAGGGCGATATGATCCGCGTCTATGTCGTCGAGGTGCGCCGCAGCAGCCGCGGCCCGCAGGTCATGGTTTCGCGCACCCATCCCGCCCTTGTCAAGCGGTTGTTTGAGTTGGAGGTTCCCGAGATCGCCTCGGGCGCGGTGGAGATTCGCTCCATCGCCCGTGAGGCAGGCTCCCGCACAAAGATTGCCGTCTGCGCCACGGAGGAGAACATCGATCCCGTCGGCGCCTGCGTCGGCGCACGCGGCGCGCGTGTGAACGCGGTGGTCGAGGAGCTGCAGGGCGAGAAGGTGGATATTATCGTCTGGTCGGAGGATGTCTGCACCTTTGTCGCCGCAGCACTCTCTCCTGCGGATGTGATCTCCGTGACGCAGATCGCGGGCATGAAGGCGTGCCGCGTGATCGTGCCCGATGATCAGCTCTCCCTCGCCATCGGCAAGGAGGGACAGAACGCCCGCCTCGCCGCCCGCCTGACCGGCTGCAAGATCGACATCAAGCCCGCCTCGCAGGCAGAGGCAGTCGAGGAAGCGGCAGAGGAGGAAGCCCCGCAGGAGACGGAAGCCCCGGCGGAGGAATAAGAGCGCTTTTATATAGTGAATAGAGAATAGTGAATAGGTAGCGTAAGCGGCGGACGGTGCAGGCGAATAGGTTTGTACAGTATCGGTGGTTCCTGCACGAGATTGCCGCACCCAGTGTGCGCACTGGGTTCGCAATGACAGGTAGGGAGTGCGTCCGTGTCATTGCGAGGAGCGTAGCGACGTGGCAATCTTGTGCAGGCAGTACCAAGTGCATACAAACCTTTGGCTTGAGATTGCCACGACCACTGCGCAGCCGTTCGCGACGAAGGAGCGTTACGGATGCGGCGTACCCCTTGCGGGTAGTGTGCGCACTGGTCTCGCAATGACAGGAGGGGGAGTTTTCCCGTGCCTTTGTGCGGAGTGATCCTCAGTGATTCACCATTCACTGTTCACTATTCACGATTCACTGAAACAAGAGAAAGGAAGCGATTACCGTGCCGAAGAAAATACCGATGCGGCAATGCCTTGGCTGCCGCGAGATGAGGCCGAAACGGGAGTTGCTGCGCGTGGTGCGCAGTCCGGAGGGCGCGGTCACGCTCGATTTGAGAGGCAAGGCATCCGGCAGAGGGGCGTATGTCTGCCCGAATCCCGAATGCCTCAAACGCGCCATCAAGACCAAGGCGCTCTCCCGCGCGTTTGAAACCGAGATCCCGCAGGAGGTCTATGACGCCCTGCTGGCGGAAATGGAGGCGGCGAATGGAACAGAATAAAAGCCTCGGACTGCTCAGCCTCTCCCGCAAGGGCGGCAATCTCGTCCTTGGTGAGGAGCAGGTGGGCGCGACGTGCAGGGCGAGCCGCGCGCGGCTGGTGCTTTTGGCGGCGGACGCCTCGCCCCATACCGTGCGCCGTGCAAAGAGCTTTGTCGAGGGAACGGCGCAGCCGCTTTTGCCCCTCGCCTTTTCGAAGGACGATTTGGGCGACGCACTCGGAACGACGAGCTGCGCCATTGCGGCAATCACGGATGTCAGGCTTGCGCAGGCGTTCGTCAAGACGCTTGGCGAGCCGGAGAAATATGCCGCGCTGCTGGCGGATTTGGATGTCCGCGTGCAGCGCGTGGAGAAACGGCGTGCGGAGGAAAAGGCGCACCGCCGCAATGTCCGATTTGGGAAAAAGTAACACGGAGGTGGCTTTATGAGTTTAGTGAAGTATCGAGTGAAGGAAGTCGCAGCGGATTTCGGGATGTCCACGAAGGAGATCCTTGAGATTGTCGGCAAATATTTTGAAAAGCCGCGCAGCAACGCGCAGGTGCTGACCGAGGAGCAGCTCAACGCGCTCTTTGACCATATTACGCAGCACCATCAGATCGCTTCGATCGCGGAGGTATTCGCGGTCGCGCCTCCGGCAAAAAAGGAGGAGAAGCCCGCCGAACCGAAAAAGGAAGCGCCGAAGTCCGCCGAGGCAAAGCAGGAGGCTGCCAAGCCCGCCGAGGAGAAGCAGCCGAAGCCTGAGCAGCGGAAACGCGAGCGCCGCGTCGTCGACACGAAGGCAGTCACGGTCAACGCCGACCGCTTTGACGACCGCGTGGACAGCCTCGTTTCCGAGCGCGTGCAGAATTATTCCGGCGGCAAGCAGAAGATCGGAAATAAAAATAAGAATAAGGGCAAGGATAATAAGAAGGCGACGGGCAGCAAGCGCCGCAACGAGGAGCAGGAGAAGCTGCGCCGTCTCCAGCTTGAGATCATCAAGAAGACCCCGCTGACCGTCAAGATCCCCGACGAGATCACCGTGGGCGAGCTGGCGTCCCGTATGAAGAAGACCGCCACGGAGCTGATCAAGTGCCTGCTCAAAAACGGCGTGATGGCGAGCATCAACCAGACCATTGACTTTGACACCGCCGAATTCGTCGCCACCGAGCTGGGCTGCAAGGTGGAGCGTGAGGTCGTTGTCACGATTGAAGAGCGCCTGATTGACGACCATGTGGACACCGAGGATGAGCTGGTCGAGCGCAGCCCCGTCGTGGTCGTGATGGGTCACGTTGACCACGGCAAGACGAGCCTGCTCGACGCGGTCCGCGAGACGAACGTCGCCTCGGGAGAGGCGGGCGGCATCACGCAGCACATCGGCGCGTATACGGTTAAGATCAACGGCAAGCCCATCACCTTCCTCGACACCCCGGGTCACGCCGCCTTTACCTCCATGCGTGCGCGCGGCGCGATGTGCACCGATATTGCGATCTTGGTCGTCGCGGCGGATGACGGCATCATGCCGCAGACCATTGAGGCGATCAACCACGCCAAGGCGGCGAAGATTCCCATCATCGTCGCCGTGAATAAGATGGATAAGCCGGGCGCGAATCCCGACCGCATCCTCACCCAGCTCACCGAGCATGACCTCGTTCCCTCCGAGTGGGGCGGCGACACGGAGGTCTGCCGCATTTCCGCGAAGACCCGCGAGGGCATCGACGAGCTGCTGGAAACCGTCATTATGACCGCAGAGCTGGCGGAGCTGAAAGCCAATCCGAACCGCGCCGCCAAGGGCACGGTCATTGAAGCCAGACTGGACAAGACGCGCGGCCCCATTGCGACCCTGCTCGTGCAAAACGGCACGCTGCACAAGGGCGACCTTATCATCGCCGGCACTGCCGTGGGCAAGGTGCGCGTGATGATGGACGACAAGGGCCGCTCCATCACCGAGGCAGGCCCCTCCATCCCCGTGGAGATCACGGGTCTTGCCGAAGCGCCGACCCCCGGCGACGAATTTGACGCCGTTGCCGACGAGCGCATGGCGCGTCAGCTCGTGGAGCAGCGCAAGCAGAAGGAGAAGGAGGCCGCCGCGAAGCTGGCAAGCAAGGTCACGCTCGACAACCTCTTTGCCAAGATGCAGGAGGGCGAGATGAAGGAGCTGAACCTCATCGTCAAGGCGGACGTGCAAGGCTCCGCCGAGGCGGTCAAGGCCAGCCTCGAAAAGCTCTCAAACGACGAGGTGCGCGTCCGCGTCATCCACGCGGCGGTCGGCGCGATCAACGAGTCCGACATTCTCCTCGCCTCTACCGCCAACGCGATTGTCGTCGGCTTCAATGTCCGTCCGGATTCCGCCGCTGCCGCCTCGGCGCAGCGTTCGAATGTCGATCTGCGGATGTACCGTGTTATTTACGACGCGATTGACGAGATCGAGGCTGCCATGAAGGGTATGCTCGCGCCGAAGTACCGCGAGGCGGTCATCGGACACGCCGAGGTGCGCCAGACCTACAAGGTCTCCGCCATCGGCACCATTGCAGGCTGCTATGTCAAAGACGGCAAGGTTACCCGCGACGCGCAGGTGCGTGTGCTCAGAGACAACATCGTCATCTATGAGGGCAACATCGGCTCTTTGCAGCGCTTCAAGGACTCCGTCAAGGAGGTCGCCGCGAACTACGAGTGCGGCATGTCCGTCGAGAAGTTCAACGACATTAAGGAAGGCGACATCTTCGAATGCTTCGTCATGGAGGAAGTCCCGCGCTGACCTCTGCGCGCCGGTGCAGGAACGACCGAGTGTGTATAAACCCGCTCCCCGTACCTACCGGTCGCTGATAGCCCGCCCCTACGAGAAGAATCGGAGCTTATGCCGTAGGGGCGGATAGTATCCGCCAGTGTGCAGGAACGACCGAGTGCGTACAAACCTACAGCCTGAGATTGCCACGACCACTGCGCAGCCGTTCGTGAGGAACGAGCGTTACGGATGCGGCGTACCCCCTGCGGGTAGTGTGCGCACTGGTCTCGCAATGACAAATTGGGGTAGCCTTTTCGTGTCATTGCGAGGAGCGCAGCGACGTGGCAATCTTGTGCAGGCAACTGCGTATTTTGGAAACGGTTCTTTCTTCCCTCATTTCTTCATTCCTTCATTTTTCATTTCAACTACCGCGGGGGCGTTTGACCGCTCCCGCTTTTTCTAAGGAGGAACATTATGGCATCCAACCGTATCGGACGCATTAACGAGGAGATTCAGCGCGAGCTGTCCGACCTGCTGCGCGAGCTGAAGGATCCGCGCGTGCATAAGACCATGCTCTCCATCACCCGCGTCGAGACGACGCCTGATCTCCGTTATGCGAAAATCTATGTTTCGTTGCTGGACAAGGAATATACCAAGGAGACGCTTGCGGGCTTGAAATCCTCCGCAGGCTACCTGCGCCGCGAGCTGGGCAGAAGCCTCCAGCTCCGCTATACCCCTGAGCTGCAATGGCAGCCGGACGACTCCATCACCCACGGCGCGCATATTTTAGAGATTTTGTCCAAGCTTGACATTCCGGAGGATTCCGAAGATGAAGCTGCTGACGATCGCTGAGACGGCAGCGCTTCTGCTGCAAAACGATAACTATATTCTGCTCACCCACCGCCGCCCCGACGGGGACACCATCGGCTCGGCGGCGGCGCTGTGCGGTGGGCTGCGCGCCCTTGGGAAGACGGCGGCGGTGCTGGAAAATCCCCAGTTTACCGAGAAATACCGCCCGTATCTGGAGGGCTTGACCGTAGATTCCGTGCCGGAGAGGGCATTTCTCGTCAGCGTCGATGTCGCGGCGAGCGGAATTTTAGCCTACAATGCGGTAGATTATGTCAATCAAATCCAACTCAAGCTCGATCATCACGCGCGCAGCGACGACTTTGCGCCGCAGGGCTATGTGGATGCTGCGGCAGCTGCCTGCGCAGAGGTCATTCTTGCGATTCTGCGGGAGATGAAAGCGCCCATTGCCAAGCGCACCGCCGAGGCGCTGTATCTGGGGCTCTCGACGGACACGGGCTGCTTCCGCTTCAGCAATGTGACGGCGAACACCCTTCGCGCGGCGGCGGAATGCATCGACTGCGGCGCGGATACCTTCGCGATCAATCAGGTCATGTTTTTGACAAAGCGCCTGCCGCGTTTGCAGCTGGAGGCGCAGCTGACGCAGTCTACGGAGTTTTACGCAAACGGCAAGGTCGCCGTCAGCGCGATTCCGGACAAGCTCAAGGATGAATTGGGCTTAACGGAGGATGATATTGACGACATCTCCGGCTTCGGGCGGGAGATTGCCGGCGTAGAGATCGCGGTCATGCTGCGGCAGGTCGGGGAACGGGGGAAGATCTCCGTCCGCACCTCGCCGAACTACAACGCCTCGGCGATCTGCGCGCGCCTCGGCGGCGGCGGACACAAGGCGGCAGCGGGCGCAAGCGTGGACGGCGGCATCGAGGGCGCAAAAGAGGCGGTCTTAGCCGCGATTGCAGCCGAGGGAGTCAAGCTCTGATGGCGAATGGTATTTTGATCGTGGACAAGCCCGAGGGCTGGACCTCGCAGGATGTGGTGAGCAAGCTGCGCGGTGTCCTGCACGAAAAGCGTGTCGGGCATGGCGGGACGCTCGACCCGATGGCGACGGGCGTGTTGCCGGTCTTCGTCGGACGGGCGACGCGCGCGGTGGAATTTTTCGAGCACGCGGAGAAAAGCTATGAAGCGACGCTCTTACTCGGCGTGACGACCGACACGCAGGACACGTCGGGCACGGTGCTGGAAACGCGTCCCGTGACGACGGAGGAAGCGGCGCTGCGGGAAGCTTTGGCGCGCTTTACGGGCGTGCAGCAGCAGCTTCCGCCGATGTATTCCGCGGTGAAGATCGGCGGAAAGAAGCTCTATGAATTGGCGCGCGCGGGTAAGGAGATCGAACGAAAGCCGCGGGAAATCACGATTTTTTCCCTTGAATTATTGGATTTTACGGAGAATTCCGCGCGTTTGCGTGTGCATTGCTCGAAGGGTACTTATATCCGCACACTATGCCATGATATCGGGCAGGTGCTGGGCTGCGGCGGGTGTATGGCGTCTCTGCGGCGGGTACAGGCAGGGGCGTACACGCTTGCGGAAGCGGTCACCTTGGACGAGATTCTCGCCTCCGCCGACCCGCAGGCGCTTCTAAAGCCTGTGGATACGCTATTTTCGACATATCCGCGATTGAGCCTGACGGCGGGACAGGAAAAATGCGTCCGCAACGGCGCGGCGTTTACCTGCAAATGGGCGGAGGGACGCTATCGGGTCTACAGTCCGTCCGGCGCGTTTTTAGCCCTCTGTGAGGTCACGGACGGGAAATTGAAAACCGTCAAAAGCTTTTTTGACCCGCAATGACAATGTAGGGCTGGGACATGTCCCCATGCTGCATTGGCTGGTTCGTTGATTGCGTTTCCGCAGAAGGATCGCAGAAATTTTCATATCACGAGGATTTTTTATGAATCGACCCTGTGTGCTTGCGCTTGGATTTTTTGACGGCGTGCATCTTGGGCACGGCGGACTGCTGAAAAAGACACGGGAGGTCGCCGACCGTCTCGGGCTTCCTGCCGCTGCGCTGACGATGGACAACCATCCCGACACCTTGGTGTTTGGCAAGGAACTGCCGCTGCTCAACACGCCGGAGGAGCGCGCCTATCTGATGCGGACACTTTACGGCATCGACGAGGTGCGCACGCTGCATTTTGACCGCGCGACGATGGAGCAGCCGTGGCAGGAGTTCGTGCGCGAAACGCTGTGCAGGCAGCATCAAGCCGCGTTCGTCGTCTGCGGGCACGATTACCGTTTCGGCGCCCGCGCGGAGGGGACGCCGGAACGTCTGCGGGAGTTATGCGAAACGCTCGGTGTCGGCTTTGCCTGCATCCCGAAGATCACGCTCGACGGAGAGACGGTCTCCTCCACCCTGATCCGTTCGCTCTTGGAACGGGGCGAGGCGGCGCGCGCCGTGCGATTTTTGGGGCATCCGCATCTGCTTTCGGGCAGGGTCATCAGCGGACAGCGCCTCGGCAGGACGCTCGGCATCCCGACGGCGAATCTCCGCCCGGCGGAGGGAATTCTGATTCCGCGTTTCGGCGTTTACGCGGGATATGCGTATTTCGACGGACAGCGGCGCATGGCGGTTGTGAATATCGGCGTGCGTCCGACGGTACACGGCGGCAATGTGACGGTAGAGCCGTGGCTGCTGGATTTTGACGGCGACCTTTACGGACATGACCTGCGCTTGGAGCTGGTCGATTTCCTGCGTCCGGAGAAACAATTTGCCTCGCTGGAGGAACTGAAAACGGAGGTTCACCGCAATGCCGAACAAACCAGAGCGATTTTGGGAGCAGTGAACGGTAAATAGTGTTTTGCTAAAATTCAAATTACATGCAATCTGCCAATTTTGTCATTGCGAGGAGCGAAGCGACGCGGCAATCTTGTGCAGGCAGTACCAAGTGCATACAAACCTTTGGCTTGAGATTGCCACAACCAGTGTGCGCACTGGTCTCGCAATGACAGGTAGGGAGTGCGTCCGTGTCATTGCGAGGAGCGCAGCGATGTGGCAATCTTGTGCAGGCAGTACCAAGTGCATACAAACCTATGGCTTGAGATTGCCACAACCAGTGTGCGCACTGGTTTCGCAATGACAAGTGGGATACCCTGTTCCTTTGTACTGTCTGCCGCTTCGCGGAACGGCGGCGACATGTCCCCGCCCTACAGGGAATCACCCCAACAAACAGGGTGATTCTTTTTTATGGAAACGGTTGCGTTCCGTGGGGGAACGGGGTATAATTCTTTTAGAAAACCACAGGAGGGATGCGCCATGCGGAGGACCGGGTTTGACAACGAACGGTATTTGAAATTGCAGAGTGAACGGATTCGCGAGCGGGTGGAGCGGTTCGGCGGAAAGCTCTATCTCGAATTCGGCGGCAAGCTCTTTGACGACTATCACGCCTCCCGCGTTTTGCCCGGGTTCGAGCCGGACAGCAAGATGCGGATGCTCTTGGAGCTGAAGGAGCAGGCGGAGCTGATTATTGTCATTTCCGCCGACGACATTGAGAAAAACAAGCGGCGCGGCGACCTCGGCATCACCTACGATCTCGACGTCATGCGCCTGATCGACGCCTTCCGCGACTATGGGCTGTATGTCGGCGGCGTGGTGCTGACCCGCTATCGGGAGCAGCCTGCGGCGGAGGCATTCCGCAACAAATTGGAGGCCCTCGGCGTGCGCGTTTACCGCCACTATCCCATTGCGGACTATCCTGCCGATGTGGCGCGGATCGTCTCGGAGGACGGCTTCGGCAAAAACGAGTATATTGAGACGACGCGTCCCATCGTCGTGGTCACCGCCCCCGGCCCCGGTTCGGGCAAGATGGCAACCTGCCTGAGCCAGCTCTATCAGGAGCATCAGCGGGGCATTCGGGCGGGCTACGCGAAATATGAGACGTTCCCGATTTGGAATCTTCCGCTCAAGCATCCGATCAACCTCGCCTACGAGGCGGCGACGGTGGATTTGGACGATGTGAACATGATTGATCCCTTTCATTTGGAGGCTTACGGCGAGACGACGGTGAATTATAACCGCGATGTGGAGATTTTCCCCGTTTTGGAGGCGATCTTCCGCAAAATCTACGGCGAATGTCCCTATCAAAGCCCGACGGACATGGGCGTAAATATGGTAGGCTTTGCCATTGTGGACGACGAGGTGTGCCGCGAGGCGTCCAAGCAGGAGATCCTGCGCCGCTATTTTGCGACGGCTTGCGCGGTGAAAAAAGGCGACGGGGCGGTGAAGGAGCTGCAAAAGCTGGAAATGCTGATGCGCTCGCTGCATTTGGAGCCGGAGCAGCGCAAGACGGTTCCGGCGGCGCAGGAGGTCGCGGAAAGGACGGGAGATCCTGCCGTTGCCATTGAGCTGACGGACGGCACGGTAATCACGGGCAAGACGACCTCCCTGATGGGGCCTGCCTGCTCCGCGCTCATCAACGCGCTGAAGCATTTGGCAGGCATCGCGCCGCAGGTCGATCTGATCTCGTCCGCCGTCCTTGCGCCCATTCAAAAGCTGAAGGTCGAGCATTTGGGCAACCGCAACCCGCGCCTGCACACGGACGAGATGCTGATTGCCCTCGCGATGAGCGCCGTGACGAATCCGACGGCGGAGCTTGCCATCAACGAGCTGGACAAGCTCAAGGGCGCGCAGGTGCATTCGACGGTGATTCTGTCACAGGTGGATGAGTCCCTGCTGAAAAAACTCGGCGCCGACGTGACCTGCTCGCCGGTGTACGAGGGGCAGCGGCTGTATCGGAAATGAGACGCTTGGGGGAACAGGGAATAGTGAAGAGTGAATAGAGAATAGAGAAGAGTGAAGAGTGTCGGAGCGCTCCGCGCGGATTTCAATGTAGGGACATGTCCCCGCCCTACAGGGTGGTTCAAAAATATGTAAGGACAGACGAGCGCTTCGTCTGTCCTTTTTCCGTACGGTTCGCGCCGACCATACCCCAATATGCGGCACACTTGACACGCTATGGAAACTGCTCAACTCGGTTTGGCACTCCGAATCGCATCCGATCGCAATGAAAGCTGCTTCCTTTTGTGTCCGCGCTTAGTTTGTCCCATGCGGCGGGTTCTATGCGGAAAAAATGAATTTCTTTTTTCGTATAACCTGCGCCGTCGGTGGGAAACTACTGAAAAAGCGGAGCGAAGGGAGAGCTTTCCATGACGAATGAGGAATACGGCAGGTTGGCGGACAGTCTTGCGCCGAAAAGTAAGTGTTGGAAGGATTGCTTTAACGCCTTTTGGACGGGCGGGTTGATCTGCTTGATCGGGCAGCTTTTGATGAACGGCTTTCAGGCGCTTGACCTCAGCAAGGAATTGAGCGGCACGGCGACAAGCGTTTGCTTGGTCTTTTTAGCGGCGCTTTTGACGGGATTTGCCGTTTTTGACGATATCGCCAAGCTCGCCGGTGCGGGCACGCTTGTGCCGATCACGGGCTTTGCCAATTCCATCGCCGCCCCTGCCGTGGAGTTTCAGACCGAGGGGTTGATCTTGGGTACCTGCGCGAAAATGTTTACCATTGCCGGCCCCGTTTTGGTCTTTGGCACGGCGGCAAGCGCCATTTATGGATTGATCTATTGGATCTGGACACTGTTTTAAAAAAATGATCCCGAATTCGCAGAAATGCGTAATTCGGGATCGCTTTGGTTGTGGAGTGTATAGATTGCCACGTCGCTGCGCTCCTCGCAATGACAGATGAGGGTAGCCCTTTCACTATTCACTATTCTCTATTCTCTATTCGCCATTCCCTGTTCACTCCGTCCCCCTACGTAGGCGCGTCAAGGATGCCGTGCGCTACAAGCGTCAACTTCGGGGACATGTCCCAGAAGTACAGAGAAATTGCGGGGGATTAGTTCAGACGGTTTTCGGCAGGGACGGTATCGACGGCGGAGGCTTCGGAGAAGTAGACGTCTAAGATCGCTTTCGCAACTTTTCCGAGGTTGCCGCCCTGCGCGCCCTTTTCTACATAGACTGCAATGGCAATTTCAGGGTCGTCCGCCGGTGCGTAGAGGACAAAGGAGGCGTTATCCGAACCGCCCGAGCCGTGCTCTGCGGTGCCTGTTTTGGCGCAGACCGCAACCTCGTAGTCGCCGAACAGACTGTGCGAGGTGCCGCTGTAGGAGGTGACCGCAAGGCGCATACCTTCGGTATAGGCTGCATAGGCATCGTCGCTGATCTCCAAGCTGCTCAGGACGGTAGGCGTATGCTCCTGCACCAGCGTCTCATAGTCCGACGACAGGACGCGGCGCAGGAAGCTTGCCTGATAGCGCACGCCGCGATTGGCAAGCGCCGACGTATAGGAGCAGAGCTGCATCGGTGTGAAGCGGTTTTCCGACTGCCCGATGGCTGCCGAAACAGTATCGCCGCCGTACCATGCACCGCTGCTGCCCGCATAGAGTGCGCTCTTTGTCTCGGGGTTGGCGCGGTGCCCCGTCTCCTCGTAGATCTCGACGCCGGTCGATTCGCCTAAGCCGAGCGCCTTTGCCGTCTTGTCGATGGCTTCAATGCCGGTCATCCAGCCGATTTCATAGAAGTAGTAGTTACAGGAGACGGACAGCGCCTCCATGACATTGATCGAGCCGTGTGTCGCCGTGCCGTTTGAGGTGGTATAGAGCATACAGCGCGGTGTATAGCCGGCGTCCTCAAAGCGGCGGTAGACGCCGAGGTCATTGATCTCATAGCCGGGCTTGATGATCTCTTCATTGATGGCGGCGATGGTTGTGACCATCTTAAAGGTGGAACCGGGCGGATAGGTGCCCTGTACGGCGCGGTTATACAGCGGCGCAAAATCCTGCTCCAGCAGATCGTTATAATCCTCCGCATAGGTCGAAAGGTTGAAGGTCGGATAGCTGGCGCTGACCAAAACCTCACCCGTCTTGACGGACATGGCAACCACCGCGCCGCCCTCGGCGTCTTTCCCTCGGTCGGTGCCGTTCAGACCGTTCTCTCGCAGATCCAAAATGAGATTCTCCAAGCTGTCCTCGGCGACCTTTTGCAGGTCAATATCGATGGACAGCTCGACATTATTGCCCGCGACCGGTTCGGTGACATAATGCTTCTCAAGGATCGTGCCGTCGGAGGCAATGGTCGTCTCCAGCATCCCGTCTGTGGCGTGCAGCTCCAGCTCAAACGCTTTCTCCAAGCCCTCCTTGCCGACCTTGGCGTCCATCGCGTAGCCATACTGCTTGTAGTACTCGTATTCCTCGGGGTTCATGTCCGCAACTCTGCCCAAAATGTGCGCGGCATAGTCCGTGTAATACTCGCGGACGGTGGACTTTTCGACGGTCACGCCCGGAATGTTCAATTCGGTAATCTCCGCAAGAGAGATCGCGTCCACATCCTCCAGCATGACATAGTTGGGCAGATTCGTCCCGCAGTAGCGCAGCTCCAGCTCATAGCGCACGGAGATGACGCGGCGCGCCTCCTCCTCCGTCCAGTCGTCCGGGATATGGTACCGCTCCCGCAGACGGCGGATGAGCTGCGGCGCGGAGATATCGCTGTCCCACTCACGCGCTGCCAAAAACATCTTGAAATAGTTGTTCCAGACGGAGGAGTACTGATCCTTCGTGTATTCATAGGGCTTCTCCGTGGTTACGGGCAGATGATCGACAAGCTCCAAGCCGTGCGAGACGGCGAGATTCGTCAGGGCGCGCAGGCTCCCGTTCGGATCCTCGGAGCTGAACAGCACCGGATAGATTAGAACAATATTGAACGAAGCGCGGTTTCCGACGAGTACCTTGCCGTTGCGGTCAAGGATCTCTCCGCGCGCGGCGGTCACACGGGTATAGTAGGTGTAAGAGCCGGAGGGCGTGCCCTCCTGCGCCGCTCCTTCGATGACCTGCACGTTGTACAGCCGTGCGGAAAAGACACCGAGCATCAGCGCTGCCAGCAGGACAAGCGCGGTGACGCGAAAGGAAAATTTATGTTGATTCATGGGACGCTCCGATCTTTGCAATGCGTTTGACGAGCCAATATACGAGCGGCTGCGCGAGCAGCGATACCGCCACACAGGGCAGCAGCTTCCGCACAAAGAACATGCCCGACAGCCCGTCAAAGAAAAACTTCAGCAGGAACATTGCCGTCTGCTCCACAAACAGAGTGACCAGTGTGATGAGCAGGCAGGGGAGAAAACGGTCTGCCAGCAGCGTTCGGCACAGAAGACTGCCGACCACGGGCAGCACGGTCAGCGTCACAATACACACGCTGCCCTGCTCCGCGCCGGTCAGATACCAAAACAGCGAGCCGAGCAGCGCGAACGTGCCGCCGCGTTCCGCACCCTCGCGCAGGCAGACGCAGGCAATCACGACAGGCACGAAGTCGGGATGCGTGCCGAACAGGGTGCGGTTGCCGAATACGACCGTTTGCAGCAGGATCGCCAGCAGAAGCAGCAGGGAATACAGCGTCCAGCGCAGGATGCGCAGCCATTGCTTCGGCGTGATGTAGAGTTTATCCAGCATGGCGCCCTCCGCTTATTCGTTCACATATTGTGTGACGATAAAGACCTGCTCCAACCCGTCAAAATCGGCGGCGGGACGGAGCATGGCGTATTTGGCGACGCCTGTCTCGTCAAAGCTTGCATCCTCGATATAACCGAGGATCAGATCCTTCGGATAGACCGACGAGCCGGTGGTCACGACCTGATCGTTATTGCGCAGCACCGCCTCGCCGGGCAGGTAATTCATGCGCAGCTTGCCGGCGTTGCCGCTGTTCAGTGCGCCCTGCACCACGCCCGTATAGCCGGAGGAGGCAATGCTTGCGCTGATCTCCACGGAGGAGTCGAGAATGGTCGTGATCTCCGCCCAGTTCGGCCCGATGTCGGTGATGAGCCCGACGACCTGCCCGTACTCGGTGATGGCGACCATGCCCTTTGCAAGCCCGGAATTCGTGCCCTTGCCGATGGTAAAGGAGCTTTTCCAGTTGGAGGAGTCCCACGAGACGATATACGCGGCGCAGAAGCGATAGTCCGTATGCTCCTCGCTCAGTCCGAGCAGCTCGCGCAGGCGCTCGTTTTCGCGCTGTAAGGAGTCAGCGGTGCGTACCTCGTCCTCAATTTGCATAATGCGCTGCTCGAGATAGTCATTCTCCGCCTCCAGCGCCTCGTAGCCGAAAACGTAGTTATAGTATCGCTCCACCTGCCGCGTAATCGCGCTCACGCCGCTGCGCAGGGGTGTCATAACCGCCTGCACCGTCTTGCCGATCCATGTTGTGCCGAACAGAGCGGAGACAATCGCCGTGACGACCGAAAGTACGACGGCGAGAATCAAAATCGCCTTCACGCGGGGGGATAATTGTTTTTTCAAATTGCATCACCTCAATAGCTGCACGCCCAACTTGCGCAGGATCGTTGCAAGCGTACAGACGGGCAGACCCATCACATTATAATAATCTCCGTCTATGCCGATGATAAACATCGCCGCCAAGCCCTGAATGGCGTAGGCGCCTGCCTTATCCATCGGCTCGCCCGTGGCGATGTAGGCGCGAATCTCCTCGTCGGCAAGGTGGCGGAAGCGGATGCCCGTCGTGACGGTCACGGTTTCGGTGAAGCTGCCCTGCATCACGGTCAGACCGGACATCACCTGATGATCCCTGCCGGAAAGACGGCGCAGCATGGAAAACGCGTCCGCCTCGGAGCGGGGCTTTCCCATCATCAGTCCGTCGCAGACGACAATTGTGTCCGCCGCGACAATGATATCCTCGTCCCGGCAGTTCGGATAGACGGCCTGCGCCTTCAGAAGACTCACGCGGGCGACCTCGTCGGAGGGGGCGGCAAAGGGATTCATGGTTTCATCATGCGGCGCGGTGCGGATGATAAAGTCCAGCCCCATCCGCGCCAAAAGCTCGCGCCTTCTCGGAGATTCGGAAGCAAGAATAATACTCATGGGAAGCTCCTTTCAGGGGGGAAAATAGTGAAGAGAGAAGAGTGAAAAGAATCGGAGCGCTTCGCGCGGATTCAGAATTGTAGGGCATGTCCCCGCACTACAGTTGGAATTCGCTGTCACTCGACGCCGCGGAGGTATAGGCCTCTGGTGCAGGCGCCGGGGTCAAAGCGGGCTTTGCCCGTCCATGCGGCGAGGACGCCGTCAATCTCGGCGGGGTTTTCCGTCGTAAACGAGAGACGCACCGCCCAGAGTCCGAGCTTGCGCAGATCGTCCATTTTGTCCAAAAGATAGAGCTTTTTGCCGTTTAACAGCACGTTTCGGCAGGTGCCGCAGTCGCGCACGAGGCGGAACTCCTCCCCGATGCGGTCAACGAGCTTTGCCGCGCCCGTCTCGCAGGCGCACGCGCCGGAACGGTTTCTGATCAGGCAATTCTCCGTCAGCATCAGCGGCAGGCGGCCGTAGATCAGCAGCTCCGTCGGCAGGGGCTTGGACAGGTCGCGCAGCTGCGGCAGCGTCATTTCAAATGATGCCGTCGCGCTGATCAGCCCACGGTGCTTCATTTGCTGCATTGCGCGGGAATTATAGAGGTTCAGCCCGAAGTCGCCTGCGATCTCCAGCCCTCGGGACTGCGCGGCGGAGAACTGCCCCAAATTCCCCGTCAGCACCCGATGAATGCCGAGCACGGGCAGGGTGCGCAGCGAGGAGAGCAGGGCAGGCATCTCGTCGTCCCACACCACGCGGGGCAGGATGGCGGCGAGGGTCTGCTTTGCGGCAAGGTCGCGGTAAAATTCCTGCTGCGCGAGAATCTCGGACAGCGGGACATAGAGTACGGCGGGCTTCAGCTTCAGCATCCGCGGGGTGATCTGCTCGGTCTTGAGGACGCTGACCGTGAGCTTCGGCGGCTCCTTCGAACCGGCAAAGCGCTGCGGCTCGGTATATGCGCCCAATTCAGCGGTGTCCTTCCTTCCGCGCACGGCGGAGAGCTGCATCAGCGCCTCGCGGCGCAATTGGTTCAGTTCCGCAGCCGACACGCTTAAGCCTCGGTCAAGGACGCAGCGCACCGTGCGGCAGAGATAGGGCGTGCCGCCGGTCTTTTGCAGGCGCTGCGTCAGCTCCTCCTGCGTCAGATCTCGGCTGATTGCTTCCTGCGGAGGGGCACCCTGCGTCTTGCAGACGTGGCCCGCGTCGTCCTGCACGGCAAGCATCACATTCTGCCCGCGTGCGACGATGGCGTAAAAATCGACCGGAACGCGCTGCGCCTCCGCGTTTTCGTAAGAGGCGCGGGCGGCTTGCAGCAGCGCCTTGTCCTCCTTCTCGCTGCCGCGCGTGCCGAACATCTCCCCGCCGCGCCTGCCCAAATAGTAGCCCTGTGTAAAGCCCTGTCGGGAGAACGCCGCCCGTAAGGCGCGGAGACTCTCTTCTCCGACGCTGCCCTCGTCGATGGCATGGCGGTAGATGCGCGTGACCGTGGCGACATATTCCGCGCGCTTCATGCGTCCTTCTATTTTTACGCTGGCGACGCCAAGGCGTTCCAGCTCCCGCAAATATTCCACAAGGCAGTTGTCCTTGAGGCTCAGCGGGTATTTTTCTTCAAAACGGTCATAGCCGTAGGGCAGTCGGCACGGCTGGGCGCACTGCCCGCGGTTGCCGCTGCGCCGCCCGATGACGGAGGACATATAGCACTGCCCGGAATAGCACATGCACAGCGCGCCGTGGACAAAGACCTCAATCTCAACAGGGCTGTTGCGGCAGATAAAGGCGATGTCCTCCTTCGGCAGCTCCCGCGCCAGCACCACGCGGCTTACGCCGAGGACGGCAGCCTCCCGCACGCCCTCAAGCGAATGGATGCTCATCTGCGTTGAGGCATGCAGCGGCACGCGCGGCGCGATCTGACGGCAAAGCTCGAGCATACCGAGATCCTGCACGATGAAGGCGTCGATCCCCGCTTTGGCTGCGGCGGCAATGGTCTTCGCGGCAACGGGCAGCTCCCGGTCAGACACCAATGTGTTCAGCGTCAGATGTACCTGCACCCCGCGCACATGGCAGTAGCGCACGTTCTCCGCGAGGTCATCCAATTTGAAATTTTTTGCGCCGTGACGGGCGTTAAAGTCCTCCACGCCGAGGTAGACCGCGTCCGCGCCGTTGCAGACCGCCGCCCGCAGCGCGTCAACCGATCCGGCGGGACTGAGCAATTCCAACATATATGCAAGCTCCTCTCGCCTCCGAAGGAAGGCGGGTTCCGAAATTCATAAATTTTCAGTTTAGATTATAACAAAATTGCGGGCAAAATGCTACAGTTGATCAAGAAAATTCACAATTGCACAGGAATGCTTTCGGCATTTTCACAAAACATCGGGCAAACACACGCAAACCACAAATTGTGGGACTTCGGTAGACATAACGCCACAATTTTTGTATCCGCCTGCGCAGCAAAGCGCTGAGTTTTCAACAATTGCACAGAATTATGCACAGGCTTCTGTGAAATTCTTATGGTAACCCCGCGCCGTTTCGACGTCCTTCGAGAAAAAAATCTACTTTTTCGACAGACCCCGCCTGTGCAAAAGCGGTGCGAACAAAAATACACGGAGAAGCCCTTGCAAATCGGGGTTCTCCGTGGTATACTGTTTGCGTAGAGAGGTGCTGCCGACGAACGGTTGCCTCCCGAAGTGATCAGATTACTCCGTCAAGCTTGGTCGGCTCGTGGACGGAGTAATCTTTTTGCTATGTAAAAAGAATTACTTTCTGTTTCTAAAGTCAAGAATCAAAATGACAATAGAAATGATGGCACAAATTGCAGTGATGAGAGCGAACAGCTCCGCATATGTAACCATGCGCATCACCTCCCAAAGCGGGAGACAACCGTCCGCCGTAGGTGGCAGCACCCCGACGCGGAAAGCGCCGCGAATATTGTAGCATTGCGGCGCGTAAAATGCAACCGTTTTGTTTCTCTATAAGATCAGGCTGTTTTCTTGAAAGAGAGGACAGCCTTTTTTCGTTGGTTTGTTTCAACGTGTACGGGACACACCCAAAACGGAAAAGTGGGGTCTATATTTTCTCGGCGGTCGGTTTTTTATGACTGTGCAAACGGGGAATTGTGTGCTATAATGAAAAAAAGTTTCTATTTCGGAGCTTGGAACGGAGGAGCTATGGAGCTTGGACAGGTTTGTCTGCGGCGCGGGGAGGAACGCGACCTTCTCGGCGGCGGACTTTGGGTATTTGACAACGAGATCGACTGGGTGGACGACCGCTGCGAGGACGGCGACGTCGTCGAGGTGCTCGACAGCCGCTGCCGCTTTTTGGCAAAGGGCTTTTTTAACAGCAAGTCCAAGATCGTCGTGCGTGTATTGACGCGGGATCGCGCGGAGACGGTGGACGCGGACTTTTTCCGCCGCCGCATCCTTGCCGAGTGGGAAAACCGCCGTGCCCTTGGCTTTGACAACGCTTGCCGCGTGGTGTTCGGCGAGTCCGACGGGCTGCCGGGGCTGACGGTGGACAAATTTGCTGACTGCCTCTCGGTGCAGATCGTCTGTCTTGGGATGGAAAAACGCAAGGCGGAGCTATTTTCGGCGCTTGCGGAGATCTTTCAGCCGCGCTGCATCTATGAGCGGGATGATGTGCCCGTGCGCGAGAAGGAGGGCATGGCGCAGCAAAAGGGCTGCGTTTCCGGCAAGATTCCCGACGCGCTGCTGATCCGGGAGCATGACGCGATCATGGCGGTCGATTTAGAGAACGGGCAGAAGACGGGACATTTCCTCGACCAACAGGAAAATCGCGGACGGCTCAAGCCCTATTGCAAGGGAAAGACCGTCCTTGATCTGTGCTGCCACACGGGCGGCTTCTCCGTCCATGCCGCCCTTTACGGCGCAAAGAGCGTCCGTGCGGTGGATGTTTCCGAGAGCGCGCTTGCGATGGTGCGCGAGAACGCCGCGCGCAACGGTGTGGAGGACAGGATCACGACCGTCTGCGCCAATGTGTTTGACCTTGTCAAGCAGGAGAGCGAGGCAGGGGAGCGCTACGGCGTGGTCATCTGCGATCCACCCGCCTTTGCCAAGAGCAAGCGCGCCTTGGAGGCGGCATATCGCGGGTATAAGGAGCTGAATCTGCGCTGTATGCGGCTGACCGAGGCGGGAGGCATCCTGCTGACCTGCTCGTGCAGCCAGTTTATGACGCAGCCGCTGTTTGAAAAGATGCTCCGCGAGGCTGCGGCGGACAGCGGCAGAACCGTCCGCCTGCTCGAACGCCTGACCCAGTCCCGCGACCATCCCGCCGCCCTCAACGTCGAACACGCGGCATATTTGAAGGGCTGCATTTTGCAGGTGCTGTGAAATCGGGAACAGGGCACGGAGAATCGTGAATCGATTGCAGTCTGTGGGAAGCTGTAGCAAGCGGCATCCTTGACGCGCCTGTGGGTAGCCTGTTTTGGCTCAGGGCTTTTTGGACTAAGAGCTAAGAACTAAGAGTGAAGGACTGTGGTGTGCTCCGCACGGATTTTGAATTTTGATATACCTGATTTGACAGACGGTGCGAAGGAACGAATTGCTACGCAGTCGGCAGTTCCTGCACCTGGCGGATAATATCCGCCCCTACGGCGTGAACTGCGAAATTTCTCGTAGGGGCGGCTATCAGCCGCCCGCGTTTTAAATCCGCGCGGAGCGCTCCTTCGTTATTCACTATTCACTATTAGCCCTTAGCGCAAAAGCCGCCTGCCGGTGGGCGGCTTATAGTTCCGTATGTGTTGAGAAAGGAATGGTGTTATGAAAAAGAGAAAACTGTCCGTACTGATTGTCCTTTTGCTGGCGCTCAGTCTGCTGTTGCAGGGCTGCACCGTCCAACAGTTGTTCCGTGAGGGCGGCTTCCCTGCGCCGACAGAGGCGACCGAGACGACGGGAAAGCCCACGGAAGCGCCGACGGAGCCGGAGGACTTGCCGCCCTACACGCCGTATGATGAATATGAGCGCCCTGCCGAAGCGCTGCTGGCGGAGGTCCCCTTCGACGAGATCGTCTATGAACGCCCGGATGCGCAGGGGCTGTGTGACGATTTTGCCGCAGTGCAGGCGCTGGTGGAAGACGGCGCGGATTGTGACGCGATCCTTGCGGCGTATTATCCCGTGGAGGAGACGTATGTCCGTTTCAGCACAATGGGGCAGTATGCCTACATCCGCTATACCCTCGACCTCAACGATTCCTATTATGACGAGGAATACAACTGGTGTGAGGAGCAGTCGCCGCTGATCGAGCAGGCGATGGAGAAGTGCTTTATCGCGATGGGCAAAAGCGATCAGCGCAAGGCTTTGGAGGCAGCCTATTTTGAGGAGGGCTTCTTCGATTACTATGACGAGAATCAGATCTACTCCAACGACCGCGTGGTAGAGCTGATGCAGGAGGAGAGCGCGCTGCAATCGGAATATATGGCGATGCAGAGCGATATGACGATTGCATGGGAGGGCGAGGAGTGCATAGTGGAGGACTTGCTTGCCGACCCGAATCTCGATTATATGGAGATGCTGGAGATTTACACGCTGTACTACGAAAAATACAATCCGCTTGCTTCGGAGCTGTTTGCCAAGCTGATCCGCGTGCGCCGCGAGATTGCGGAGGAGCTGGACTACGAGAGCTACGCGGACTTCGCTTACGAATACTATTATGAGCGCGACTACACACCCGCGCAGGTCAAGCAATATACCTCAGATATCGCCAAGGAGATGGCGTCGCTGTACTATGCCGCTGTTTACGGTAGCTACAGCGAGGACATGGAGATGGACGAGGTCATGGAGCTGCTGCAAAACACCGCCTACCGCTTCGGCGGCGAGATCGCGACTGCGTATGATTACATGATGGCTTACCGGCTGTATGATGTCACGGAATCGACGAGCAAGATGCCCGGCTCTTATATGACCTATCTGTCTGCCTACGAGATGCCCTTCCTTTACGTCTCCCCAACGGGAGAGATTGACGATTTCCTGACCGCGACCCATGAATTCGGGCATTTTGTGGACGGCTATGTCAACTGCAACGGCACCAATTCCATCGACTGCGCGGAGATTTTCTCACAGGGACTGGAATTCCTCGCCCTGAGCCGCGCCGATCTGACGAGACGGGAGCGCGAGGGGCTGACCTCCTCGAAGCTTGCGGACTCCGTGCTGGTTTTCCTCGGGCAGGCGTGCTACGCCGAATTTGAGCAGCGCGCCTATGAGCTGCCGGACGACGAGCTGACGGCGGAGCGGCTGAATGCGCTGTTTTTGGAATGCACCGAGGAGTTCGGCATGTCCATGTACGGCATGGAGGATATTTTAGCGCCCGGCTGGATTGACATTCAGCATTTCTTCATTGCGCCGTTCTATGTGATCAGCTATTGCGTCTCCAACGACGCCGCTTTGCAGATCTATATGCTGGAGCAGGAGAATGGCAGCGGCATGGAGGCATATCAGACCCTGATGCGCAACGCGCCGGACAATTCCATCCTTGCGCTGCTGAAAATTGCGGAGATGGAGTCCCCGTTTGCGGAGGGGCGCATCGCCGAGCTTGCGGATTTCTTCGCGGACAATTTGGAATAAGGACGGCGTTATTGGCTAAGGGCTAAGGGTGGATGACTGGGGTAACGAAGGGCGAAGAACTACACATTTCAGTGAACAGTGAATAGTGTCGGAGCGCTCCGCGCGGATTCCAAACGCGGGCGGCTAATAGCCGCCCCTACGAGAAATTTCGCAGTTCACGCCGTAGGGGCGGCTATCAGCCGCCCGGTGCAGGAACTACCGACTGCGTACAAACCTGCTCGTCCGCACTATCTGTCAACTAAAACACATAAAAATCAAAATCCGTGCGAAGCACACCGCGGTCATTCCCCATTCACCCTTAGCCAAAACAAGCTGCCCACAGGCGCGTCAGGGATGCCGTGCGCTACAGCTTCCCACAGAACGCCACCTATTCACGATTCACCATTCACGATTCACGATTCACGAATCCTTTCACCAAAGGAGTTTTCTATGAAGCTATACCTTCACGGTCATGAGGACCGTTATGCGGTGGAGCAGTTGCAGCTTGCGCTGTTTCCGGAGGAGCCGATGGAGCCGGTGGACGTACCCTTTACGGGTGACGGCGCGGTTTCCGCCTTGCACGTCGGAAAGACATGGCTCACCGCGACGGCGCGGATTACCTTGCACGGCAAAACCGCAAAGGCAACGCGCCGTTTGGCAGCGAAGGACGCGGACGTACCTGCGCGCCGCCGTCTGCTGCAAAACACCTATTATGCCGCCGCCGTACAGCTCCGTGAGCCGTCGAAGTGGGGCAGCCTCTCCGGCGTCCGCCCGACGAAGCTCACCACGCGCCATTTACTCGCGGGCGGGGACGAGAAAAGCGCCGACCGCCTGCTGGAGGAGCGTTACCATGTCGCGCCGGAGCGGCGCAGGTTATGCATTGAGGCGTCCAAAGCGACGGTGGAGGCGGCAAAACGGCTGCGGGAGAATGATATTTCGCTGTATATCGGCATCCCCTTCTGCCCGACGCGCTGCGCCTATTGCAGCTTTGTCAGCACGGGCGTCGAGCGCATGACGAAGACCCTTCTGCCGCAGTTTTTGGACGCGCTGGAAAAAGAGCTTGTCCATGTCGGCAAGCTGTTAAAAGCGTCGGGAAAGCGCGTGCGCACCCTCTATATCGGCGGCGGCACGCCGACGACGCTCTCCACGCCGCAGATGCAGCGGCTGATGGACGCAATTTGCGCGAATTTTGACTTGACAGACCTGATAGAATATACCGTAGAGGGCGGCAGACCGGACACGCTCGATTTTGCAAAGCTGCAAACCATCCGCGCCCTCGGCTGTGATCGCATGAGCATCAATCCGCAGACAATGAATGACGAGATTCTGTCCCTCATCGGGCGGCGGCACACGAGCGCGCAGACCCTTGAGGCGTTTCATGCCGCAAGGGCAGCGGGCTTTGACGGGATCAATATGGATCTGATCGTTGGTCTGCCCAATGACACGCGGGAGTCCTTTGCGTCTTCGCTCAGGCAGGTGCTTTCCCTCGACCCGACCAATGTGACGGTGCATACCCTCGCGCTCAAAAAGGGTGCGGAGCTGTTTTTCTCTCGCACGCGCCTGCCGTCAGCGGAGGAGGTCGCCGCGATGCTCGAGGACGCCGAAAACAGCCTCCGCGCAGCGGGCTACAAGCCGTATTATTTGTATCGGCAGAAGTATATGTCCGGCAGCTTTGAGAATGTCGGCTGGTGCAAGGGCGGCTTCGAGGGGCTGTATAACATCTACATGATGGAGGAGCTGCATTCCATCATCTCCCTCGGCGGCGGCGGAATGACCAAGATCAACCTCCCCGGCGGGCGGCTGGAGCGCTTTCACAATCCCAAATTCCCGCAGCAATATATCGAACGCATCGACGATGTGTTAAAGCAAAAGGACGAGGCGTTTGCGTTATTGACAAAGGTCGAATGACGAATGTAGGGCGGGGACAGTGTTTGATCCTACCGAGTGCGTATGGATCTGTTTGTCTGTACCGTCGGGCGGCTGATAGCCGCCCCTACGAGAAATCTCATGGTTCACGCTGTAGGGGCGGCTATCAGCCGTCCGCGTGTAGGTACTGCCGGGTGTATCAGAACCCGTTATTTTATCGAAAGGATTTTCGTTATGGACACGTTGTTTTCCAATGTTACCGTGGTTACGATGGATGAAGAGCTGCGGGTGCTGTTTTCGGCGTTTGTCGGCGTGACGGACGGGAAGATCAGTTATCTCTCCCGCAAGGCGCCCGAGGCAAAGCCGCAGCAGATCATCAACGGTGAGGGCATGGTCTTAATGCCCGGACTCATCAACTGCCACACGCATCTTGCCATGTCGCCCATGCGCGGCTACGCGGACGATGTGGAGCTTTCCACATGGCTCAATGACTACATCTTCCCCCGGGAGGATCGTCTTGACGGCCGCTGCGTCAAGGCGGCGACGCTGCTGTCCCTTGCAGAGTGCCTGCGTTTCGGCACGACCTCCGTCTCTGATATGTATTATTTCTGCGACGAGATTGCCGAGGCGGTCGCCGAGAGCGGCATCAAGGCGAACATCTCCCGCGCCGTGACCTTCTTCGGAGAGGACTTTGACTTCGAAAAAGACCCGCGCTGTCAGGAAATGGTCGCCCTGAAGGAAAAATGGCACGGCTTTGACAACGGCAGGATCAAAATCGAGGCGTCGATTCACGGCGAATACACCTCCGACTATCGCGTATGGGACGCTTTGAGCGAATACGCGATCAACGAGGGCATCGGGATGCACGTCCACCTGTCCGAGACGAAGGCGGAGCACGAGGCGTGCAAGGAGCGCTACGGGCTGACGCCTGCGCAGGTGCTCGACTGCCACCATGTCTTTGACGCACCCGCCATTGCGGCGCATTGCGTCTGGCTTGAGCCGGAGGATATGCGGCTGCTTGCCAAGCGGAAGGTGTCTGCAGTCCACAATCCCTGCTCGAATCTCAAGCTTGCCTCGGGCTGCGCGAAGGTGGAGGACATGATCAAGGCGGGTATGAACGTCGCCCTCGGCACGGATTCCTCCGCGTCGAACAATACCCTTGACATGTTTGAGGAGATTCGCGCGGCGACGCTGATGGCGAAGGGCGCGAGCCTGAATCCCAAAGCCCTGCCCGCGCAGGCGGCGCTGATGATGGCGACGGTCTGCGGCGCGCGGGCGCAGCACAGGGAGGCGGAGTGCGGTATGATCAAGCTCGGCATGGACGCCGACCTCATTTTGCTCGACTTTACCCAGCCGCACCTGATGCCGTGCCACAATGTCATGTCGCATCTTGCCTATGCCGTGAACGGGCATGACGTGGTCATGACGATGGTGCGCGGCAAGATCCTTTACGCCGCAGGCAAGTACCTGACCATCGACCTCGACGCGGTGGTGAAGGAGCTTGCGGAGTATGTGATGCCGAAGATGTTCACCGACCGGACGGAGAGTAGGGAAGAGTGAATAGAGAATAGTGAATAGGTTCGCCGCAGCGGGTTTTTCTAATGTTTGCAGATTGGTACGCGTTTGGAAGTTCCTGCACGCTGGCGGATGCTATCCGCCCCTACGGCGTTGTCTGCGACATATCTCGTAGGGGCGGCTATCAGCCGCCCGATAGGATGGAGGAACGGATTAGTACGCAGCCGGTAGTTCCTGCACACCTATCTGTTCACCATTCACTGTTCACTGAAAAAAACTACGCGTTAGCGTTCGCACAAAACCAAGAAGGAAGGGTATGATTTGGAAAACAAGAACACGAAAAAGCAAAACTTTCTGACCGGCGCGGCGATATTGTCGCTTTCGACGATTGTCGTCAAGGTCATTGGGATGCTCTATAAGCTGCCCCTGAATCAGATTATTGACTCGCAGGGCTTTGCGTATTTCAACAAGGCTTACGCGATCTACACGGTGCTGCTCGTTATCTCCACCACGGGACTGCCCGTCGCGATGAGCCGCATGGTTTCCGAGGCGCAGGCGCAAGGAAACGGAAAGCAGATGCAGCGGATCTTCCGCACCGCGATGATCGCCTATTTGAGCATCGGCTTCCTCGGCACTGCCGTGATGATGCTCTTCCCGCATTGGCTGGCGACGGACGTCATGTCCATGCCGAACGCGTGGTATTCGATTTTTGCCCTCGGCCCCGCCGTTTTGTGCATCTGCATTGCCTCGGCGTGCAGAGGCTACTTCCAAGGGCAGGGCGACATGACGCCGACTGCCGTCAGTCAGATCATCGAAGCCCTCGGCAAGCTTCTGCTCGGCCTCGGCTTTGCGTGGATCGTCATGCGAATGACCGACGATGTGGCGTTGGCCTCCGGCGCGTCCATCGCGGGCATCAGCATCGGCGCAGCCTGCTCGGCGTTGTATGTCTTTCTCCGCTACCGCCGCAACCGCAAGAGGGTGGCGGCTTTGGGCGGCGAGGCGCTGTCCTACGGCGCAACGGCGAAAAAGCTCCTTGCCATTGCCGTGCCGATCACCCTCGGTGCAGCGGGCTTGCAGCTCATCAACCTCATTGACGAGATCATGGTCACGCGCCGTCTGCTCGAGGCGGCAGGCGCGACGCCCGACGGGGCGCAGACGTGGATGGGGCAGATGTTAGAGCTTGCCCGCAGCGGTATGGTCGCAGAGCTGCCGGAGGGCGCTGTTTTGCAATGGAAGGACGTCATGCAGACCGCCGTGGAGAATCAGAGCGGCGTGTATGCGCTGTGTCAGACCATTTTCAATTTCCCGACGGCGTTCTTCCCCTGCATCACCGCCGCCATCATCCCCGCCATCACTGCCCATCTGACCCGCGGCGACCAAAAGAATGTCAGGCTCGTGCAGGAATCCTCCCTGCGTCTGACGGGTCTGATCGCTTGGCCCTGCATGGTCGGACTGCTGACCCTCTCCGAGCCGATCATGGCGCTCCTCGGCGGCTACGGCGACAGCCGCGTGCAGTTGGCTGCCGTCCTGCTGGCAATCCTTGCGCCGACGGTGCTGCTCAACGGCATCACAACGGTAACGACTGCGATCATGCAGGCGCATAACCGTCCGTGGCTGCCGATGGTCAATATGTTGATCGGCGGCATTGTGAAGGTCATCGTGAATTATATCCTCGTGGGCAACCCGAGCATCGGCATTCTCGGCGCGCCCGTCGGCACCATGGCTTGCTTCCTCGTCTACATGATCCTCAATATCTTCACCATGCGCCATGTGCTTGAAGAGCCGCCCAAGCTTCTGCCGCGGCTGTGGAAGAGCGGCATTGCCGCCATTGTGATGGGCATCGTCGCTTACGGCAGCTACAGAGGTCTTACCATGTTCCTCTCGAGCGTTGTCGTCTGCTGCCTCGGCGCGATTGTCGCCGCGGTGATCGTGTATGTGTTAATGGTCATTCTGCTGAAGGTCATCACCTACGACGACTGCATGCTCCTGCCGAAGGGCGAAAAAATCGCGAAGCTGCTGAAAATTCATTAATTTTTCCCAGTTTTTTACTTGCGTAATTGCGCGATATGTGGTAAATTTTATTGGCAGAGAAACTGTCGGCAGATTCATCCGCCGATGCGATAATTCTTAATCTAAGAAAGGGTACAACCATGAACAAAACTGAATTGATCTCTGAAATTGCCGGCAAGTCCGGTCTGTCTAAGAAGGATGCCGAGAAGGCACTCACCGCCGTTGTGGACGCCGTGACGGAGGCCGTTAAGAAGGGCGACAAGGTCCAGCTTGTGGGCTTTGGCTCCTTTGAGCTGAAGTGCCGTGACGCGCGCAAGGGCCGCAACCCCAAGACCAAGGAAACCATCGACATCCCCGCGACCCGTGTTCCCGTATTCAAGGCGGGCAAGGCGTTCAAGGACGCAGTTGCGGAATAAGCTGCAAAAGACCGGGCTGCGTCAGGCAGTCCGGTTTTTGTAATTTGAACGGTCTTTCGATCCCTGTCATTGCGAGGAGCGAAGCGACGTGGCAATCTCGTGCAGGAACTACCGCGTGCGTACAAACCTAGACCCGGAGATTGCCACGACCTGGGTGCGCACTGGGCTCGAATTGACTGATTGGGGTAGCCTTTCAATGTCTTTGGGCGTAGCGAAGCGACGCGGCAAT
>JAQXWB010000003.1 GCA_029225225.1 Bacillota bacterium | reverse complement strand
AGAACCGGCAGAAATTTAAAGCTCGTTTAAGCAAATTTATGCTAAGGAAGCTCTGAACAAATCAGTTGCGGCGCTCAGCGGATCTTTTGCCGCAACTTATCGGTTCGAAAACCTTGAAATACACAAAGTATTCCTGCGGTTTTCCAACCTCAATTTGCGGAAAATCTCTCGCTGACCGCTCTTGCAGATTTATTCAGAGCTTCCCTAAAAAAAGGAAAATTGGGTGCTTTTGGATTTGAAGTGCCCAAGGAGAAGGAGTGAAAAGGATGAAAAAATACAAAGCTCTCTTGACGCTGATTTTAGCGGTGATGACGGTGCTTTCCCTGCTGCCCGTCTCGTCGGCGCAGGCAGAACGGTCTGTTCCTGCCTTGCCAACCGCTAACGGAGGCGCAGCGCTTACTCCGGCTGACCCACCGATGGACGCTATGACATCCGCTACGCTGACCGCTGCGCCCGCCAGCGGCGAACAGGTTGTGTTATACTATGATGCGGCGCGGGCGGCGCTCTCGTTGAACACGCGGGGGAGCGGACTGGATGCCACCACAGCTACCGTCAACAATTCTGTCAGCATCAGCGTCAAGACGGCGGAAGCAGCTCTGCTTACCGTGGAAACCGATGGTACGTTTTATCGCTTTGCTTCTGACAGCGGCTATCTTTGCGGCAAGGACGGCGTATTGCTTCTGTCCGGCGATGCCGCCGACAGTCAGTGGGTATCGGAACAGTGCGACGACGGCTTCTATCTGAAAAACGACGGCCGGTATTTGCGCTATGCCGACGGTGGCTTTGCCATGGGAAGCGAGCCGAGCGCCGTTACGTTTTATGCGGTGCGTCCCCACACCCATGATTATCAGGCGGTAGAAACCATTGCGGCCACTTGCTTTGCCGACGGTCATGCGATCTATCGCTGTGCTCGTTGCGGTGACACCTACACCAAGATCCTTCCCCTGAATTCGAACAACTGCCCGTCCAAGACGCTGCTCGACGTTGACAGAAATCAATGGTATCACAAGGCGATTGACTTTGCGGTGACCAACGGCTATATGAAGGGAACAGAACAAACGGCATTTGAGCCGAATTTCACCATGACCCGTGCGATGCTGGTGACTGCACTCTACCGCGTTGCGGGCACGCCGGACGTTACCGCAAAGCATCCGTTCAGCGACCTTCAAGCTGATTGGTATTACGACGCTGTGGCGTGGGCTTATGAAAATGGCATTGTGAACGGCACAACCCCGACGACGTTCAGCCCGGAAGAACCGGTGAGCAGAGAGCAACTGGCAACGATCCTCTACCGTTATGCCGAGGCTGCCCCTGCCAAGCAAGACAAGCTGTCCGTCTTCCCGGACTGTGACCGGGTTTCGCATTATGCGGAGGAAGCCATGAACTGGGCGGTCAATGAGGGTGTTATCAACGGTAGTTTGGAGAACGGCGCACTCTATCTCCGACCGAACGGGAACGCAACCCGTGCCGAAATTGCACAGATGCTGATGAACTATTTGGAAAAATAGGAGTGCATACAGGAGATTGCCACGTCGCTGCGCTCCTCGCAATGACAAAATAGAGGTGCCTTTCTTTGTCATTGCGAGGCGCTTGCGCCGTGGCAATCTTGTGCAGGAAGCGCCGACGATGTACAAGTTTGTTCATACCTACAAGAGATTGCCACGTCGCTGCGCTCCTCGCAATGACAAAATAGGGAACCTTTCTCTGTCATCACGAGGCGCTTGCGTTAAAGGATTTGATTCCAGTGCAGGAGGAAAAGAACGCAGACCGCGAGAATTGCGTCGGCGCCGAGCCAAACCCACAGCTTTCCTTTGCGCGCAGGCTTGCTGTTGACGCTGCTCTGCGGGAAAAGACCGACGCGGCGCAGCCCCTGTACGAGCGGGCGGTAGAGCAAAATCGTGATCGCACTGTTCAGCCCGCTCTTGAGGAGATTGAAGGGCAGGAAAATCGGCACGAGCATTGCCGCAACATCGGCACGCGCCATTCCCATGTAAAGCGGTGTCAATGCGTAGTTCCAAAGGAGCATGACAACCGTCATTGCCACGGAGCCGAGCACCAGACCGATCACCGCGCCGGAGAGCGTATGTTTTTTACGGTAAACAAGGGCTGCAACACCTGCAAAGGCGGCGGAGCTTAAAAAGTTCATCACCATACCGATCCAGCCCGTCGAGCTGATGGTCAAAAATTCGAGGAATGAAACCACAAGAGAGATGATCAGCGCGGCGAGGGGGCCATAGAGAAAACCGCCAAATGCGATGATGACATCCTTCGGTTCGTAATTCAGAAAGAGAACGGCAGGAATGCGCACCAGCGCGACGATGACGAATGCTACGGCGCAGAGCATGGAGAGAACGGTGAGCTTTTTGACTTGTTCGTGTTTCATTTGGAAAACCTCCGATTACAAAAAATACCCGAAGGAGAGCCTTCGGGTACAAAAGGATACAAATCGGATACAATTTGGTGATAAACCTTTTTGCGTTAGATCTTCTTCCATCCAGACTGTACTGTCGGTTTCGGAGTTGCACCGAATCATGCGCCGAAGCGCTCGCGGACTTTACCGCCGGTCGGGAGTTTCACCCTGCCCTGAAGACTACTCTATTCAGTTGCTACGCCATTATAACGCCTGCATTACCAAAATGCAACTCTTTTTTTCAAGGCTTCTTTGTGTTATAATCATTTTATTCCGCTTCGGACGGATCGGAGGAAGTGCTTGCCTCCGTCGGTGCGGAAGACTCCGCTGTGCTTGCGGAGGGCGTCTGCTCCTTTTGCGGCATGGCGAAGCCGTGGATGACGCCGTCGGGCGCGCTGTTTGTGATGTCGCCGCCAATGACACGCCCGTCGCAGACAAGCACGCTCGCATAGACGGGAGCGGAGGCATCGGGGTAATTGAGGATTTCATAGACATAGCGCATGACTTCCTTGCCTGCGTAGTCGGTCAGGTCGAAGCCTTGACTCTTTTGCAAATCGTTGTAACGGGCGAAGACCTTGTTTTCCGTTGTATCGGGGATCTTCACCTTTTGCGTCTGCGTCGGCTCGGCGTTTACGCTCCAACCGAAGGTGGCGAGATATGCCACACGGTCGTCGTTCGTCTCGCCGATGGGCGCTGTGCCGGACGGAGTGTTGCTCCCACCCGCAGTGGCAAGCAGAATGATCAGAAGAATGGCGGCAAGCAGGATAACACCTGCTGCAATGAGCTTGGGTTTCGATAGCTTGGCAGTCAAAACAAACATGGAATTCCCCCCGAAGTATTTGTTGGTGATACACTGTATGTCCGCAGTTGGACAAATATACCCGAAGGGAGCAGTAAAATGCAGCGATTGGATCGGTTCCTCTCCGAGGCAGGCGTGGAATCACGCCGAAAGATCAAGGAGGTCATTCGTGCCGGACGCGTGTGTGTCAACGGAAGCACGGTTACCGCACCGGAGCAGAAAATCGACGAAACGGCGGATACCGTCACATTAGACGGCGAGACGGTGGTAAAAAGTCCTTGCAGGGTTGTCTTGATGATGCATAAGCCTGCCGGCTGCGTGACCGCTGCGCAGGACAGAGAGTTCAAGACCATAATGGAATACTTACCGGAGCAGTACCGAAAGCTGATGCCGATCGGCAGGCTGGACAAGGATACAGAAGGTCTTCTTCTGTTTACCAATGACGGCGATTTGGCGCACCGCCTGATCTCTCCGAAGCATGGGATTGAGAAGACCTATTATGCCGAGCACCTCGGCACGGTGGACGAGGCGGATATTGCCGCGTTTGCCGAAGGCTGTGTGCTGCGGGACGGCACCGTCTGCCGCCCTGCGGTGCTGGAGAAGCTTGGGGAGGGGAAATGCCTTGTGCGCGTTTGCGAAGGGAAATACCATCAGGTTCGCAGAATGCTTGCCTCGCGCGGAAAGCCCGTTTCCTATCTGCGGCGTATTGCGGAAGGCGGACTGCGCCTTGGGGCATTGCCCCTCGGAATGACTCGTGAGTTAACAGATGAGGAGATCGCACTTCTGGAATCTGTTGATTTTGACGAAAAATTTTTAAGGAAAAACTGAAACATTCTGACGAAAATATCTTACACTGTTTGTCGATTTTGACGAAAAACTATCAAAAGTTCATAAAAATCCCACGCTGATTTGAAATAAAATGTATAAAACCTCTTGCATTTTGAGGGATTTTGGAGTAATATATACTCATAAATTTGCCGAATCTCGGCATTTTTCCGAAAGGTGAAGGAGGACGGCTTATGTCAAGTCGTATTTTTCAGAGCGTGGTAGATCAGCTTACGGCGGCATCTCAATCCTGCGTCGGTGTGATCGACGCGGAGGGAACGGTAATTTCCGCAGGAGAGAGCGCTTTGATCGGAGAGCGCTGGACAGAGGCGGCCGCGGCAGTTGCGGCTATGCCGGAAAGCCCCGTCGCCGTTGACGGAAGAACCTTTATGGCGTTGAAGGGCTGGAATCCGACCTTCGGCTTTATTGCCTTTGTTTCGGGTACCGGCGAGTATGCAAACTCCCTTTGCCGCATGGCGCAGGTTTCCCTCAACTTTACAAAGAGCTACTATGAAGAAAAACACGATAAGGGCACCTTTGTGAAGAATATCATCACCGACAATATTTTGCCGGGCGATATTTATATCCGCGCAAAGGAACTGCATTTCCAAACCGATGTGCCGCGCGCGGTATTTTTAGTGCGCCAGCGCGGCAGAACGGATGTGGCGGTCGTGGAACTGTTGCAGACGATGTTTCCCGACCAGCAGCAGGAATTTGTTGTCAGCGTAAACGAGACGGACATCGCCGTGGTGCGGCAGGTCGCGCCGGATACAAGCGCCGATGAGCTGACGCATCTTGCAAAGACAATTGAAGAGCGCTTGAAAACAGAGCTCTTTACGCGCACCACGATCGGCATCGGCACCGTCGCGGAGCACCTGCGTGAGCTTGCCGATTCCTATAAGGAGGCGCAGGTCGCCATTGAGGTCGGTAAGGTGTTTGACACCGACAAAACCGTGATCAACTATGAAAACCTTGGCATCGGGCGCCTGATCTATCAGCTTCCGACGACGCTCTGCGAAATCTTCCTCTCCGAGGTGTTTAAGAAAAACTCCATCGAGTCACTGGATCAGGAGACATTGTTTACCATCAATATGTTCTTTGAAAACAGTCTCAATGTTTCCGAAACCTCTCGCAAGCTGTTCGTACATCGCAACACGCTGGTCTACCGCTTGGAGAAGATCAAAAAACTCACCGGTCTTGATTTGCGCGAATTCGACGACGCGATTATCTTCAAGGTCGCTTTGATGGTGAAAAAATATCTCGCCTCGCGCGAAAACAGAATGGGATAAGAAATTTGGTGTTATTTTATGATTGACTTGATCAACGTTACAAAAACCTATGAAACCGGCACGCACGCGCTCAATGGCATTGATATGCATATTGATGACGGAGAGTTCGTATTTTTGGTCGGGCAGTCCGGTTCGGGCAAATCAACCATCATCAAGCTTTTGACGGCGGAGCTGAAGCCGACCTCCGGCTCTATTATGGTGAACGGCTATAAGCTTGAGTCTATCAAGCGTTCCTCGATTCCCTATATGCGCAGAACGCTCGGCGTCATTTTTCAGGACTTCCGTCTGATCGAAAATAAGACGGTCTATGAAAATGTCGCTTTTGCCATGCGCGTGATCGGCGCTTCCAACAAGGAGATCAAAAAGCGCGTGCCCTATGTGCTGGAGCTGGTTGGTCTGGAAAACAAGGGCCGCCGCCTGCCGAATGAATTGTCCGGCGGTGAGCAGCAGCGTGTCGCGATCGCCCGCGCCCTGATCAACAATCCCACGATGATCATTGCGGACGAGCCGACGGGCAACCTTGACCCTGCGCGTTCCTTTGAAATCATGCTCCTTTTGGAGCAGATCAATACGCTCGGAACGACGGTTATGGTCGTTACTCACGAAAAAGGACTGGTCGACCGCTTTACAAAGCGCGTGGTGGCAATCGACGAGGGTAAGGTAATCAGCGACGGAATGGACGGGTATTACAACTATGAAGCATAATAATTTCGGCTATTTGATGGGCGAAGGCGTCCGCGCGATGTTTAAGCATGGCTTTATGTCCTTCGCCGCGATCTGCATTACGGTCGCCTGCCTTGTCATTGTCAACAGCTTCCTGCTGATCTCCTACAATATGAGTCTTGTGGTAGATGACCTGCAAAAGAAGATGGAAGTGGTCGTGATCATTGACGAGACTTATACCGAGGCGGAATCTAAAAGTGTGGGCTCGGAGATCAACCTGATTGAAAATGTCGATAATGCCCGTTTTGTCTCCCGTTCGGAAGCGCTGGAGGAGTTTATCGGGGATTCCGACGAATCGCTGTTTGAGGGACTGGATCCCGAGAATTTCCGCGACCAATATGTGATCACCTTGGTGGATAACGAAAAAGTCGCGGAGACAAAGGCGGCGTTGGAACGGGTTTCCGGCGTTGCCGAGGTTCATGCGCCTGACGAGATGGCAAACGCGCTGGCGACGCTGCGGAATGTGCTCTACGGCGCTACGATGGCGATTGCCGCCGTTTTGCTCATCGTTTCGCTGATTATCATTTCGAATACCATTCGCCTTGCTATGCTGGACCGCCGCGAGGAGATCGGTATTATGAAGATGGTCGGCGCGACCAACGGCTTTATTCGTTTCCCGTTCCTGATTGAGGGCTTCTTCCTCGGCTTGTTCGGCGCGGTCATCTCTTTCTTTGTCGAATGGGGACTTTACGAGGCAATCCGCAACGCAATCGTTAGTACGGATCTGCAATTCCTTACCTTTGTCCCGTTTACTGAGGTCTTACTGCCGATGATCGCGGCATGCGCGATTGCCGGCTTCGGTATCGGTATCTTAGGCAGTCTTCTGTCGATTCGCAGATTCTTGAAGGTTTGATGCTTTTTACGGATATCGCTTATGGTTAGGAGGAATACGGATGTATAGGTATAGAAGAATCATTGTGTCCTGTATTGCGCTTTTGCTGATTCTCTCGTTGCTTGCCGGTTTTGTTGTGATGATTGTCAATGCGAAGACCTCATCGGAGATTCAGCAGGAGATTGACGCGTTGGAGGAGCAATCGGAAGAGCTTGCCGCTGAGCGCGAAAAGTTAGAGGGCGAAATCGCGGAAAACGAATCCAAGACACTGACGGTCGTCGAGCAGAAAGCGCAGGTCGATCAGGAGATCGAGCTGACGCGTCAGGAGGTCGAGGTCGTCAATGAGCAGATTCACCAATATAATCTGCTGATTGCCGAAAAGCAGGCGGAGCTGGATGAACTGGAGCAAAAGCAAACGGATTTGTTTGACCGCTACAGTCTGCGTATGCGTGCGCTGCAGGAGCGCGGCAGCATCTCCATCTGGTCGGTCATTTTAGAGTCGGAGAGCTTTTCGGATCTGCTGCGCAACCGTGTCATGGTCGAGGAGATCGCCCAGGCGGATCAGCGGATGATGGATGAAATGCGCTCGGTCGCCGCTGAGATTTTAGAGGCGAAGGATGAGCTTGCCGCCGAGAAGGCAAAGTTGGAGCAGAAGAAAGCGGAGCTTGCCGAGTCCGAGGCGCATTTGACGGAAAAACGCGAGGAATCCGACGCACTGCTGACGCAGCTTGTTTCGGATAAGCAGAAGCTGTTGGAAGAAACGGAGAAATACGAAGCGCAGGAAGCAGAACTCAGCGATCAAATTGCCGCTTTGGAGCAGGAGCGCACGGAGGCGCTGCAAAGAGAATGGGAGGCGCAGCATCCGACGCAGCCGGAAACCAGCGGAGGCTCGGACGAAAATACCAATCCTGCGCCGGTCTATCCCAGCTCCGGAGAGAGCTTTATGTTTCCGCTGCCTGCCGGTGCCGGTGTTGTCCTGACCAGCTCTTACGGCTATCGTGTCCATCCGATCACCGGTAACTATTCCTTCCATAATGGCGTTGACCTTGCAATCGGATACGGCACGCCGATCTATGCAACGAAAAGCGGCTATGTTACCACGGCTACATATAACTATGCTTATGGTTATTATGTGACGATCAACCATATGGATGGCTTCTCGTCGCTTTACGGGCATATGACGAACTATATTGTCAGTGATGGTCAATACGTTGAGCGTGGTCAGGTGATCGGCTATGTGGGCTCAACAGGCTATTCTACCGGATCGCATCTGCATTTTACGATTTACTACAACGGCGGAACGGTGAATCCGATGGAGTATATTTACCTGCAATGACGATATTTTATCCCAGAGCCTGCTTGCAGGCTCTGGGTAAACGATTTTATGGCGTTGGAGAAATGAAAGCATGAAGCAATGGAACCTTTTTTTGAAAATTCTGCTCTGTGTCCTTCTGTCGGTCTGCATTGTCCTCGTAGCCGTTGATATCACGGCGCGAAATACGGTGCGTGAAACGCCTGCGCGTGTGGAAACGACTGACAGTCCCGTGCAGGAACTGGACTATGCGGATAAGGTCGCTGAGATTCTTAAAATCATTGACACTTATTATGTGGACGACTACTCGGCGGATCAGCTCGGTGACTATCTGGCGGAAGCGACGATTGCGTCCATGGGCGACCGTTGGAGCTATTATATCAGCGCCGAGGAGTATGACTCCTATGTGGAGCAGAGCAATAATGCCTATGTCGGCATCGGCGTCACCATTGAGGAGGACGAGGAGACGGGACTGCTCCGCATCGTCTCGGTCACGCATAACAGCCCTGCGGAGCTGGCCGGATTGCAGATTGATGACCGGATTGCCGCGGTCGAAGGAGAATCGGTGACGGAGCTTGGCATGAAGGGCACACAGCAGCGCGTGCGCGGTGAGGAAGGGACGGATGTAACCATTACCATTGAGCGTGACGGAACGCGCTCGGATGTGACAATCACGCGTCAAGTCATTGAGACGGAGGTCGTGGTTTACGAGCTGTTGGAGAGCGGCGACGGTTACATCAAGATCAACAACTTTGACACCCACTGCGCCAGAGATACAATTGCTGCGATCGAAGATCTGATGGGGCAAGGCGCAAAAGCGCTGATCTTTGATCTGCGCTTTAACCCGGGCGGTTATAAGCATGAGCTTGTCGAGGTGCTGGACTATCTGCTTCCGGAGGGACCGCTTTTCCGCTCCGTGGATTATCAGGGCAGGGAAGAGGTAGACTATTCCGAGGCGTCTTATTTGGATGTTCCGATGGCGGTGCTGGTTAATGAAGATTCCTATTCCGCTGCGGAATTCTTCGCTGCCGCGTTGCAGGAATATGACGCCGCAGTAGTCGTCGGGGCGCAGACCTGCGGCAAGGCAAACTATCAGCAGACCTTCCGCCTGAGCGACGGTTCTGCAATTGCAATCTCCACGGGGCACTATCAGACCCCGAACGGCGTCACGCTCGCGGGTGTCGGCGTCACGCCGGATATCCCCGTCGAGGTCGATCAGGAGACTTACCTCGCGATCTATTATGAGACGCTGGAAAAGGCGGAGGACGCGCAGCTTCAGGCGGCGATCACCGCATTGGCGGAGAATTGACAGAAAAAAGCTTGACAGATGGGTGATCCATCTTCTATAATCTATTGGAAAATTTGTAATACTGGAGGATTCGGCATGGCAAAAGAATTTAAGCTGACAAGGGAACGCCTGAAAGAATTGGAGGCGGAGCTGAACTATCTGAAAACCACGCGTGAGAAGGAAGTTGCGGAGCAGATCAAGGAAGCGCGTTCCTTCGGCGACCTTTCGGAGAACAGCGAATACGACGAGGCGAAAAATGAGCAGGCGAAGCTCTACGGCCGCATTGCCGAGATCGAGAACATCCTCTCGCATGCGGTTGTGTTTGATGAGACGACCGACGCTGACGCGCAGGGTGTCGTCGGGCTTGGCTGCACGGTTACGGTGCGCGATCTTGAGTTTGACGAGAACGCGGTATATGCCATCGTCGGCTCGCAGGAGGCCAACCCGATGGAAGCGCGGATTTCCGATGATTCCCCCTTTGGCAAGGCAATGCTCGGCAAGCGTATCGGCGACATCGTCGAGGTTGATGCGCCTGCGGGTATCGTAAAGTTTGAAATTCTCGCCGTGGAACGCTGAGCACGGAAATAACAAATAGGAGAGAGATATGGCTAAGTTTGTACCGCAAGAGGAGCTTTCTCTTGTCGATCAGGTCAAGATTCGCAGAGAAAAGCTTGCGCAGCTTCAAGCGGAGGGGAATGATCCCTTCGCGCGCACCCGTTTTGCCGTTGATTCCAACAGCGGCTGCATCAAGGACAATTTTGAGCAAATGGAAGGCAAAACCGTCGCGGTTGCCGGCAGACTGATGAGCAAGCGCGGCATGGGCAAGGTCATTTTTTGCGACTTGCAGGATGCGGCGGGACGCATTCAGCTTTACCTGAAATTTGACGAAATGCCCGAGGCGGATTTTGAAGCTTGCCGCAAGCTCGATATCGGTGATATTGTCGGCGTGAACGGCGATGTATTCCGCACGCAGCGCGGCGAGATCTCCGTCCGCGCCCATCAGGTGACGCTGCTGTCCAAGGCGCTGCTCCCGCTGCCCGATAAATTCCATGGTCTGACCAATGTGGAGACTCGCTACCGCCAGCGCTATGTGGATCTCATCGCCAATCCTGAGGTTAAGGACACCTTTGTCAAGCGCAGCATGATCCTACGGGAGCTGCGCGCATTTCTGGATTCCAAGGGCTTTTTGGAGGTGGACACCCCCATTCTGACGCCTTTTGAGATTGGCGCCTCAGCCCGTCCTTTCTTCACCCACCACAACACCCTGAACATGGACATGGTCCTGCGCATCGAGACAGAGCTTTACCTGAAGCGGCTGGTGGTCGGCGGCATGGACCGGGTCTATGAGGTGGGTCGCATTTTCCGCAACGAGGGCATGGATCCCAAGCACAACCCCGAATTTACCACCATCGAGCTTTACCAGGCCTATACCGACTACCACGGCATGATGGATCTGGTGGAGGAGATGATGAAGACTGTTGCCCAGAAGGTCTGCGGCACCCTGCAGATCCGGTATCAGGGCAAGCAGATCGACCTGAGCCATTGGGAGCGCATGACCATGGTTGAGGCAGTCAAGAAGTATTCCGGCGTGGACTTCGATACCGTCGCTACCGATGAGGAAGCGGTCACTCTTGCCAAGCAGCACCATGTGGCCTTGCCGGAGATCCCCACCAAGGGCGCGATCCTGGCGGAGTTCTTTGACGCCTTTGTGGAGGAAAAGCTGATCCAGCCCACCTTTATCTATGACTACCCCGTGGAGAACAGCCCCCTTGCCAAGCGCAAGGCTTCCGATCCGGCCTATACGGAGCGCTTTGAGTATTTCATCAACGCTACTGAGTTCGGCAATGCCTTCAGCGAGTTGAACGACCCCATCGACCAGAAGGAACGTTTTGAACGCCAGGTGGCCGAGCGCCGTATGCTGGATCCCAAGAGCAACGCCCAGGTCGATTATGACTATGTCACCGCCTTGGAATACGGTCTTCCGCCCACAGGTGGACTGGGCTTCGGCGTGGACCGTCTGGTCATGCTCCTGACCGACTCTGCCTCCATTCGTGACGTGCTGCTCTTCCCCACAATGAAGCCCCTCGACAAGTAAAATTCGAAAAAAACCAGTGTTTATGCGGGTTTCGGGAGTTTCCAAACCGAATAAATTTACCTCTTTACACCAAATTTACACCAATCGGTGCTAAAAACGGTGCAGAGACTAAAAAATCGCATAATTTTGAGTTTCACACAGCTCCTGAGAAGCTACATCTTCTCAGGAGCTTCTTTCATTTCTCATAGTTTTCGGACTACATCGCAAACTACACCAATTCTGTTTTTCTCAATATAATGAGGATAATCACAGAGGAAGGGGTGGTTATACTATGAGCAACAGTTTAGCAAGCGTTCACCCGGAGCTAATTCCTGAATGGTCAGAGAGGAATTTACCGCTGACGCCGGATAAGATAACCTTCGGTTCAAATAAAAGAGTGTGGTGGAAAGGTGCTTGCGGACACGAGTGGGAAACGAGCGTTAAAGCTCGTTCAAAGGGCGAGAAATGCCCGATAAGCTCAGGAGCGAGAGTAATAGAGGGTATCAATGATTTAGTCACATTGAAGCCCCTGTTGGCTCAGGAGTGGTCTGAAAAGAACAAATTAAAGCCAACCGAGGTATCTGTCGCTTCTCATAAGAAGATTATTTGGAAATGCAAACACGGACACGAATGGGAAGCAAGCGTTAAAAGCAGAACGATAAACGGTACAGGCTGTCCATACTGCTCACACAATAAAGTCCTTGCCGGATTCAATGACCTTGCTTCACAGTATCCCGATATTGCTGCTGAATGGTCTGACAGAAATCTTCCGTTGCTGCCTACAATGGTAACAGCCTTTGCAAACAGTAAGGCTTGGTGGAAATGCAGAGATTGCGGAAACGAGTGGTACACTCTTATTTCAACCCGT
>JAQXWB010000002.1 GCA_029225225.1 Bacillota bacterium | reverse complement strand
ATTGTGATCGCAAGCGGCTGCGTGCGCGGCGAGGGCGCAAGCTATGAGCTTGTCCCGCCCGAATTTCCCGCCGTGGCAGACCCCTTTGTCGTCCGCGCATTGACGCAGGCGGCGCATGAGCTGGGTGACGACCCACTTGTCGGACTGTACCGCAGTCACGACGCGTTTTACATGGAGTCCAAGGCAGCGCATCCCGACCTGCGCGAGCGGATGCAAAAATGGATCGACACCGGCGTGCTCGTCGTCGAGAACGAATCTGGCACGCTGTTCACCTACGGGCATCTGCTCGGGCTGCGCACCGCCAGCATCTGCGTCGCGCTCGGCTCGATGTTCGCAGACCCGAACGAGCGGGTCTACGGCGCGTATGCCGACCCGGATTTTTTGGCGAAGCGGATCGAACTTGCTTCGCGTATTGCCCTCCGCGCAGCGGAGCTTTTGAAGGAGGCGGGAATATGAGCTTCGGAAGCATGAAACTGACCCACGCGGACGGGACGATGCACCACCTCGGCATTGACGAGACAATGGTCGCCAAGCGCGTCCTGCTGACCCCTGACCCGCTGCAAGTCCCCTTTTACGCCGCCCTGATGGACAAAGCGGAAAAGGTCGGAGAATACCGCGAATATGTGACCTACACAGGAACTCTCAACGGCAAGCCGCTCAGTGTGATGAGCTGCGGCTTCGGCTGTATGCCCGCTGCCATCGCGGTGGAGGAATTGAACCATCTCGGCGTAGAAGCCATGCTGAAAATCGACTGTTGCCCCACTTTGCAGCCCGAAACGCCCGTCGGCACACTGCTCGCCGCCTCCGCTGCGGTGCGCGGTGAGGGCGCGACAAAGGAATACATCGACCTTTCCTATCCCGCCGTGGCAGACCCCATGCTGTTAGGCAAGCTGCTGGATGGCGGCGTTTCGGCAGGACTGTTCCGCAGCCATGACTGTCAAAGCCTCGAAACGCCGTGGACTGCGGGAGGACGGGAGCGCATCGCCTATTGGGCATCCCTCGGCGTTTCGGCAATCGACGGCGAGACAAGCGCGCTGTTTGTCATTGCCTCGATTCTAAAGCGCCGCGCCGCTTCCTTAGCGCTGATCACAGAGAATTACGCGACCGGCGAACACTTTGCGTGCCTCGACGAGGGGAAGCGCCGCCTGTTTGCCGTTGCGGTGGAGGCGTTGCTATGCTGCTGATCAAGAACGCCCTCCTGCCGGATTTCGACACGCTGATTACCACCCCCTCCGATCTTTTGATCGAAAATGGGCGTTTTACCGCCATCGCGCCGCAGCTTACCGCAGATTGTGAGACGCTGGACGCCCGCGGCATGCTCCTGCTCCCCGGCATGGCGGATATCCATACCCACATGGTGCAGAGCCTGACCAAGGGCCCGCTTGACGACCTCAACATTACCCAATGGCTGCAAAAAATGCTCGCCGCCCAGTGGTCGCTCACCGAAGAGGAATGGTATTACGGCGTGTTGCTCGGCTGCCTGCAAAGCCTGCGCTACGGCGTTACGGCGATCAATGAAATGACCTATTTCCCGCACATCGACGCGGTTGTGCAGGCGTATCAGGACGCGGGCATCCGCGCAACCTTCGGCATCGGCGCGACGGACATCGCGGAAAATGAGCAAACCAAGGTCACAAGTGTGGACGAATGCTTGACGCAGGCGGAATATCTCTATGACCGCTGGCACGGCAAGGGCTTGCTGCGCACCGCCGCCGTGCCGCAGGGGCGTCCCGCCTGCACAGCGGAGCTGATGGTCGCGCTCAAGCGGTTCGCCCGCGAACGCGGTTTGGTCTACCACACCCATCTCGCCGAGGGGAAAGCGGAGACAGACCGCGTCCGCGCATGGACGGGACGCGGTGAGGCGGAGGAGCTGGCATATCTCGGCGTTTTGGATGAAAACACGATCCTTGCGCATTCAATCTGGCTCTCCGACGCGGAGATTGAACTTTTGGCGCAGACAAAAGCCGTCGTCGCCCACTGCCCCTCGACCAATATGAAGCTCTCCGACGGCGCGCCGCGCATTGCCCAAATGCTGCAAGCAGGCGTGCGCGTCGGCTTTGGCTGCGACGGCGAGGCGTCGAGCGCCAACCGTGACCTATTGCGCGAGGCGCGGCACGGCAGCTATCTGCAAAAGGTGCTGACCCTCGACCCGACCGTGCTCCCCGCCGGACAGTGCTATCGGATGCTGACCGAGACGGGTATGACGGCGCTGGGCTATGACGATCTCGGAAAGCTCGCCGTCGGCTGTCAGGCGGATTTCTCCCTCGTCCGCACGGACGACCTCAGCACGACCAACCGTCGCCGTATTCTGACCAACCTGCTCTACGCGGGCAGCGGCAGTCAGATCGACTCGGTCTTTGTGCAGGGAGAGCCTGTTCTGCGCGGCGGCAGCTTCGTGCGGCAGAATATCGGAAAGGTGTTGGAGCAATGCGAACGGATCCTTGCAAGGCTGGAGGAGAGAATGTGACCGTTTTCTATGAGGACGAACAGCTTCTTGTCTGCCATAAGCCCGCAGGCGTTCTCTCGGCAAAGGACGTCTCGGGCAAGCCCGCCATGTCAGACCTCCTCGCCCCGCGCACGGTCCACCCCGTTCACCGCCTTGACCGCGAGGTCAGCGGGCTGATGGTCTTTGCCAAAACGCCCGAAGCGGCGGCGTTTCTCAGCGCGCGGATGCAGGACGGCTTTTCCAAGGAATACCTCGCCGTATGCGAAACAGCGCCGCAGGAGAACGAGGCGGAGCTTACCGATCTGCTCTTTCACGACCGCGCAAAAAACAAGACCTATGTTGTCAAGCGGAAGCGTTCCGGCGTGAAGGAGGCAAAGCTCTTTTACCGTGTCGAAACCCGCGCGGAGGACGGACGCACCCTGCTGCGTATCCGGTTGTACACAGGCAGGACGCACCAGATCCGCGTGCAGCTTGCCTCGCGCGGCTGTCCCCTCTGCGGCGACAAAAAGTATGGCGCAAAAAGCGGCGGAGCACTCGCGCTCTGCTCGTGGCGGCTGTCCTTCCCGCATCCGAACGGGCAGCAGCTCTGTTTCACCCTGCCCGAATCGCTCCTTCCGTCCGAGATTGCCGCCCTTCGGTGAGATTTTTCTTGTAAAATGCAGTCTGATGCAGTATACTATATGGGCGATTTTTTGATTGGAGGTCAAAAAACTATGGCAATCCGTAAACGGCTGGACGCTTATCTCGTCCCCGGAAAACATATACATCTGATCGGCATCGGCGGCGTTTCCATGCGCCCGCTCGGGCTCGTCCTGCGCGGCATGGGCATGACGGTCACGGGTTCGGACATGAACTCCTCTGTCTCCACCGACGAGCTGATCGAAAAGGGCATCGAAGTCCATATCGGGCATAACGCAAGGAACATCGAGGGCGCGGACTGCATCATCCGCACCGCAGCGGCGCATAACGATAACCCCGAAATCGCCGCAGCCCGCGCCATGGGCATTCCCGTTTTCGAGCGGGCGCAGGCGTGGGGACTCATCATGCGCGAGTACAAGAACGCCATCTGCGTCTCCGGCACCCACGGCAAGACGACCACCACCGGCATGATTACCCATATTTTCATGCAGGCGCAGCGCGACCCGACCGTCATGCTCGGCGGCTATCTCCCGCTGCTCAAGGCAGGGCACCGCGTCGGAAACGGCGACACCATCATCATGGAGAGCTGCGAATACTGCGACTCCTTTCTGAATTTCTATCCCACCGTTGCCATCATCAACAATATTGAAGCCGACCACTTGGACTATTTCAAGGATCTTGCCGCCGTGCAGCGCTCGTTCCGCAAATTTGCCGGACTTGTTCCGCGCACGGGCTATGTCATTGCCAACGGCGACGATGAAAACACTGTCGCTGCCCTTGCAGATCTGAACTACAGCACCTTCGGCATCGACCCGAAAAACGACATTCATCCCAAGAATCTCTCCGAGGACTTCCGCTCCTTTGATATCCTCTGCCGCGGCAAGCGGTACTGCCATGTGGAGCTGTCGGTCTACGGGCGGCACAATGTCTATAACGCCCTTGCCGCCGCAGCCGCCGCCTATGTCATGGGCATCGAGGGCGAAGCGGTCAGCGCAGGACTTGCCGCGTTCACAGGCGCGGGACGCCGCATGGAATTCAAGGGCAAGTACAACGGCGCTGCGGTCTATGACGACTACGCCCACCACCCCGGCGAGCTGCACGCATTGATCGACTCGGTCAAGACAATGGGCTACAAGCGCATCATCGTCGCGTTCCAGCCCCATACCTATACACGCACAAAGGCGCTATTTGACGACTTTGTCCGGGAGCTGCGGCGCGTGGATGTTGCGGTTTTGGCGGAGATCTACGCCGCCCGCGAGAGCAACAAGTTAGGCATCTCCTCCCTCGATCTTGCCAAGCAGGTCGAAGGCGCGATCTTCTTTGAAACGCTCCCTGAGGTCGCCGCCTATCTGCGCACCATCGCCCAAGAGGGCGACATCATCCTCACCGTCGGCGCAGGCGACATCTACAAAGCCGGTGAAATGCTGCTGAAATAAGTGCGCAAATGGACACGCATTCCACCCCTGTAGGGCGGGGACTACCGAGTGCGCACAAATTGGTTTGTCGTACCGGCGGGCGGCTGATAGCCGCCCCCACTACGGAAATCGGACTCTACGCCGTAGGGGCGGCTATCAGCCGCCCGATGCAGGCACGCCTTCAACACTGTAGCGCGCGGCATCCTTGACGCGCCTATGCAGGTACTCCTTTTGAAAGTTAGAGATTTTCAAAATCAGAAGTCCGTCAGGCAATCCCACGCAGGAGCCGTCCGCATCTCATGATCGGTATTGACGGATAAAATATTTTCTGATATACTAAAATCAGGTAAATGAACGTAGCGCCGCTTCACAAGGAATATCAGAAAGGAGAATGCCCCATGACCCGGCATGCACGCCCTACAAAGCTTATCTGCCTTTTCCTGTGTCTGCTGTTTCTTCTCTCCCTCGTCGGCTGTCAAAAGGAAGACTTCCGCGCGCCGACAAATGCGTGGCTGAGCTCCTTACAGACGCTGATAACGCAATGCGCCGCAGAAAATCCGGAAGCATATTCCGGCGCGGTTGATAACCTCAAGCAAAGCTCCGCCGACACAAAGGCGCATATTCTCGCGCTTGAAACGCTCGACCGTTACCACAACGCAAAAGCCTTTCTGCTTATCGTGGTGCAATTTGCCGATGTGTTCGCGCAAGAGCCTGACAAGCTGCTGCTCGACTATCCGAATTACTGGATTGTCGCTGTGTGGCAGGCGGATTCTATTCTGACCGCCGCCGCAGATGCCGAAACAGAGGAAGCGTACCTGTCCGCCATCGACGCCGAAGCACGCACATGGCTGGATATGTTCTATCGCTCGGAAAACGGAGCATACCGTGTGATCGTCCCCGAAGAAATCGTGTGGGACGCCGAATAAGCCATAAAGTATCAGTGATTCCCTGCAAAAGCGGAAAATATTCTCGCTTTTGCAGGGAATCACTTATGATTATGATTGGCTCTCCGCCGTTACGGCGCAGGCACGCTTCTTGCGAAAATAGCAATAAAGCAGACAGCCCGCGTTTACCGTGATCAAAAGCAATGAGATCCACTGGGAAGTGGAAAGCCCGAACCATATGCCGCGGTAGGCATCGCCGCGCAGGAACTCATCAAAAAAGCGGAAGGTCGGATAGGCGAACAGATAGACCGAAAGCAGCCGTCCCACCAATTTTTTCTTCCGGAACAGGGAATAAAGCACCAAGCACAGGCAGACATTAAACGCCGCCTCCAAAAGCTGTACCGGAAAGCGCCGCACACCGTTTGCAAAAGGAATCGGGGAATACCGATAGACAAAGCCGAATCGACTTTCGATTCCGAAGCAGCAGCCGCTGAGAAAGCAGCCGAGCCTGCCGAACACATGGAACAGCGGAATACCGATTGCCGCAACATCCAAATAGCGCGCGCTCAGGTGCTTTTTCCGGGTATAGACCAGCGCCACAATCAGGATCCCGATCAGACCGCCGTAAAAGACCGAGCCGCCGAAGATGATCTTCAGCGCTGACAAAAGCTCCCGAAAAGAGGATATTTTGTCGAAATTCCGAAACAGTGCCACAATCAGACGGTAATTGGTCAAGCCATAGAGTAAGCCTCCACCCGCTCCCGCTGCGCCAAAGCCGATCAGGGTCATAAACAACATTTGGATCTCGTCAAGCCCGTGATGCTCCGCAATGCGGTAGAGAACAAAAAGCGTTGTCAGTATCCCGAGAATTGCCAAGACGAGATAAGCCGAGATCGTTTTATCAAATATCTGAACATTAGGAATCATTGTTTCTCCTAAAGAAAGCAGACATAAGTCTGCGCTTATGTCTGCTTTTCTCTTTTTGTCTTATGGAAAATATCAATACCAATATCCGCTGTAGTTCACGATGTCATTTGCTGCACTAAGAACGCAGATGTAGCAGATGACAGCGATCAGGGACAGCGCCGTACCGACAATACCGCAGACAAGACCCGCAATTGCAAGACCCTTGCCGGAGTTCGTCGACTTTGCAACCTGCATACCCTTCGCGCCGAGGATGATACCGACAACAGAGAGCACGAGAGCCACAAAAGAGAACCATCCGAACCAGCAGAACACTACGCCGATGATGCCGCAAACCAAAGCGCCGATCGCCATCGGATTGCTCTGCTTCGGAGCCTGCGGATAGCCGGGCTGCTGATACGGCTGCTGATACGGTGGCTGCTGGTACGGCTGCTGATATTGCGGCTGCTGCGGCTGCTGATACGGCTGATACGGCTGCTGCGGCTGCTGCGGCTGCTGCTGATAGTCATTGTTGTTGTAGTCCATTTAAAACGCTCCTCTCTTTTTTGTATGCAAAAGGAAGTTTTTCCATTCCGCATTCTACTATTAGAATACAACAGCCTACACGCAGTTGTCAAGTGTTTATTTCCGCATTTTTATTTTATGAAACTTCCTTATTATACAAAACGCACCCGCATAGTGGGTGCGTTTTGTATGCGTCAATCTACTTTGGGAAGCTTGGCGAGGCTCTTTGCAATATCCTCGTCGGTGGGAATATAGTCGCCCATCTCGCCGTCATTGTACTTCTGATAGGCAACAAGATCAAAGTAGCCCGTACCGGTCAGGCCGAAGACGATGTTCTTCTCCTCGCCGGTCTCCTTGCACTTCAGCGCCTCATCAATCGCAACGCGGATTGCATGGCTGCTCTCCGGCGCCGGCAGGATGCCTTCAACGCGGGCGAACATCTCCGCCGCCTCAAACACGCCGGTCTGCTCGACGCTCGTCGCCTCGAGATAACCGTCTGCGTAAAGCTGCGAGACGATGCTGCTCATGCCGTGATAGCGCAGACCGCCCGCATGGTTGGCAGAGGGGATAAACGAACTGCCGAGGGTATACATCTTCGCAAGCGGGCAGACCATGCCGGTATCGCAGAAATCATAGGCGTACTTACCGCGGGTCAGACTCGGGCAGGAAGCCGGTTCTACGGCGATAATGCGCATATCCGCTTCGCCGCGCAGCTTCTGTCCGACAAACGGCGCAATCAGACCGCCGAGGTTCGAGCCGCCGCCCGCGCAGCCGATGATGATATCGGGCTTGATGCCGTACTTATCCATCGCTGCCTTTGCTTCCAGACCGATCACAGACTGATGCAGCAGCACTTGCGCCAAAACGCTGCCGAGGACATAGCGGTAGCCCTCATGCGTCACCGCTGTCTCAACCGCCTCGGAGATCGCGCAGCCGAGCGAGCCGGTCGTTCCGGGGAACTCCTCTAAAATCTTTCTGCCCACATTCGTGGTATTCGACGGCGACGGCGTGACAGACGCGCCGTAGGTGCGCATGACCTCGCGGCGGAAGGGCTTCTGCTCATAGGACACCTTGACCATGAAGACCTTGCAGTCCAAATCAAAATACGAGCAAGCCATCGACAGTGCCGTGCCCCACTGACCGGCGCCCGTCTCGGTCGTCACACCCTTGAGCCCCTGTTTCTTTGCGTAATAGGCCTGCGCAATGGCGGAATTGAGCTTATGGCTGCCGGAGGTGTTATTGCCCTCGAACTTATAGTAGATGTGTGCCGGTGTTCCGAGCTTCTTCTCTAAGCAGTAAGCGCGCACCAGCGGCGACGGACGGTACATTTTGTAGAAATCGCGAATTTCCTGCGGAATGGGGATATACGGCGTGTCGTTGTCCAATTCCTGCTCCACCAGCTCGCGGCAAAATACGCCGGACAGTTCCTCGAGCGTCATGGGCTTGCCCGTTCCGGGATTGAGAAGCGGTGCGGGCTTATTTTTCATATCCGCGCGGACATTGTACCATGCCTGCGGCATCTCCGATTCTTCCAGATAGATCTTGTACGGGATCTCCTTCTGATTTGCCATGATGTGTTTCTCCTTTCAAATTTTGTTTGGGAGAGGAATAAAAAACTCCTGTCCCAGAAATCTGCTGGGACAGGAGTGAAAATTCATCCTGCGGTGCCACCCGGCTTGACGCATTGCGCCCACTTTGTGCGTACTGACATACGCTGACTGTTGATAACGAAGTGCCCTCTCCGTCTCGCCTACTCTGCTTCGGCTCGCCCTCCGATGCCCATTCGGCACAACCTTCCATACCGCACTCCCACCAACGGCGGCTCTCTGTGATTTCCGTGCTGTGCTTACTCACTCATCTTCAACGGTTTTCCGCATTATACCACCGTTTTTTCTCTTTGTCAATCCCCAAAAAGGAAATTTTTTCTCTTGCAAATGCGGCGCATTTGGGATATGCTCAGGGTACACGTATTTTACATTGGAGGTACGATCTATGAAATACGCAGGCACAAAAACCGAGTTGAATCTCCGCGAGGCGTTCGCGGGCGAAAGTCAGGCGCGCAACCAGTACACCTATTTTGCAAGCGTCGCCAAGAAACAGGGCTTCGAGCAGATCGCAGCGCTCTTTCTGAAAACGGCAGAGAACGAAAAGGAGCACGCAAAGCTCTGGCTCAAGGCACTCGAGGGTATCGGTGATACCAAAGCAAACCTCGCCGCAGCCGCCAAGGGTGAAAACTACGAGTGGACGGATATGTACGACCGTTTTGCCAAGGAGGCGGACGAAGAGGGCTTCCACGAGCTGGCAGAGCAGTTCCGCGGCGTCGCGATGATTGAAAAATCGCACGAAGAGCGTTTCCGCGCATTGCTGAACAATGTCGAGATGCAGACCGTCTTCGAAAAAGCAGGCGAGACCATGTGGGAATGCCGCAACTGCGGTCACCTCGTCATGGGCAAAAAAGCCCCCGAAATCTGCCCCGTCTGCGCCCACCCCCAGTCCTACTTCGAGGTTCGCGCTGAGAACTATTGAGTCCTGCAAAGTCTCCCGGCATCGCGCACAGCCGTCGGCATCCGGTCAAGCAACCATTCGTAAACGTCAAAATGAACGGCGGCTTGCCGTGAGCGACCGATAAGAAAGGATACGCTCTTATCGCAGCATATACCGAAATAGCCATAGAAAAGGAACCTTCCTTATGAAACAAGCAAACTTTACAGAGCGGGATTGGCAGCTTTTTCGGAGCAGACTCCCGCAATGGCAGGAAGCCTATATGGGCAAGCTGAATGAGGAATATGTAGCTCTGCTGACCGCCGGCGGAAATGCGTCTGACAAATTTTGGGCTTTGGAAAGGCGACTCAAAAAAGACAAGCGGAGCGTCGGCGTGTGTGTGGAGATGAAGCGCTCCGAACTGATATGGAATTTGATGTCGCTTTTGAATGACGGCGTGATCTCACGGGCAGAGCTGGAAGGGTTCAGTGAAGAACTGTTGGAAATGCTGGATTACTTTCTCCACTGGGAAACCCCCGGTTATGATTCGTATTGTCAAAAGTGATGGGGCTGTTAAAAAAGTCGCCTCCAAAATGCAGCAGGATCTTTCCCCAAAAAGGAGAGATCCTGTTTTTTGTGAATCAGCACTCAAACTTGTCTTGGTATTTCGATCCACGCCCCTTGCGGGGCGCGACTTGGCGGCTGTCCACCGTGCGCATCGGTGCTGCATTTCAACTCACACGCCCCTTGCGGGGCGCGACTCCGAATGTCCCGCTGCCGGAAATGTATAGCCCAATTTCAACTCACACGCCCCTTGCGGGGCACGACACGATAACGCCCGTGATGGTGCTTCCGGCATCTATTTCAACTCACACGCCCCGTGCGGGGCGCGACACCATCCGCCTGATTGACGGTAGGGGAGTTGCATTTCAACTCACACGCCCCTTGCGGGGCGCGACAATGGGCGCAGGCAAAACGACGCCTATCTGCGGAATTTCAACTCACACGCCCCTTGCGGGGCGCGACGATGTAAACGAGGACGAAGTGCCCGGCATTTGCATTTCAACTCACACGCCCCTTGCGGGGCGCGACAGGCAGCCACCTCCAGTTCGGTGTGTTTGATTTTATTTCAACTCACACGCCCCTTGCGGGGCGCGACCTGCAATAGGCCGTTGAGCGCGATGCTTTCCGCATTTCAACTCACACGCCCCTTGCGGGGCGCGACATTGGCGCATACAGCGTTGATCAAGTGCCTGCATATTTCAACTCACACGCCCCTTGCGGGGCGCGACCTTTACAAAGGCTCTTACTTTTAACAGCCGCAGCATTTCAACTCACACGCCCCTTGCGGGGCGCGACTCAGGCTTTTGCTGTCCGATAGCGTCGCCCTTAAATTTCAACTCACACGCCCCTTGCGGGGCGCGACATCATCCGCATTGTCGCTACTCCTTTCTCCGTATATTTCAACTCACACGCCCCTTGCGGGGCGCGACCCCTGTACCAAGTATGGCGCATAGCTGACGAAAAATTTCAACTCACACGCCCCTTGCGGGGCGCGACACTGTACCGGAAGAAAACGGCAATCCTGACGGAGATTTCAACTCACACGCCCCTTGCGGGGCGCGACAAAAACGTTGAAACGCTGATCGAACATGATCATATTTCAACTCACACGCCCCTTGCGGGGCGCGACTCCGGCTCCGCACCGTCTGCGACCGCTGCGGTATATTTCAACTCACACGCCCCTTGCGGGGCGCGACCGCGGTTGATCAGTGTATATTTGCCAACGTGCCCATTTCAACTCACACGCCCCTTGCGGGGCGCGACGGCGATGCAGTCCGGCTCCGTCATCTCCACGCCATTTCAACTCACACGCCCCTTGCGGGGCGCGACACGAGTTTTGTTGAGCGTTTCTGCCTTGTGGAAATTTCAACTCACACGCCCCTTGCGGGGCGCGACTATCTGCATTATACACCGTCTCGGTGTAGATGTCATTTCAACTCACACGCCCCTTGCGGGGCGCGACGTTTGCTTATCGACGGCTTGTCTATTTTCCTGATATTTCAACTCACACGCCCCTTGCGGGGCGCGACCTCCGGCTCCAGCTTGCTTGTATTGTCTCTTGCAATTTCAACTCACACGCCCCTTGCGGGGCGCGACCAAAAACCTTGTGGATCGAAATTTAGAAATAAATATTTCAACTCACACGCCCCTTGCGGGGCGCGACGCAGGCTGCGGCAAAGTTGGAAAGCGGTGGAAAAATTTCAACTCACACGCCCCTTGCGGGGCGCGACCTGCGCATATCGTATGTGATTAAAAACACGACGATTTCAACTCACACGCCCCTTGCGGGGCGCGACTATTGCCGATAATCTGATCAAGCCGCTCAAAAAAATTTCAACTCACACGCCCCTTGCGGGGCGCGACCATCGCAGCTTCTTTTATAGCAATACCGTTCGAATTTCAACTCACACGCCCCTTGCGGGGCGCGACGTGGAATATTTTGGATGACAATCTGCTCGGAACATTTCAACTCACACGCCCCTTGCGGGGCGCGACCTATTGCAGAGAATCGGAGAAACGAAGCTCGGGGCGGAACATTTCAACTCACACGCCCCTTGCGG
>JAQXWB010000001.1 GCA_029225225.1 Bacillota bacterium | reverse complement strand
CACACTGGTCGTGGCAATCTCAGGCTGTAGGTTTGTACGCACTTGGGAGTTCCTGCACAAGATTGCCGCGTCGCTGCGCTCCTCGCAATGACACGGAAAGGCAACCCTTATTTGTCATTGCGAGACCAGTGCGCACACTGGTCGTGGCAATCTCAGGCTGTAGGTTTGTACGCACTTGGGAGTTCCTGCACAAGATTGCCGCGTCGCTGCGCTCCTCGCAATGACACGCTAAGGGAAACCTTTACGCATTTTTAATCCTCGCGAAGCGCACATTAACTTATTCACTATTCACTCTTCACTATTCTCTGAACCTCAGAACTCCGACGGCTGTCCAAATGCGGAGAGGCGGACGCTTGCGGGGTAGTTCCTTGCCAAAAGGTAATACCCGACCTGCGCCACATAGAGGGCGTAGAGCGCCTCGTCGTAATATTCCTCCGTCGGGCGCAGGGAGACAACAGCGTCGCCGCGCTCCAAGCGGATGCAGGGCTTCCTGCGCAGCTTTCCGTCGGCAAACATATCCGACGCAAGCTGCGCGGCGGTATAGGCGAGGATCGACGCCGCAGCGCAGACAACATCCTGCCCCTCCGGCGCCTGTCCCGCGTGCCCGCGCAGCCGTAAAACGAGGACGCGATTTTCACGATCCTCCTCAAAAGTAACCTGTATCATGGTATGACCTCCTTATCTCATCTCGGGGCGGTCGAATTCGCCACCCGCTGCTTTGCTTTTTTGATGGCGGGACGCTCCTTGCCGCCTCCGCCTAACGCCGTGAGCCGTTCGGCGCTCTCCGCGGAAAGACCCGCGCCCGCCGGTTCAGTCGTTTCCTCCGCCGCGCCGCCGTCCGCACTCTGCGCCTGCGTCAGAAGCGAGAGCTGCTGCTGTTGCTGCTGCCGATAGGCTTCTGCGTTGGCGGCGATCTTCTGCGCAACAAACTCCTTGCGGTCAAAGTCCATCATGTCCAGACACGCAAGCGCCTGCTCCGCTGCCTTCGGGTTGAACAGCCCCGCCGTGAAGAATTGCAGCGCAAGCTCGTTCTGACTCATCTTGGAATAGGGCGACGCCTTCTGCGCCGTCACCTCAATGTCAAACAGGGGCAGACGGTAGCCCAGCTCCACGCCGAATTCCGTCCCCTGCGGCTGGGCGGTAAGCCCTGCGTTGCTGTAGCGCACGAATTCCAGCGCGCCGCTCTCCCCGAGAATGCGGAAGCAGCGCGGCAGCTCATAAAACTGGCGGATCAGCTCGATCACCAGCAGAACGACCTTGCGGAACGCCCGATACGCCGACTTGTTGCTGTCGCGGGAGAGCTTGCTGCCCGCCTCCTGCATTGCCGCGATGGCGGAGGCAGCCGTTACGCCGCTTGCCGTGCCGCCGTTGGAGACGTCGCGGTTGCCCGTCGTCTCCTTCAGCTCTTCGATCTTGTTGTTCAGAATCTCCACATAGATGGAGGAAAGCGCATTGGTCTGCACCGGAAGAATGCTGTCCTGCCCCAACTGCCCGTCCACATGGATGAGCGGCTTCGTCAGGTCGAGGTACTCCTCCTCGTTCACCGAACCGTCCGTGCGGATGAAGTGGCGCGGCGTCGCGTTGGCGAGCATGTTTTTCATAATCGCCTGATTGCCGCGGTCGATGTACTCCTGCGCGGACTTCGCCACATCAATGAAGCCGAAGCCGCAGGGCGTGCCCTTGACGCGGAACAGGGTGTCAAACACGAAGGGATACTGCCCGTGGTCGTACCAGCCGCGCTCCGCGTAGTCCGGCTCATTCTCCGTGGCGAAGAGCACCTCGTCGTTGACGAATTTGCAGTAATGCAGGACGGTTCTGCCGTCACGGTTGCGCTTTTTGTAGTACCAGTCCACCACCGCGCTCATGCCGCTCGTGTCCACGCTGTCGTCATAGATGTACTTGGAGACATCGAGGCTCGAGCTGCCGAGCTTGCCCTTGAGCTGCTGCCACGTCTCCTCCAAACGATCGTTTTCCTGCAATTCCACATGGAAGACATTGCGGCTCTTCTGAATGTCCGAAATGCCGGGCTGCCAAAAGAGGTTAACCGCGTCAATCGCATGAATCGCGATATCGCCCAAGCCGCCGAGCTTGCCGTTGTCCCAAAATACGCCGTAGATCGCCGTGCCGCCCTTGAGCTTGTCGTCCCACGCGTCGGCATAGACCTGCTCGAAGTCGCACTGCTCCAAGATCACGGGCACAACGGAGGACAGCAGCTTTGCCTCCTGCCGATCCGCCTCCTCCCGGGGCAGGAGATTCGGCGTCGGGAAGTTGTCCATCGCGTCGGCGTGCTTGTTGGCGATGGCGTTGAACAGCCACGCGCTGGCAGGCTCGACCTGCTCTCTGTCCTTTTGCTGCGTGCGCAGATACTCCCAGTGGCGCAGCTTGTACCACTGCTCATTCTGAATGAGTCGCTGCTCCAAATTCGCCTTGCCGCTCTTGTACTTCTGCAAAATGCCGTACGCCTGCCGCACCTGCTCTCTGCCGATTGGCTTTGGATGCATCATCGTCTCACCGTCATTGCCGGACCCATGCGCACCCACCTCCGACCTGTCATTGCGAGACCGGTGCGCACACTGGTCGTGGCAATCTCCGGTTGTAGGTTTGTACGCACTCGACAGTTCCTCCACGAGATTGTACCCGCAAGGGGTATGCCGCATCCGTAACGCTCCTTCGTCACGAACGGCTGCGCAACCACGTCGCTGCGCTCCTCGCACTGACATGGGAAGCATCTCGTTCTCAACCTTTCCCTTATTTCTCCTCGCCATGTTCGATTCTCTCCATTCTCGGCTGGCGCGCAGCCGGTAAAATATCCTCCGGCGGAATGTCGAGGAACATCTGCCTCGGGTCATTTTGCTCTGCCGCCGTCTTCACGGTACGGGGCTTGATGGGGCGCGACATGAGGAAATAGCGCACTTCGTCGGCGACATGATCCTCCCCGCTCGTGTCCAGATCCTCCGGCTTGTGCGCGTCATACTGCAACAGCGGCATCGTGCGGATGAACGCCTTGCAGTTTTTGAACACATACAGCATCGGGAAGCCGTTCTCGTCAAACGCGAGACGGTAATGCACCTGCATCCAGCCGGGGATGCGCTTGTGGTCGCCCTTTTGGAAAAACACCTGATGCTTTGCCGCGACATCCGCAATGCTCTCGCCCGTCTCGGCGTCCCAGATTGCGGGGTCTGCAATGCCGGTGATCTTCTTTCCCTTGAGCAGAGGGTGCTCCGTCTCGATGCGGTGAATTTCCGCAAACACCTGCGCGGGCGTCCACTTAACTCCCTCGTTCGGCGTTTTCGTGCAGCCGTAAAGCTCCAAAATGCGGTACGCCACGCCGTCCTGATCCACCGCCCACCAGCCGCAGGAGAACGGCTTGTTGTAGCCCCAGTCGAAGGAGCGGTAGACCCTCCACGACGCGGGGACAGGGAACGGGTCGATCACGTGCGTCCATTGCCGGTCGGCGTAATGCTCCGGACGGTCGAAGAAGTCCTCGAAGAACTGCCCCTCGAACACGTTCCAGTCCCCGTCCAGCCATGCCCGTTTCAGCTTCTGCGGCAGCGCCTCAAGCTGTTTCACATATTCCGGCTGGGCTTGCAGCAGGGCGGCGTTGTCCGTCACGCGGCTTTGGATGAATTCGTAATCGTCGGGATCCTCCCCCTCGTCGTACTTTCGGTCGATGAAAATGCGCTTGATGTAGGCGTGCCCCTGTCCGCCGGGGTTGCAGGTGTAATAGACCCGCTTGGGAAACGCGTTGACGCCGCGCAGACAGGCGATGATGGCCTTCATCTGAAATTCGGAAAGCTGCGTCGCCTCGTCGAGGAAGATGACGTCGTATTCCACGCCCTGTAAGCGGTCGAGGTCGGCGTCCTTCGCGCAGTAGGCGAAATGGATGCTCGAGCCGTTGTGAAATTTGAGCACCTTGTCCTTGTCGTTGTATTTGGCAATGCCCCGCAGCTCCGTGCGCAAAATGGCGATGTGGTTGTTGATCAGCTCGGGATAGGTGCGGCGCACAATCAAGATGCGGATGCCCGCGTAACGGAGGGCGAGCAGCTTTGCCTTCGTGCGCACCGCCCACGACTTCCCGCCCCCGCGCGCCCCACCGAAGCCGATGTGCTTCTTCTTCGCCAAAAGAAATAATCGCTGTTTCTCCTGCAGCGCCGGAATTTTCAGTTGCTGCACGGTACGCACCTCCTCGGGTCTGTCGTTTTGGCTAAGGGCTAATGGCTCTGAGTGAATGGTGAATGACTGTGGTGTGCTCCGCACGGATTTAAAAATGCGGATTCGCTCCCCTCATTTGTCATTGCGAGGGCGCCTGCGCCCGTGGCAATCTCAGGCTGTCGATTTGTACGCAGTCGGCAGTTTCTGCACCGGGCTGCTGATAGCCGCCCGCTTTTTAAATCCGCGCGAAGCGCTCCGACACTCTTCACTATTCACTCTCTACTGAATCTCCCCGTCCCTGTCCTTACTCGCTGTACGCCTCCGTGTCTCCGCCAAAGACGACCTCTACGGCATTGTCCTCCTTTCCGGCGTCTGCCTGCTTTTGCAGATTGCCGATACGCGCCTCCTGCTCCTTACGGTCCAGCTCGTCCTTGAGCATCTGCACCTCCTTGAGGTCGCGCAGCGCGGAGGCAAGCTGCTTCAGGCCTCTGCGGTCAACGATCGTCTCGGTCTTGCACACCTGCTCCTCCTCGCGGACGACCTCCTTGACGGGCTTGCTGCCGCTGTCGGTGTCGCCGTATTCGATCTCCTTGGTCTTCTGCACCTGCCGCACGAGCTGAATGTCCAGCTCCTCGATTGCCGTCTCCAGCTTCTCGAGCAGGCGGTCGGTCAGCTCCTCCATGCGCTCGAATTTCAGCGCCTGCCGGTCGGAAATGCGGTCGAGCGCCTTGTGCACGGTGTTGCCCTGATGCTCCGCCCGCTGCGCCCGCCACCGTTCCAATCTGCCGCGCTGGCTGATGCTCGCGAAGCTAACGCCGTATTTCTCCGCAAGCTTCCGATAGCCGGTGTCGGTCGTGATATATTCGGTTTTAATTGCATTCCAGTCGATCACCGCCCGAAAGCTCCTTTCCGCTGTTTACCGAAAGCATAACAGGGAATGACCCTTTTGCGGGATCCCCCCTTTGGTGGCAGTGAATCGTGAACAGGTGGCAGTCTGTGGGAAGCCGTAGCAAGCGGCATCCCTGACGCGCCTGTTTGTGTCAAGTGGACGCGTGCCAAGGGGAGCAGGTTCATTGACACATACAAGCCTCCCTAATTGTCATTGCGAGCCGAGGGACGAGGCGTGGCAATCTCCGGCAGTCGCTTTGTACGCACGCGCCAGTTCCTGCACGAGATTGCCACGGCGCAAGCGCCTCGCAATGACACGTTAAGAAAAACCTTCACGCATTTTTCAAATCCGCGCGGAGCGCTCCGACACTATTCACTATTCACTCTTCTCTCTTCACTAAAATCCCTCCCTTCACCAGTCCCACTTCTTGTTCAGCATCTCCGCCACGGGGCACGCCGACCAGTGCATCGTGTGGCAGAGCCTTTTGCGGTAGCACTGCTGATGCGCGCCGGTGTCAAAGGCAAGCTGCAAGGAGGTGCCGTCCTCGACACCCTCGCAGAAGATCCGCAGCGACTCATGCTGATGGTAATAGGGACATTTCGCCAGCTTCGATACACAATGCTTCATTCTTCTCCCTCCTCGTCTTCGGCAAGCGCCTGCCGCACCGCCTTGCGCGCCAGCTCGGAAAGCGGGCCGCCGTGGGTCTGGAAGCCGCCGTTTTTCTTGATCCGTTTCGTGCGGTCGCGTTCCGCCTCCCGCGCCTGAATGTCGGCAAGGCAGCGCACCCCGTCCTCCCGATAGCCCCGCAGGATGCCGCGGATGTACGACCAGCCCGTCTTCTTTTCGTCCAGCGCAACTTGGATCGCGTGGATGCACGCCTCCGCGCCGAGGGTCTGCGCAAACTCCGCAAGCTGATCCATGCACAGCCGTGACGGCGTCGGATTCACCTTCTGCATATAGACCCTCATCACCGCGGCGACGGCGGGGTTGTATAGCGCGGCGTCGGCTTCGCCGGTATTTCCAGTCCCGGTTGCATTGACAGTGACAGTTTCAGTTGCAGTGACAGTAGCATTTTCAGCTTCCTTTGCTTGCCTTTCGGAAGCATCGGTTTGCTTTGCTTCCTGTCGTGCCCTTGCGCTTGCCCTGCCGCCTGCCGCACCCGCCGCTCTCCGGCGCTCCCGCTTCAGCTCCCACTTCGCCGCGTCGCGGTCGAGCTGATCGCTGATGATCGAAAACAGCATATCCGTCACAGGATCCATCTCCAAAAGCGGCTGCGACACACGGCGCGCGAAGATATTCGTCAGCAAAATGCCGCGCTGCGTCAGATCGAGCCGCAGAAGCTGCGCGCGCCAGTTGTCATACAGGACGAACGAAAGCTGCCCGTCCTCCCTTCCCGTCAAGCCTTCCTCTGTCATTGGGGTTTCGCCTCCCGTTTCGATTTTTTTGCAATGCGCAGGACGCGGCTCTCCGTGCTGCGGTAGAACGGCGCAAGCTCCGGAAACACCCTTTGCAGCGCCTCCACATCCAGCGAGCGACGGGTCTGCGTCTTCCAGCTCACGCTCCAATCCCCGCAGGTCGCGCCCTCGGCGTTGCCCATTTTCTCCATCAGCACCTGCTTGAGCTGCGCAAGCTCGGCTTCGGTGTCGCCCTTTTTCGCGGTCAATGCGGCATAGCGCTCAAACAGCGCCTCCTGCCCCGTCAGCTCGATGGCAGCGCCGCCGCCGGAATACATGCCCCGCAGCGCCTCCTCCGTCGCGGGCGCACCGTCGAGCTTCGGCGGCGTGTCGCTTTCCACAAGCCGCCAAAATGCCTCCTCCTGCCGTAAAAGCGCCGAAATCTCCGCCTCGTCGCGCTCGACGGTGAAGCAAAACAACCCCTTGTTCATGACCAGCACCGCCAAATACCACCGCGCCGCACCCGTGACCGCCATGTAATGCAGGCACTGGGCATAGTAGCTGTCGGGATACTCCCCGCCCTTGAATTGCTTCAGATTCAGCACCGAGGTGGTCTTGCATTCCAGCCCCGCGTTCTCGCCCACGACCCGTCGGTCGATGTTCGCATGGGCGAAGGGGATCGCGGGATTGTACAGCATCGCGTGAACACGGCGGGCCTTCTTGCCCGTCATCTCCTGCCAGCGGACGGCGACATAGTCCTCCAAGTCGCGCCCCAAGCGCATCGCCTCATTGTCGGGCCTGTCCGGTACACGCCCGGTCTTCTCTGCCCAGACGCTGTAGGGCGAGGCGTAGGGATTCAGCCCCAATACGGCAGCCGCGTCCGAACCGCCCAGCGACCCCCGCCGCGCCTCCAGCCACGCTTCCCGCGCCATCCCCTTCGTAGAGACGCGGATTAGCTCCTGTTTCTTCATTTCCAAAACTCTCCTTTCATTCCTAATGAAATTGCCGCCCATTTTGTCATTGCGAGACCAGTGCGCACACTGGTCGTGGCAATCTCAGGCTGTAGCTTTGTACGCACTCGTAGTTCCTGCACAAGATTGCCACGTCGCTGCGCTCCTCGCAATGACACGGAAAGGCTGCCCTAATTTGTCATTGCGAGACCAGTGCGCACACTGGTCGTGGCAATCTCAGACTGTAGCTTTGTACGCACTCGTAATTCCTGCACAAGATTGCCGCGTCGCTGCGCTCCTCGCAATGACAGGGGAAGGGAACCCGCCACGAATCAAAAACTTTGCGAAGCACACCACAGTCATTCACTCAAAGTCCTTCGCTCTTAGCCTAAAAAATCTTTTACAGTCCGATTTTTTGGACAGGTTTCATGTTATAGTATTACTGTCCACACAGGGAGTCCCCCTTGCCTCTTGCACATCCGCTACAAAGCGTAGCCTCAGTATAAACAATCTGTAGCGCTTTGTCAACAGTTTGTAGCGCAAAATCCTGCACAATTTTCATTTTTGAAATTTGTGCAACATTACCCCCTTGACAGCGCAACAGTTTGTTGCTACACTAAGCACGGGTGATAACAATGGGTGAGGTAGCAACAAACCTTCAACAGATACGAACAAAAGCAGGCGTATCGCAGCAGGCGGCAGCGGACTATCTCGGCATTTCGCGGCAGGCGTACAGTCATTACGAGGTCGGCAGGCGCAAGCCGGACTATGAGACGCTTCTGAAGCTCGCGGAATTTTTCGGCGTGAGCGTATTGGAGATTCTCGGCGCGCCGGACGAAAAAAAAGCGCCCGTCCCGGAGGGCGAGCGTAAGGTCAACGAGGAAGATATCAAATTTGCGTTATTCGGCGACGCTGCGATCGACGACGAGCTTTACGAGGAGGTCAAGGCGTTCGCCCGATTCGCAAAGGAGCGAAAGGAAAAGCGATCAAATTGACAGTTGCAGCTCTCTACGCCTATGCGCGTCGGCGCGGGCATAGCGTATATCAGCGAAATATGGTGCATATGAGCAGCCTGTCCGTGCTGTTGGAGGACGGCTCATGCGTCATCGGCATCGACCGTCGGAGCATGACCGAGGCGCAGGAGCGGACGCAGCTCAGCCATGAGATCGGGCATTGCGAGACGGGCAGCTTTTACAGCCGCTATACGAAGGTCGATTCGCGGCAGCGCCATGAAAACCGCGCCGATAAATGGGCGATCCGCAAGCTCATCACGGAGGACGACCTTGACAACGCCGTCGCCGAAGGGCACACGGAGCTGTGGGAGCTTGCCGAGCATTTCGGCGTGACGGAGGACTTCATGCGCAAAGCGGTCTGCCTCTACACCCACGGCAACGTCGCCGCGGAGCTGTATTTCTGAGGCATGGGGGAAGGCTCCTTGTCTTGGAGATTCAGTGAACAGTGAATGGTGAATGACTGTTGTGTGCTCCGCACGATTTAAAAAATGCAGATTGGCTACCCTCTTTGTCATTGCGAGGAGCGCAGCGACGTGGCAATCTCCGGCTGTTGGTTTGTACGCAGTCGGCAGTTCCTGCACCCGGCGGCTGATAGCCGCCCGCGTTTGGAATCCGCGCGGAGCGCTCCGACGCTATTCACTATTCTCTATTCACTATTCTCTATTCACCAACCCCCTCCATAGGCGCGTCAGGTATGCCGCTTGCTACAGTGAGACAGGTCGCCACCCCTATCGCAAAAAACGACCTCCGTCCGAAAAATGGGACGGAGGTCGTTTTAAAGTTCAATTATTTTTCCAACAGCAGCTCCGCGATCTGGACGGTGTTGGTCGCGGCGCCCTTGCGGACCTGATCGCCGCAGCACCAGAGGCACAGACCGTTCTCGTCCGTGAGGTCGGGACGAATTCTGCCGACAAAGACGATGTCCTGATCGGAGGTATCGAGGGGCATCGGGTACTCGTGTCTTGCCAAATTATCCACCAGACGGCAGCCGGGCGCCTTTGCGATGGCGGCGCGCGCCTCCTTGACGGAGATCGGGCGGTCAAAATGCAGCGAAACAGAAATGGAGTGGCTGCGCACGACGGGAACGCGGACGCAGGTGCAGCTCACGCGCAGGTCAGGCAGGTGCATGATCTTTCTGCCCTCGTTCTGCATCTTCATCTCCTCGCTGGTGTAGCCCTCGAACTGTTCGCCGCCGATCTGCGGGATGAGGTTATAGGCGATCTGATGGGTGAAGACCTTCGGCTCGACGGGCTTACCCGTGCGCAGGGCTTCGACCTCCTCGGCAAGCTCCAACGGCCCGCCCGCGCCTGCGCCGGAGACGGCCTGATAGGTTGAGGCGGTCATCGCGCGGATGGGCGAAATGGCGTTGAGCGCATTGACCGCCGTGACCGTGATGATGGTCGAGCAGTTGGGGTTAGAGAGGATGCCGTGATGGTTTTTCGCGTCCTCGGGGTTGATCTCCGGGACGATCAGCGGCACCTCGGGGTCAAGACGGAAGGCGGAGGAGTTATCGACGAACACCGCGCCTGCCTTGACGATATGCGGCGCCATCTCCTTGGCAATGTCGGCTTCCGCCGCGCCGAGGACGATGTCCAGCCCCTCAAACGCCTCAGGGCAGGCCTCTTCGACCTCAATGGGTCTTCCCTGCCATTCGACGACCTTGCCGGCGCTGCGCTTGCTGGCAAACAGGTGCAGTTCACTGATGGGGAAGCTGCGCTCCGCGAGAATTTTCATCATCTCTCTGCCGACCGCACCGGTCGCGCCGAGGATACCGAGTTTGTATTGCTTCATGATATACGCCTCATTTCTGTTAGGTTAGTTTATGGATTGCGGACAGTGAATAGTGAATGGTGAAGCGTGAATCGTGAATAGGTAGCGGTCTGTGGAGAGCTACAGCGTGCGGCAATCTCTTGCCAATTTCTTTTCACACTCGGCAGTTCCTGCACACGGGCGGCTGATAGCCGCCCCTACGGCGTTAACTCCGATTTTTCTCGTCGGGGCGGCTATCAGCCGCCCGCTTTTCAAATCCGCGCGGAGCGCTCCGACACTATTCACTATTCACTATTCACTATTTGCTGCCCCCTCCAAGATGCCGCGCGCTACGGGCTCCGAAGGGGGGGATTCTACTTTACAAACGCGTTATACAGCACGCGGATGGTTTCCGCGTAGTCCTTGTTGTCCACGCCGACGAGGATGTTCAGCTCGTCGGGGCCCTGCGAGATCATGCGGATATTGATTCCCTGCGCGCCGAGGGCGGCGAAGATCTTGCCGGAGGTACCCGCGCGGAACGCCATCTTTCTGCCGACGACCGCGATGATCGCGATATTGTCCGAGACCTTGATGCTGTCGGGGTGTACCTCCGAACGCAGCTCGTCCGTGATGGAATACAGGTGCGGCGTAAGCTTCTCCGTCGGCACGACGAGAGACAGCACATCAATGCCCGTCGGGGTGTAGCAGATGGGCACGGTATTGTTTTCAAACACCTCTACGATGGAACGCAGCGTCCCCACCGCGCCCGCCATGCCCTTTTTGGAGATGGTGACAACGGAGAAATCGCGCTTGCCCGCAATGCCCGTGATGAAACGCTGCTGGCTGCTGCGCGGCTCGACAAATTCCTCGCTGACGAGGGTGCCGGGGTGGGACGGATCGTTGGTGTTGCGGATGTTCAAGGGGATATTCTTCTCGCGCACGGGGAAGACGGTCATCTCGTGCAGCACCTGCGCGCCGCTGTAGGAGAGCTGGCGCAGCTCGGAATAGGTCGCGCGCTCGATGGGCTTGGGATTGTCAACAATGCGCGGATCCGCCATCAAAATGCCCGATACATCCGTCCAGTTTTCATAGACGTCCGCGTCGAGCGCCGCTGCGGCCAAAGCGCCGGTGATATCCGAGCCGCCGCGGGTGAGGGTGCGGATCTTGCCGTCGGGCATCAGACCGTAGAAGCCCGGGATCACGGCGCAGCCCTCGCCCACCAGCTCGCGCAGGGCGGCGTAGGACTTCTCCTGATCGACAGTGCCGTCATAGTGGAAATACAGCCAACGCGTCGCGTCAATGAATTCGAAACCGAGGTATTCCGCCATCAGCAGAGCGGAGAAATATTCGCCGCGGGAGACCAGCTCCTCGCGGGAAATGCCGTGCTCCATTTTTTCGCGCAGCGCGTCAAATTCCCCCTCCAAGTCAGTCTTTAAGCCAAGCTCATCCCGTATGCTGCAATAGCGCTCGCGGATCATCGCATAGATCGTGTCGCAGGAGACACCGTATTGCAGATGGGCGTAGCAGAGGTACAGCAGATCAGTGATCTTGTTGTCCTCAGAGAAGCGTTTTCCTGCCGCGGACACAACGACGACGCGCCGTGTCGGGTCGGAAAGCACGATATCCCGCACCTTGTGGTACTGCGCGGCATCCGCCATCGAGGTGCCGCCGAATTTCAAAACCTTTAACATTCCGAACTCCTTCTGTATGTTTCAGTGAATAGTGAATCGTGAAGAGTGAATGGTGAATCGTGATCGTGTTTCTACTGTCAATCCTATTTCGATCTTCCTGCACAAGATTGCCGCGTCGCTTCGCTCCTCGCAATGACACGGAAAAGCTGCCCAATTTGTCATTGCGAGACCAGTGCGCACACTGGTCGTGGCAATCTCAGGCTGTAGCTTTGTACGCATCCAAAATGCCCCCACAAGATTGCCACGTCGCTTCGCTCCTCGCAATGACACGGAAAAGCTGCCCTAATCTGTCATTGCGAGGGCGCCTGCGCCCGTGGCAATCTCTTGCCGATTTCTTGTATGCAGTCGGTAGTTCCTGCACCGGGCGGCTGATAGCCGCCCCTACGGCGTGAACTCCGATTTTCTCGTAGGGGCGGATATCATCCGCCCGCGTTTCTAATCCGCGCGGAGCGCTCCGACACTATTCACTATTCACTTTAATAATGCAGTTTCCCCTGCCGTTTTATCGCAGTGAAGCAAAGAAGCAGCCGGGGTCTGTTTCTCTGCGGTGCTTTGCCCAGTTATGCAGCTCCGTAACGGAGACTTTATCGGTTATTATACCGCAGTCGAGGATTTTGTCAACATGGGATTGCAGCCATTTGTCCATGCCGTTCGTGCGGACGTAATACTGCCGCTGCACGGAGGAATTGTCCACATGCGCTTCCTCCAGCCGGTCGGTGTAGAAGCCGCGCACGCCGTTTGCGATATCGACGCAGTCCTGCAACACATTATATGCCGTGGGGTAGCGTCCCGCGCCCTGTCCGTAGAAGCTCTGCTTGCCAATGTGCTCGCCGGTGAGCGAGATCAGATTGTAATTCTGCGGAATGGCGGACTCCGGCATGGACGGCGGCATGAGCGCAGGCTCAATATACGCCGCAACGCCGTTTTCCAGCTTCCGCGAGGCGGCGATCAGCTTGCAGACGCGATTCATCCGCTTAAAGGCGGCGATGTCCGCGCCCGTGATATGCTCGATGCCCTCCGTGGCGACCTCCCCCTCGTCGATCACGCAGCCGTAGGCGATGTTTGAGGAGATGACCAGCTTGCGGCGGATATCCGCGCCGTTTAAGTCGTCCGCCGGATCGCGCTCGGCGTAGCCCAAGCGCTGCGCCTCCTGTAAGGCATCCGTGAAGCTGCCGCCGGAGCGGTGCATGGTGTCAAGAATAAAATTCGTCGTGCCGTTCATAATGCCGCTGACGCGGAGGATCGGCTCCTGCGCCGCCGTGCGCTCCAAGCTCGTCAGCCACGGGATGCCGCCGCCCGCCGCCGCCGTGCAGCGCAGCGCGACGCCGTTTTCCTTTGCCAGCGTCACCAGCTCGCGGTAATGCGCGGCGATCAGAAGCTTGTTCGCGGTCACCACATTTTTCCCCGCCTTGAGCGCGCTCGAAACAAACTCATACGCCGGATGCAGCCCGCCGATGACCTCAACCACGGTGTCAATCGTCTCGTCGCGGAGGATCTCGTCAAGGTTCTTCGCAATCGGGCAGGTCACGCCCTCGGGCACGACGAGACTCAGCGCGCACGCCAGCTCCATATCCTTGCGCGCCTGCACAAATTCATACACGCCGAAGCCGACCGTTCCGAGACCGAGCAGGGCGATCCGCATGGGTTTCTTTCTCATAAAAAGCGCCTTCTTTCGCGTGCAAGTGTCTTTGAGAGAAAAACACTTGCATTTTTCTGAGAAACAGTATATCATATACTTTAGAAAAAGGCAAGACAAAAGATTGGTGGTTTTCTATGGAATATCAAAGCACGAGAGATAAAACCCTGCGCGCAAGCGCCACGGAGGCGGTTCTGCGGGGACTTGCGCCCGACGGCGGGCTGTATGTCGCACGTCCGCCCGTTGATTTTGACCTACATAGCGTCCTGCGGCTGGACACGCTCGGCATGGCGGAGAAGATTCTGTCCGCCCTTCTGCCCGATTTTGAAAACATGGGCGAGCTGGTGCGCCGCGCCTACGCGGGGAAATTCGAGACGGAGGACTTAACGCCGCTGGTGCCCGTCGGGGAGCGGTATGTCCTTGAGCTGTTCCGGGGTCCCACCTCGGCGTTTAAGGACGTGGCGCTGTCGATGCTCCCGCAGCTCATCACGGCGGCGCGGGAAAAAACCGGCATGACGGACGAGATCATGATCCTGACCGCCACCTCCGGCGACACGGGCAAGGCGGCGCTGGCGGGCTTTTGCGGCGTGCCCGGGACGAGGATCATCGTCTTCTATCCGGATAACGGCGTCTCCGAGGTGCAGAAAAAGCAGATGGTGTCGCAAACGGGCGAAAATGTCCGCGTGTGCGCCGTGCGGGGCAACTTTGACGACACGCAGACCGGCGTGAAGGAGATTTTTGCCGCAGGCGTCAAGGAAAACTGCGGCGTGCGCCTCTCGTCGGCGAATTCCATCAACATCGGCAGACTCGCGCCGCAGGTGGTCTACTATTTCAAAGCCTATGCCGATCTGGTGCACGCCGGACGCATTGCCTGCGGAGAAAGCGTAGATTTCGTCGTGCCGACGGGGAACTTCGGCGATATTTTGGCAGGCTACCTCGCCAAGCGCATGGGGCTTCCCGTGGGTAAGCTCGTCTGCGCGTCCAACCGCAACGATGTTTTGACGGACTTTTTGCGCACGGGCACCTATGACCGCCGCCGCCCCTTCTATAAGACCATCTCGCCGTCGATGGATATTCTCGTCTCGAGCAACTTAGAGCGCCTGCTGTGGCTCCTGACCGAGGACGAAAACGAGGTCGCGGGCTATATGCGCAGTCTGACGGAAAACGGCTGCTACACCGTCTCGGAGGAGCTTCTTTCCAAGCTGCACGCGGAATTCGCCTGCGGCTGCTGCGACGACATACAGACCGAGGAGACCATCGGCAAGGTCTGGAAGGAAGCACATTATCTCATGGATACCCACACGGCGGTGGCGTGGCGCGTGGCGGAAAGCTACCAAACGGACGCGCCCGTGGTCGTCCTGTCCACCGCGTCGCCGTATAAATTCCCGACGGCAGTCCTCTCCGCAATCGGCGGCGACACCGGCGGGACGGAATTTGACGTCATGTTCCGCTTGAATGAGCTGACCGGCGTGCCGATCCCGCCGAATTTGGCGCGGCTGCAAAAGCTGCCTAATCTGCACCGCGATGTGATCGACCGCGAGGAAATGCAGGATTATGTACAAAGGAGCGTGACGCAATGGGACGAGTAACGGTACGCGTACCCGCGACGAGCGCGAATTTAGGCCCGGGCTTTGACTCCTTCGGCTGCGCGCTGGCGCTCTATAATACCTATACATTTGAAACGATCTCGGGCGGCTTGGAAATTTTCGGCTGCCCCGAGGAATTCCGCAACCGTGACAATCTCTCGGTGGTTGCCTACCGCTACGCGATGGAAGCGTTGGGCTTGGAGCCGGAGCCGCTGCGCTTGGACATCGACGCCCATATCCCCGTCTGCCGTGGACTCGGCTCCTCGTCGGCGATGATCATCGGCGGCATGATGGCGGCAAACGCCCTGCACGGCTCTCCTTTGGATAAGGACGAGATGCTGCGCCTGTGTACCGTGATCGAAGGGCACCCGGATAACCTCGCGCCCGCGCTCTATGGCGGCATGACCGCAAGCTTAATGCGAGAGGGGCGGCCGATCACGGCAAGATTCCCGCTGTCGGAAAAGCTGCGGTTCTTGGCGCTTGTGCCGGATTTCCCGTTAAGCACGCAGCTTGCACGCTCGGTGCTGCCCCAGCGCGTGCCCTTTGCCGACGCGGTGTTCAACGTCTCCCACGCGGCGCTGCTGCTCAGAGCGTTGGAAACTGCGGACACGGAGATGATCGCCTTGGCGCTGGACGACCGTCTGCACCAGCCGTACCGCAGAAGTCTGATCGAGGGCATCGACCTTGCCGAACAGACGGCAAGGGAGTGCGGCGTGACGGCGTTCTGCATCTCCGGCGCAGGCCCCACCTGCCTGTGCATTGCGGATAACGACGAGATCGGCGAATGTCTGCAAAAGCGCCTGCCCGAGGTTCTCCCCAACTGGCAGGTCCTCCCCCTCCGCCTCGACACCGAAGGCGCGAAGCTGCTGTAATTTGCTGCAGGCACCCCCAATAGAGCCTGTAGCGCGCGGCATCCCTGACGCGCCTTTGCAGGGCTTCAGTGAATAGTGAATGGTGAATAGTGAACAGTGAATAACGAAGGAGCGCTCCGCGCGGATTCCTACGAGAAATTTCGCGGTTCACGCCGTAGGGGCGGCTATCAGCCGCCCGATGCAGGAACCGCCGTCTGCGTACCGGCTGCCTCTCCATGTCATTGCGAACCCAGTGCGCACACTGGGTGTGGCAATCTCGTGCAGGAACCACCGTCTGCGTACCGGCTGTCTCTCCATGTCATTGCGAACCCAGTGCGCACACTGGGTGTGGCAATCTCGTGCAGGAACCGCCAACTGCGTACAAACCTATCGTCGGAGATTGCCACGTCTCTGCGCTCCTCGAAATGACAAGTAAGGTAGCGAAACACATTCAAAATCCATGCGAAGCACACCTCACTCATTCACCCTTAGCAAAAAAGGCTGCCCACAGGCGCGTCAGGGATGCCGTTTGCCACAGCTTCCCACAGACCTGTTCACTATTCTCTGTTCACTATTCACCATTCACTATAAAACAAAACAGGAGGTACACCATGACCAAAGCCTATGAGAAACTGCAAAAATGTCTCGCCTGTGTGCGGGAAAAGACCGACTTTGTGCCGCAGGTGGCGCTGATCCTCGGCTCCGGACTCGGCGCACTGGCAGACGAGATCGACGCGGTCGCCACCGTGGACTATGCCGATATCGAGGGCTTCCCCGTCTCCACCGTCCCCGGGCATCGCGGACGCTTTGTCTTCGGCTCCTTCGGCAATGTCAAGGTCGTCATCATGCAGGGCCGCGTCCACTTTTACGAGGGCTACTCCGCCGAGGATGTCCTCCTGCCCACGCGCCTGATGGCAATGCTCGGCGCGAAAATTCTCTTTTTGACCAACGCCGCCGGCGGCGTGAACAAAAGCTTCCGCGCAGGCGATTTCATGCTCATCACCGACCATATCATGAGCCTCTTCCCCAATCCGCTCATCGGCGAAAATGTCGAGGAGCTTGGCACGCGCTTCCCCGATATGTCCGAGGTGTATGACGCGCAGCTTCGCTCAAAAATTATCAAAACCGCTCAAAAATACGACATTCCGCTGCAACAGGGTGTCTATTGCCAGCTCACGGGGCCGACCTTTGAGACGCCCGCCGAGGTGCGGATGCTCGCCGCCTTGGGCGCGGACGCGGTGGGTATGTCCACCGCCTGCGAGGCAGCCGCGGCAAAGCACGCGGGACTGCGCGTGTGCGGCATCTCCTGCATCACGAATCAGGCAGCCGGCATCAGCGAGACACCTCTGAGCCATGAGGAGGTCTTTGAAACGGCGAACCGCGTCGCGCCCCTGTTCCGCCAACTCGTGCGCGAAAGCATCATCTCCTTCGGCGAGGCATAACCCCGCCGCTTCCCGATCAACTCCGTAGCGCGTGGCATCCCTGACGCGCCTTTGCAGGCCTTCAGTGAATAGTGAATAACGAAGGAGCGCTCCGCGCGGATTTAAAACGCGGGCGGCTAATAGCCGCCCCTACGAGAAATTTCGCAGCTCACGCCGTAGGGGCGGCTATCAGCCGCCCGATGCAGGAACCACCGTCTGCGTACCGGCTGTCTCTCTATGTCATTGCGAACCCAGTGCGCACACTGGGTGTGGCAATCTCGTGCAGGAACCGCCGTCTGCGTACAAACCTATCGTCGGAGATTGCCACGTCGCTGCGCTCCTCGAAATGATAAGTAAGGTAGCGAAACACATTCAAAATCCGTGCAAAGCACACCGCAGTCCTTCACCATTCACCCTTAGCAAAAAGGCTGCCCACAGGCGCGTCAGGGATGCCGCTTGCTACAGCTTCCCACAGACGCAACCTATTCACTATTCACGATTCACGATTCACTTTTCACTCCAAAGGAGGTTCCCCATGTCCATCCAATCCGTGACCCATGCGGTCAATGTCCGCTTGGGAGACGACGGGAAAAGCGTCGTCATTTTAGACCAGACCCTCCTCCCGCGCCGCACAGAATATCTGACCCTGACCGACGCCGAGACGATGTGGGAGGCGATCTACTCCCTCCGCGTGCGCGGCGCGCCGGCAATCGGCATTTTCGCCGCCTATTCGATGGCGGTCTTGGCAAAAAAAATCGAAGCCCCCGATTATGAGGGCTTCAGCAAGGAATACTTCCGTCTGTCGGACTATCTCAACTCCTCACGCCCGACGGCGGTCAACCTCTCCTGCATGCTCCGCCGCATGGAGAATATCGTCCGCGCGCACAAAAACAGCCCCTGCGCGGAATTGCTTGCCGCCCTCGAAGCCGAGGCGAAAGCGATCCACGAAGAGGACATGGCAATGTGTCTGAAAATTTCGGAGTACGGGCTCTCCCTGCTCAAGGACGGCGACGGCGTCATCACCCACTGCAACGCGGGGCCGCTGGCGACCTCCCGCTACGGCACGGCGCAGGGCCCGTTCTATTTGGCGAAGGAGCGCGGCGTCCAGCTCCACGTCTTCGTCGATGAGACGCGCCCGCTGCTCCAAGGCGCGCGGCTGACGAGCTACGAGCTGACGAAGGCGGGCGTTCCGTGTACGCTGATCTGCGACAATATGGCAAGCCTTGTGATGAAGCAGGGCAAGGTGCAGGCGGTGTTTTTCGGCTGCGACCGCATCGCGCGCAACGGCGACGTCGCAAATAAGATCGGCTCGTCGGGGCTGGCGGTGCTCGCGCATTACTACGGCATCCCCGTCTACTCCCTCGGTCCCTCCACCACAATCGACTTTGCCTGCCCGACGGGCAACGATATCCCCATTGAGGAGCGCAAGCCCGAGGAGATCAAGGAGCTGTTTTACGCCGAACCGATGGCATTGCCCGAGGTGCAGTGCTACAATCCGGCGTTCGACGTGACCGACCACAGTCTGCTTGCGGGCATCGTCACCGAACGCGGCATCGCGCGTCCGCCGTTTGACGAGAGCTTCCGTAAGCTGTTCCCGAAGGAGATGGGCGAATGAACTATACCTCCCATAACGAAGCAAAGGAAGCCATCTTGGAGGCAGGCCGCCGCCTGTACGCCCGCGGCTTTGTCTGCGCCAACGACGGCAACATCTCCGCCCGCATGGCAGACGGCACCGTCTGGGTCACCCCGACGGGCGTCTCAAAGGGCTTCATGACGGAGGAAATGCTCGTGCGGCTCGACCCGGAGGGCAAGACCGTCGAGGGCACATGGAAGGTCTCGAGCGAGGCGGCGATGCACCTTGCCCTCTACCGCGAGAATCCCGACATCGGCGGCGTCGTCCACGCGCACCCCGCCGCCGCAACCGCCTATTCGACCCTCGGGCGGGATTTTGACCTCGCCATCTCCTTGGACGCCGCCCTGCAGGTTGGACGCGTCCCCTGCGCCCCCTACGCCCCCACCGGTTCAAGGGCACTTGCCGAGAGTGCGGCAAGGTATTGCAACGAGGCATACGCCGCACTCTTAGAGCACCACGGCGCGGTGACATGGGGCAGCGACGTCCTGCGGGCGCTGTACCGCATGGAGTGCTTGGAGCAGACCTTCACGGTCTATGCCCACATGCGCGCCTTCGGCGAAGTCCGCCTCCTGACACGCGCGCAGTTAGAGGAATTAGAGCCTGTAAAACAAAAATTCGGCATTCTACTCGGCGGCGGCATGAAGGCGAGAGAGGATCCATGAACGGAGACAGGGGACGGTTCCCTGTCCTGCATATAGACGAAGAGCTAAGGACTAAGGGTGAATGACTGAGGAGCCCTCCGCGCGGATTCCGAATAAAAATCCGTGCGAAGCACACCGAAGTCCTTCACCATTCCCCCTTAGCCCTTAGCCAAAACAGATTGCTATGAGACAACGGGACAGGGAACCGTCCCCTTGTCCTGTATAAAAATATATGATTTTCTCCGGAAAACAAAAAAGTTCTGGCAGCAAGGCGTTCGATTTGAACCCCCTGTTGCCAGAACCTGTTGATTTTCAAGGCTTTTCCAATAGGAAAAAATAAAGGTGCGTAACCATTTGTATCAACGGTTACGCACCTTTGTGGAGCAGGTGAGGGGAGTCGAACCCCCCTATTCAGCTTGGGAAGCTGATGTTCTACCGATGAACTACACCTGCGTGCCTATATAGTATAGCACGGGTTGCGGGAAAATGCAATCCTAATTTTTTGTCTTTCTTAGGCGGATGCGATTGCTTGCCGCTCCGATGCCACAAGCGCCGCCTGTCTGCGGCGGTGGAAGGAGGCCAGCGCGCCAAGCCAGCCGAGCGGCGTCAGGATGGTGCCGACGACGCAGGGAATGCGCACCCAAAGACTGCTGAAGCTGATGCCGCAGATCGCCAGAACCAGCGAGAACAGCAGGCAGACCGCGCCGATGCGCCAAAACCAAGCAAAGCACAAATGCACGCGGCGCATTTTCACCGATGCCGTAGGCGCGCCGCCCAGCCGAAGCTGCCGCTCCCGCACGCGGATGACCGCGAGATTGAGCGCCTGCAGGCCGAAGGCGATATAGAGCGCCTCCTTGCCGATGAAGGTATGCAGCCCGAAGCCGATCAAAAAGCACAGGATAAACGCCGCGCCGACGCCGCCAAAGGCGAGACAGACCGTGAGCGCGATGAGCCAATCATGCCGCCGGAGCGTTGGTTTCATAAATCTCACCTCATTGGGAAATGATAGTAGCTCGCAGGACAAAATGCAAGCTTTATTGGCAGTCCGGGCAAGGCGTATAGCCCTGCGCGATCGCCAAATTGGTGCTGTACGCCCAGTAGCTTTGCTTTTTGAAGCGGCTGCACCAATAGCTGTGGTAATAGTTCGTCCCGTCGTTTTCAATGAACACGACATGGCGGTCGATAAAGCTTGAAAGCTGCTCCAGCGTGGCGTTGCGGCTCTCTAAAGCGGTGATCTTGTCCTTCAGGGTTTTCTCCTGCTTTTCCAGCGCTTCAACCTGCGCGGCGTAGGCCTCATTCTCCTCGGTCAGCTGCAAATTGTCCTCCTGCAACTCCCGCAGGGATTGGTCAATCTCCGAGCCTTGCATACGGTAGGTGTTGATCTCCTGCTCCAGCCGCGTGATCTCGTCCTCCATTTCGGTCAGCCGCGCCGAGAGCTGCGATACCTTGTCCTTCTGCTCGGTAATCTCATTCTCCTTATTGCTAAGCTGATTTTGCAGGCGCTGGTTTTCCTCTTGCTGCGAAAGCAAAAGGGTGTGCTCGCGGGCGCTATCTAAGTAGAGCTTCACACCGTAGCCGCAGGCGGCGGCCAGCAGCGCGCAGAGAATCGAAAGCAGCGTCACGGCGACCTTGAGACGGTGCGTGCCTTTGCGCTCCTGCTTTTTTTCCGGGAGCTTTACGGGCTTCGGCGGCGTTCTCGTTGCCGCGCCGACCTGTGCGGGAAGGATGACGCGCGTGCTTAAATACGGAGACTCCTCCAACGGCTCGCGCACCGTTTTTTCGCACTCCTCGCAGAAAGAAACCCCATCGGGAACCTCTCTCCCGCAGCGCAGACAATACATCCTGCCCACCTCCATCATTCTGTGTTGCCAATTTGAATATGTAAAAAAACAGAGCCGTATCCGCAGATATCGGCTCTATTTTACAACATTTTTCGACAGATGTAAAGCCTTTTGGGGAAGCTCCGGATAAATCAAGAGCGCCGCTGCTGCGTTATTCAGCTCCGCTTCGCCATGTCCTCGCCGCAAAGATATTTTTTCAGCGGGAATTGAAGCAGCGCGCAGATCACAACAGCAATCACGGTGTTGGGCAGCATATAAGAGCCGTTGTACAGGATCGAGTAAATGACGGGACTTGAGCCGTTCCAACCGAAGATCGGAGAGACATATTCCGCATAGATCGTCACGCCGCTGATGAAATGGATCAGGAAGCGGCCGAAGCAGCCGACCAGCGCGGCAAGCCAAGTGAGGTTGCCCTTGCGGCGGAAAAGACCGGCAAAGCCGACAAACATGTAGGCGATGCTGTAGTCGAGGAGCATGGACGCCCAGTTGATGGCGAATCCCTCCGCGAAGAAGAATTTCAGCGTGCCGAAGACCAGACCCGAGCCAAGACCCCAGCCGAGACCCCAACGCATAGCGCAAAGGATCAACGGGATCATGACAAGATCAATCGAGCCGCCGAAACCGCCGAAGGACAGTCCGATGGGGATCTTGAGATAGCTCAGCGCGATGGCTGCCGCGACGAAGATTGCGCACTCACAGAGGGCGCGCAGGTGCTTGTTTTGCATGAAAAACACTCCCAAACAAAAAATTCCGCAATGCAACCCGTTCTCGGAAAGCAAAGCGGAAGAAACGCTCCCATCTTTCCCTACGACGGTATGAACCGTATCAGGTCTGCGGGTCAGGGCGTCTGTTCGCCCAATCTCAGCCGGAAGCATCCGACCCCCCGAAGAAAGGTGTTGTTTGCGGTCGAATATAGTATAACGAGAAAGAAAGGATTTGTCAACCCGCGATTTGCGTGGATCGGCAAGGAACCCGTCCCTCTTGCCACGTTGTAGGGCGGGGACATGTCCCCTAAGACCGCGTAAGCGGCAGACAGTGTAGACGAACAAATCAGTATGCAGTCGGTAGTCCCTGCACGCCGGCGGATACTATCCGCCCCTACGGCGTTGGCTGTGACATATTTCGTAGCCGCCCGTGCAGGCACTACCAACTGCGTACAAGACAGCAGCCGGAGATTGCCACGTCGCTTCGCTCCTCGCAATGACACGGAAAGCTACCCTAATCTGTCATTGCGAGACCAGTGCGCACACTGGTCGTGGCAATCTCGTGCAGGAACCACCATGTGCGAACAAAGCAGCCGGAAACAGAAAGCGATTCACGATTCCCCCATAGCATCCCCGCGTTCCTCACGGTAGAGCAGCAGAGAGAACCATGTCACGACGTTGCCGCCGTAGAGGTAGTCGATGCCGTGCTTTTCCGCCAGCGCCGTCACGACAATGCCGTGGCTCTCGACGCAGGGGTACATCTGCTCCGGATGGCGGCAGGGGGCGTTCGGATAGCTGCATTTTGGGCAGATCGCGCAGGAATCCGTGGAAAGCCCCATAACCTCCAGCCCTTGCGCCCGAAGAAGCGCGGCAGCCTCGTGGGTGAGCGCCTCGTGCGCCGGACGGGTGGCAAGCGTCTCCTCCATGTCCGCGATGTCCTCGACCTCGGTCAGCGTGACCAGAAGCAGCCCCTCGGGATAGCGGAGGCAGCGCGCTTTACACTCCCCCACCGTGCCGACCGCAGGAGGGCACGCCCATGTTTTTCCGTAGCGCGGACATTCAGCCTCGCAAACCGTGCGGATGCGTTCGGAGAATTCCAGTTCCTCCGTCTCAAAAAATTCATATTGCGCCAGCGGAAGCTCCGCAAGCTGCCGCTCCAAAAGTGCGCGATCCATGTTATGTCTCCTCCTTGAGATAGAGCAGGTCATAGGCCACGGGTGTGCAGAACAGGCGGCGAATCTCGTCGGCGTCCTTCGTCTGCCCGAGAATCCACATCAGCTTCGCCACGGCTGCCTCCGTCGTCATGTCGTAGGCTTCGAGCAGATGCAGGTCGTTTTTGAGGTGGAAGCCGACGTCATAGACCGCCAAATTGCTGCCCTCGTTTTGCACCTGCGTGGTCATGACGATGGTCTTCCCCTCGTCAATCGCGCTGCGGAGCACATCGAAGAAGCCGCTGCCCTGATACGACGGCAGACCGCCCACGCCGTAGCTCTCGACGATCACCGCGTCGTTGTGCGCCAAAAGATAGGACAGCAGTCCGCAGTCCGCGCCCGGGATCATCTTCATCAGCCCGACACGCGTGTTCAGGCGGTCATAAAACCGCGGCTGCGGCAGCGAAGCGGGACGGATATATTCCATCAGGAAGCCGTTTTGCAGCACCGCCAGCAAGGGATAGTTGATGCTCGAAAACGCCTGTAGGCTCGTCGTCCTTGTCTTGCGGGCGCGCGTGCCGAGAATGACTCGCCCGTTAAAGACCAGCAGCACGCCGCACAGATTGGACACTGCCACCCGAAACGCGTCGGCAAGATTCGTTTTGGAGTCGGTGTTCTCAAAGAGGATCGGCTTCTGCGCGCCCGTTAAAACGATGGGCTTCGGGGAATACTGAATCAGATAGGAGAGCGCGGCGGCGGTGTAAGCCATCGTATCCGTGCCGTGGGCGATCACAAAGCCGTCAAATTCATCAAACGACGCTTGAATTTCCTTCGCAATCATCAGCCAGTGAGCGGGCGTGATGTTCGTCGAGTCAATGGAAAAGAGCTGACGGCAGGTCACCTCGCACATGTTTGAGATCTCCGGCACATTTTCCACAAGCTGTTCGCTCGTCAATGCCGGCGTCAAGCCGCTGTGCGTCATCTCCGAAGCAATCGTCCCGCCCGTGCCGAGCATTAAAACCTTTTTCATATGCGCCTCCGTGTTTGGTTTTAGTGAATGGTGAATAGTGAACAATGAAACACGGAAAAGCGTCCCTAACTTGTCATTGCGAGACCGGTGCGCACACTACCCGCAAGGGGTACGCCGCATCCGTAACGCTCCTTCGTCGCGAAGGGCCGCGCACCGGTCGTGGCAATCTCCGGCTGTAGGTTTGTACGCACTCGGTACTTCCTGCACCTGGCGGCTGATAGCCGCCCCTACGTGTAATCTCTCGGTTCAGGCGGTTGGGGCGGCTATCAGCCGCCCGTTTTTTAATCCGCGCGGAGCGCTCCTTCGTTATTCACTATTCACTGTTCACTGGTTTTATTAGTATATCACATTTCATGGGTGTGGGCAATGAGAAAGGTTGACAAATGCGGAAAACGGCAATAAAATGGGAAAAAGAAACGAGAACATTTCGGAGGTGAGGTTTATGCTGTCCGTGGTTATTCCTGCCTATTGCGAGCAGGAGATGGTGCCGATCGCAGCGGCGCAGATCACTGCATTGCTGGCGCAGGAGAAGATCCCCCATGAGCTGATTTTTGTGGACGACGGCTCCAAGGATGCCACATGGGTGCAGATCGAGGCGGCGTCGAAGCAGCATGAGGCAGTGCGCGGCGTGCGCTTTTCGCGGAATTTCGGCAAGGAGGCGGCGATCTTTGCCGGCTTGCAGCACGCCAAGGGCGACTGCGTGGCGGTGATCGACTGCGACTTACAGCATCCGCCCGAGAAGCTGATTGAAATGTACCGCCTGTGGGAGCAGGGTGCCGAGGTGATCGAGGGCGTCAAGTCCGACCGCGGCAAGGAGAGCGCGCTGCACCGCCTGTCCGCCAAGCTGTTTTATTCGATGATCAGCCGCGCGACGAAGGTGGATATGTCCCGCGCCTCCGATTTTAAGCTGCTCGACCGCAAGGCGGTGAACGTGATCCTGACCATGCGGGAAAAACGGGCATTCTTCCGCGCCCTGTCGTCGTGGGTCGGCTTCCGCACGGCGGAGGTCAGCTACGAGGTGCGCGAGCGGACGGCAGGGGAGTCGAAGTGGTCGACATGGTCGCTGATGAAATACGCCTTGTCCAACATCACCGCCTTTACCGCACTGCCGCTGCACCTTGTCACGATCTTCGGTATACTGACGCTGTTCGTCTCTCTGGTGATGGGCGTGATCGCATTGGTGCAGAAGTTCATGGGCATCGCGCTGGGCGGTTTCACCACGGTCATCATCCTGCTGCTCTTCCTCGGCAGCCTGATTATGCTCAGCCTCGGGATCATCGGCTATTATCTCGGCAATATCTACGAGGAGATCAAGGACCGCCCCCGCTACATCGTCGCGGACACCTGCGGCAAGGAAACAGGAAAGTAACGATAAGTCCCCCGAAAATGACGCATAGCGCCATTTTCGGGGGATGTTTCATGACACGAGGGGGTTCTCGTCTTGTCATTATGAGACCAGTGCGCACACTGGTCTCGCAATGACAAATAAGGGTTGCCTCTCCGTGTCATTGCGAGGAGCGAAGCGACGTGGCAATCTTGTGCAGGAAGCAGCAAGTGCGTACAGACTTGGAAGTCTGAGATTGCCACGACCAGTGTGCGCACTGGTCTCGCAATGACAAATGGGGTATCCTTTCCGTGTCATTGCGAAAGCGTTACGGTTGGTTGACAACGCCGATAAAGAGCGGCAGTCCGTCCTCGCCGGTGATTGCAAATACGAAGGGACGGTCGAGGGTGAAGTCGATCTCCTCCTCCGGCGGCTCGGCGGCACCGCATGCCATCATCACGGTAAACGCCGCTGCGGTGCAGCCCTCCTCGTCGATGGCGACCCTTGCGCCGTGCGTTGCCTGCGAGAGAAACAACCCGTCCATACCCGTCAGCGGTGAGAAGTCCGAAGCAGCCGCGTCAAAGACATCCGTAACACCCAGCGCCTGCAAGCCCTCCGACAGATTGAGCTGCGACGAGACATCAAATTTCACAATCCGCTGATGCACAGTGAGGTCCTTACTGTTCCCCCAATCGCCGTTTGCGAGAATAAAGTCCATCACCTCTGAATCCTCCAGCAGGTCGTCCACGGTCTTGCCCTCGTCCGGCAGAAGGAAGCACATGCTCCCGCCCTCCGAAAAGCTGCGGCGGATTGCGCCGAATTGCTCGCCCCAGTAATAGGTGTCCGAACCGCTCTGATACATGAATTCGCAAGGGACATCGCCGTCCGCACTGTGGAAAATTCCTTCCTCGGTGGCGGATTTGGAAAACTCGTCCTGCCATTTGGCGCAGAAATAGACGGTAGAGGCGAGGGCAAACACCGTCTCGGGCGAGAATTCCAATCCTGTGATCTGCTCCTCAAGCAAGCCGCCCGTCTGCTCGTTCAGCCAGTCCCGCAGCGCTTTGTCATACGCCGGATCGCCCATCTGACCGGAATAGGAGGAGGCAAAATAGTCCCTTGCCAGCCGTTCGAGGGTGTCCTTCTCATAGGAGATATCCTCGTCCAGCCACAGGGAGTTTGCCAAAAGACTGGTCACTGCACCGTCGTCGCGGTAGTTGGCGTTCCATATTGCATTAGTGCGGGTGCGCAGGGTGTCGAGACTGTCCACGCCCAGCAGAGACAGAATCTGTGCACGGGAGTCGCCCTCCGTGACCTCCGCCAGCATAGCAAGCGCCATGTAGACATTCAAAGGCGAATAGACGCGGTTCTCCCCGTCCGTGCCGGAAAGCAGCTCCAACGTACTGCTGTGGACGAAGTCGGACAGGTCGTCGGCGCTGTAGCTTTCCGCATACGCCCGCTGCGCTTTCCGGCTTTCATACCATGCGTCATAGGCTTCATAGAAGTCCTCCTCGTTCTTGCCGCTGATCTCCATCGTCTCGGGGTCGAGATAATCCATGTAGTCGGGAAACTGCGCCATCTCGGGGTACTGTGCCTCGGCAATGGCGTAGGCGTTTGTGATCAGCGGACTGCTCGCGGGATGGAGCAGAATGCCCGCCGTGACCGCAACAACAAGCACCGCCGCGATTGCCCCCAGCAGGCGAAACCGCTTTTTCCGGCGGAAGGTATGCGTCTCCGCCTCCTGCACAAGGTCGTCATCGACTTGGGTCAGGCTGTCATATAGTTTTTCGCGTTTCATATGGAAACTCCTTTCTTCTCCAAAAAACCGCGCAGCCTTTTGCGGAGGGTCAGCATACGCTGCGCCATTTGATTCGCCGTGCAGCCGGCCGCGGCGGCGAGGGACTTGACGGAATCGCCGTACCAATACCGGCGCAAAAACAGCGCGCGGTCGTCCGCATCGAGGCTGCGCAGCCACGCGTTGAGATATTCCGTCAGCTCCGCGCCTTCAAGGGTTTTTTCGGGGCAGTCCGGCGCGGGCACGCAGTCATTCAGCTCCGAAAGCAGCAAATCCATCCCCTCGTACCGCTTCGCCGCGCGGTTTTTACGGTAACGGCTGAGGGAGAGATTGCGGACGATCCTGCCCAAATACCCCCGCAGCGAGAGGGGCGCGTCGGGCGGAATGTGCGTCCACGCGGCGTGATAGGTGTCGTTGACGCACTCGTCGGCATCCTCGCGCAGAGAGAGAATGTTTTCCGAGATACGCCGACAGTAAGCGCCGTATTTGCAGTCCGTCTCCACAATCGCCTGCTCGTCCCGCCGACGGTATAATTCCACAATCCGCAAATCCTCCACGGCAGCCCCTCCTTGTGTCTGAAAGATCTTTCTGCTTATATAGACGCAAAAAATCGGAAAAAGTTGGGGTGTTTTTTCTCAGAGGGTAAAAAAAGAATTGCGGAAGCTATCACAAAAACGGCAGTGCCTGCACCCGGCGGATACTATCCGCCCCTACAGCATAGATTCCAATTCTTCTCGTAGGGGCGGCTATCAGCCGCCCGCGTTCCAAATCAGCGCGGAGCGCTCCGACACTATTCTCTGTTCACTATTCACTGCCCCCGCATAAGGCGCGTCAAGGATGCCGCAGGCTACACCATGAAAAAACGGTGCGTCCGGTTGGGGACGCACCGTTTTTGGAAAATCCGTTGATTAATACATTCCGCCGCCTGCGTTGGCTGCTGCGGCTGCCGCTGCGGCATCGGCTGCGGGATCGGGCTTGTCGACCACGAGGGATTCCGTGGTCAGGACACAAGCGCCGATGGACGCGGCGTTCTCCAAAGCGGTTCTCGTGACCTTCGTCGGATCGACGATGCCGCTGGGGATCATGTCGCAGTAAACATCGGTGTAGGCATTGTAGCCGTAGCCGACCTTGTCGCTGTTCTTGATGCGCTCGAAGACGACGGAGCCGTCCACGCCGGCGTTCTCCGCGATCTGGCGGATCGGTGCCTGCAAGGCCTTCGCGATGATGGAAGCGCCGGTCTTCTCGTCGCCGCTCAGCTCGGAGACAAGCTTCTCAACGGCAGGAATCGCGTTGACAAATGCCGTGCCGCCGCCTGCGACGATGCCTTCCTCGACTGCCGCACGGGTCGCGTTCAAAGCGTCCTCCACGCGGAGCTTCTGCTCCTTCATGGCAACCTCGGTCTGCGCGCCGACGCGGATGACCGCGACGCCGCCGGACAGCTTCGCCAGACGCTCTTGCAGCTTCTCGCGGTCATAATCGGAGGTCGTGACCTTGATGGCAGCCTTGATCTCATGGATACGGCTCTGAATCTCATCGGGGTTGCCGCAGCCGTCGACAATGACGGTGTTGTCCTTGTTGACCTTGATCTGACGCGCTCTGCCGAGATCGCTGATCTGGACGTCTTGCAGGTTCATGTTCAGCTCAGAGGCAACATAGGTGCCGCCGGTGAGGATGGCAATGTCGCGGAGCATTTCCTTGCGGCGGTCGCCGAAGCCGGGCGCCTTGACGCAGACGCAGTTGAAGCTGCCGCGCAGACGGTTGACCAGCAGGGTGGAAAGTGCGTCGCCCTCGACATCCTCTGCGATGATGAAGAGCTTCTGACCGCCCTTGACAATCTGCTCCAGAATGGGCAGAATCTCCTGAATGGACGAGATCTTCTTGTCGGTGATCAGGATATAGGGATCGTCCACGACGGCTTCCATCTTGTCGGTATCGGTGACCATGTAGGGGGAGATATAGCCGCGGTCGAACTGCATGCCCTCGACGACCTCCAGACCGGTCTCGGCGGTCTTGGACTCCTCGATGGTGATGACGCCGGCGGCGCTGACCTTCTCCATGGCCTCGGCGATCAGCTTGCCGATCTCCTCGTCGCCGGAGGAAACCGTGCCGACTCTCGCGATATCGTCGCTGCCGCTGACTTCCTGCGAATTTGCCTTGATGGTTTCAATCGCGGTGTCAACCGCCTTCTGCATGCCCTTGCGCATGACCATAGGGTTCGCACCCGCGCTGACATTCTTCAGACCCTCGCGGACAATCGCCTGCGCGAGCAGGGTCGCGGTGGTCGTGCCGTCGCCGGCGACATCGTTGGTCTTGGTGGCAACCTCGCGGACGAGCTGGGCGCCCATGTTCTCAAAGGCATCCTCCAGCTCCACTTCCTTGGCGATGGTCACGCCGTCGTTGGTGATGAGGGGCGCGCCGTACTTCTTGCCGAGGACGACGTTTCTGCCCTTCGGGCCGAGGGTGACTTTTACGGTATCGGCAAGCTGGTCAATACCGGATTGCAGCTTCTTGCGGGCATCTTCGCCGAAAACGATCATTTTAGCCATGATTACTACCTCCTGAAATTACTCTACGATCGCAAGGATCTCGGACTGGCGGACGATGGAATAATCCACATCGTCGAGCTTGACTTCCGTACCTGCGTACTTGGCGACAACGACCTTGTCGCCGACCTTAACGACCATCTTGACCTCATTGCCGTCTACCAAACCGCCGGGGCCGACAGCGATGACCTCGGAAATCACGGGCTTCTCCTTATTTGCAGTGGAGAGGATGATTCCCGAAGCGGTAGTCTCCATCGCCTCAACGGGCTTGAGCAGCACACGGTCTGCAAGGGGTGTCAGTTTCATAGTTCATTACCTCCAATAATATAGTAGGACGGTCTCCCGTCTATTTACGGTTTTTGGGTTAGCACTCTGCGTTTCCGAGTGCCAAATACTATAATAACCATTTTGCGGAGAAAGTCAAGAACAAATTGTGAATTTTCTGAGACATTTTTCACACACCCAAAAATCGTTGCCGCACCCCCGTAGGGCGGGGACATGTCCCTTTTGTCCGCGAAGCGGCAGACGGTACGGACAAACAAATTTGTACCCACTCGGTAGTTCCTGCACAAGATTGCCGCGTCGCTTCGCTCCTCGCAATGACATAATTGGCTACCCTCTTTGTCATTGCGAGGGCGCCTGCGCCCGTGGCAATCTCTTGCCGATTTCCGGTACGCGGTCGGTAGTTCCTGCACCGGGCGGCTGATAGCCGCCGACGTTTCGAATGCGCGCGGAGCGCTCCTTCGTTATTCACTATTCACTGAAGCCCGTCCCCGCCCTACGGAATTTCCATAGGTTTGGAAATAATGCTTGCTTTTTGGAGAACGGTGTTGTATAATCGCGAATAGATTGTAAACCTTTTGCTTTGATTTTAGGTTTACAATTTCTACAGAAGCAAAAGCAGGCGGCAAGCGTCTGCTTTTGGGGGTTATTCTGTTTGCTGCGCCCAGAACTCCTCAAGGGTCAGGTCGCGTTCGTGCAGGTACTTTGCCGCGTCGATGCCGACATAGCGGTAATGCCACGACTCATAGGCAATGCCCGTAAGGTCGCTCTTGTCGGAGGGATAGCGCAGAAGGAAGCCGTACTCCCAGCAGTGCGCGTGCAGCCATATTGTCTCCGCTGTCTGCTCCTGCGACTCGTCGAGGAGCTGGTTTTCCAGAGAGACGATGTCCACGGCGAGTCCCGTCTCATGCTCGCTGCACCCGGGCAGCATGGTATAGCGCGCCGTTGCGGCGATTGCGTCCGCCTCGGTCATGCCCTGCGCCATATAGCGGGCGACGTCCTCGTCAAACAGCGCCTGCTGCGTCTCGTGGGAGCGGTAGGCGGAGCAAATTTCAAAGCGCAGCCCCTCCGCGCGTCCCGCTTGCAGCATACGGCACAGATCGTCATACATCGCACTCGCGACCGAGAGATCCCAGTCTTGCAGCTTGGTCAGCTCCGGCGTATAGCCCTCGGGCAGCGGGTGGTCGCGGTTGACGAGCAGCAGGAGCGGATCGTCCGTCGAGGGCGCGGACGTGAGCGGAAACTGCGGCAGCTCAATATCCGACGGCTCCTCCACGCTGAAGGTGGGTATCGGCTCGTCCCTCTCATGGATTTTCTGCACGGAAAGCACCGCACCCACTGCCACGCACAGCAGCGCCAAAAAGAGCAAAACAGCAAAGAATGTTCCGTTGTGTCTGGTGTTGCGGCGTGTTTCTCGCCGTCGGGAGGCGGTCTGCATCGTACATTTCTCCTTTTCGGTAACACTTTTGTAGTATCATAGCACCAATTTGTATCCGACTCGCATCTTTTTTGTAGCATTTTGGCAAAGAGAGAAGAAAAAAAGAAAGGACAAAAACCATGAAACACAAAACACTTTATAAGATGCTGCTGACGGCGCTGTTTGCGGCGCTGACGGCGATCGGCGCATTCCTCAAGATCCCGGTCGGCACGGTTTCCTTCACCCTGCAGGTGTTCTTCACCTGTATGGCGGGCGTGCTGTTGGGGCCGTACTGGGGCGCGCTGTCGCAATTTCTCTATGTCGCGCTCGGACTGATCGGTCTGCCGATTTTCACCGAGGGCGGCGGACTGATGTATGTCGCGATGCCGACCTTCGGCTTCCTGCTGGGGCTGATCCCGATGGCATTCGTCGTGGGTCTGCTCTCCCGCAAAGGGCTTTCGCGGCTGCCGTGGCTGTGGCTGCGTCTCGCGGTCGCCTGCGTGGTCGCTCTGGTGGTGCTGTATATTGTCGGTCTGCCCTACCTCTATTTTACACTTGGCGGCGCGTGGTCGGTGTCGAAAACGCTCATGTCCGGCTGCCTCATTTTCCTGCCCTTTGACGCGCTGAAGATCGTCTGCGTCGTCCTCCTCGGCACGCGCCTGCTGCCGATTTTGCGCCGTTTTGATCAATAACGGGGATACTGAAAACGCTGCATGGGAACCTTCTCTCCCATGCAGCGTTTTGTATCCATAGGGAACAGTGACCGCGGATGAAAAAACGTAAAGGTTTCCCTTCCCTGTCATTGCGAGCCGAGGAACGAGGCGTGGCAATCTCGTGCAGGAGCTGCCGAGTGCGTACAGACTTGGAAGCCGGAGATTGCCACGTCGCTGCGCTCCTCGCAATGACACGAAAAAGAACACCATACGCATTTCAAATCCGCGCGGAGCGCTCCGACACTATTCACTGTTCTCTATTCACTTTTCACTGATGCTCCCCGCAAAGGCGCGCAAGGCTGCATCGCGTGTCACAGCAGCAAACAGATCAATCCATTCGCGCCCTCGTTGATGATCTTGGTCAGCGCGTCCTTGAGCTTGTAGCGCGCCTCGTCGGGCATACGGCGGAGCTTGGTTGTCAAGCCCTCGTTGACCAGCTCAAAGACCGATTTGCCGAAAATGTTGCTGTCCCACAGGCGGTCAGTGTCGCCCTCGTATTCGCCCAGCAGATATTTGACCAGATCCTCCGACTGCTGCTCGTCGCCCACCATCGGGCTGATCTCCGTGTGGATATCGGCGCGGAGCATATGGATAGACGGCGCACTCGCCTTGAGCTTCACCCCATAGGCACTCCCCTTTTTAACGATCTCCGGCGTCTCCATGTGCATCTCCTCCGCCGTCGGCATGACGATGCCGTAGCCGGTCGCCTTGACCTCCTCCAGCGCGGCGGAGATTTTGTCATATTGCTTCTTCATCGCAGCCAGCGAGGTCAAAAGCGACAGGAGCTGCCCGTCGTTTTCGATTTCGAAGCCCGTGCGCTGCCCGAGGATCTGATAGAACAGTCCCTCGTTGAAGTCCAGCTCGCAGCTCACCGTGCCCGTGCCGAGATCGACCTCGGTGACGCGGTAGCCGCAGACCTGCTCCAGCTCCGCCACCTTCGCGACGGCAGGCTCCGCCTCGGCAATGCGGGAGATCGCCTCCGCGTTGCGGCGCAGCGACTCGTAAAGCGCCGCCTTGAGCGGAACGTCGATCTCCAGCGCCTGCACCCACGCGGGCAGGAAGACCCGCATTTCCCGCATCGGGAAGGCGAACAGCAGCTCCCGTAAAAGCGCGCGCAGCTCACCCTCGTGCATTCCCTGACAGTCCGCCGTCACCGCGCTGACTCCGTAGGTCGCGGCGATGTAGTCCCGCAGGGCGCGGGCATCCGAGGAATTCGGCGCGGCGGAGTTTACCACGACGATAAAGGGCTTGCCCGTCGCCTGCATGTCGCGGATGGCGCGCTCCTCGGCAGCGATGTAGTCCGAACGCGGGATATCCGTGACCGTGCCGTCCGTGGTGACGACGATGCCGACGGTGGAATGCTCCTGCATGACCTTCTTCGTCCCCAGCTCGGCGGCGTCGGTCATGGGGATCTCGTTTTCAAACCACGGCGTTGTCACCATGCGCGGCTGTCCGTTCTCCGTCGCACCGATTGCGCCGTCCACCATGTAGCCAACGGAGTCGATCAGCCGAACCGAGAGCGTCGCCGTGCCGTCGGGCGTGATCTGCACCGCCTCCTCCGGCACGAATTTCGGCTCCGCCGTCATGATCGTCTTGCCCGAGCCGCTCTGCGGAAGCTCATCCTTTGCCCGTTCGCGCTGATAGAGATCGTCGATGTTCGGAATGACCAGTTCCTCCATCAGGCGCTTGATAAAGGTGGACTTGCCCGTGCGCACGGGTCCGACCACCCCAATATAGATGTTGCCGCCCGTGCGCTCGGCAATGTCTGCATAAAGGTTACTCATAAAAACACAGCCTCCCCCAAAGTCTCGTGCTACAGCCTATGCAAGTCCGCGGACGGGTATGCCGGAGATTGGGACAGTGAACAGTGAATTGTGAATAGGTTGCTGTCTGTGGGAAACCGTAGCAAGCGGCATCCCTGACGCGCCTGTCGGCAGCCTGTTTGGGCTAAGGGCTAAGGGGTAGTTCCTGCACGGTCGGCTGATAGCCGCCCCTACGGCGAAAACTGCGAAATTTCTCGTAGGGGCGGCTATCAGCCGCCCGCTTTTTATCCGCGCGGAGCGCTCCTTCGTTATTCACGATTCACTGTTCACTAAAAAATTTTCCTCGCGCCTGTCACATTTCGGTGTTAAAATCGGTCTATATAGTTGAAAGCGCTTTTGAACAACCCAAGGGAGGTGACCTCGTGACACAGACGCAGATCGTTGCGCAGCTTGCGCGGAAGGATGAGGAGGCGCTGCTGCACCTGCGCGACCAATATGAGGTCTATTGCCTCACCATCGCGCGGCGGCTCCTGCGTAACGAGCAGGCGGCGGAGGAGTGCGTCAGCGACGTCTGGCTCGCGGTATGGCGGAGCGAAACCGTCCCAAAGGATCTGCGCGCCTATCTCGCCCGCGTCACGCGCAACATCGCCCTGCACTACCTCGAGCGGGAGGGCGCACAGAAACGCAGCGGCGTGACTGTCCTGCTCGACGAGCTTGCCGAGTGCATTCCCGACCCGCTGCGGCAGCGGGAGACGGACGCGGTCTTTCTTCGCGAGGTGCTGAACGATTTCGTGTGCGGTCTGAAAGCGGAGGAGCGGGAGCTGTTCGTCAAGCGCTACTGGTACGGCTACAGCGTCGGAGAGCTTGCAGCCCTGCGGGGCTGGCAGGAAAACCGCGTCTCCGCGATGCTCTCCCGTCTGCGGAAAAAGCTCCGAAAACGACTGGAAAAGGAGGGCTACACGCCATGAATGAATGGGATATCCTGCAAGCGCTGAGCGATTTGGA